>SUXM01000035.1 GCA_015060925.1 Parabacteroides distasonis
GTTAAGCCCAACCACGCCGATGGTACTGCGTAAAAGTGGGAGAGTAGGTAGCCGCCGTTTTTTTAAGAGAAGAAAGGATTGACCAACTGGTCAATCCTTTTTTTGTTTATGACATCTCTAATTTAGAATGTTGATGCTGAAATATTACTATATTTGTTCAATTATTTATAATGGATAAAAAATATGCCTTTAAACTTACAAAAGAATTTACCAGCTATTGAGCTATTAAAGAAAGAACACATATTCGTGATGGATTCGTTACGTGCTTCTACACAAGATATTCGTCCGTTACGTGTAGTCGTATTAAATTTAATGCCTTTGAAAATTACAACAGAAACAGATTTAGTTCGTCTATTGAGTAATACTCCTTTGCAAGTAGAATTGGATTTCATGAAAATCAAAGGACATACTCCTAAGAACACACCTATAGAACACATGCAGGAGTTTTATAAAGACTTTGATGAAATTAAAGATGATTATTATGATGGTATGATTGTAACAGGTGCTCCAGTGGAACAAATGTCTTTTGAAGAGGTTAGCTATTGGAATGAAATTATTGAAATATTTGATTGGGCACGTTTACATGTAACATCTACATTATATATTTGTTGGGCAGCTCAAGCTAGTTTATATCATTTTTATAATATTCCTAAATATGATTTACCTGCAAAGATGTTTGGAGTGTTCCGTCATACTTTGCGAGAACCTTATGTTCCTATCTTTCGTGGTTTTGATGATGAATTTTATGTTCCTCATAGTCGTCATACGGAGATTCGTAAAGAAGATGTTATGAAAGTGAAAGATTTAACTCTGCTTTCAGAAAGTGAAGATGCAGGCGTTTATATGACTATGGCACGTGGTGGTCGTGAATTTTTTATAACAGGACATTCTGAATATTCTCCTTATACATTGAATGATGAATATGTACGGGATATAAATAAAGGATTACCGATTTCTATACCTAAAAATTATTATCGAAATGATGATCCTGCTTTAGGTCCGGTTGTCCGTTGGCGTGGGCATGCTAATTTACTTTTTACTAATTGGCTAAATTATTATGTGTACCAAGAAACTCCATTTAATATTACAGATATTCAATATCTAAAAAACTTATAATTGTTTAGATGACATTTCCTTCTCGTAAAATAGAACTATTGTCCCCCGCTAAAGACTTGGAATGTGGGATAGAAGCTATAAATCATGGAGCAGATGCTGTATATATTGGTGCTCCTAAATTTGGGGCACGTGCGGCTGTAGGTAATTCTTTGGAGGATATTGGTAAATTATGCCAGTATGCTCATTTATATGGTGTACGTATATATGTTACATTGAATACAATTTTGAAAGATGAAGAATTAGATGAAGTACAATTTATGATATGGGAGCTTTGGCGTATTGGTGTCGATGCTTTAATCATTCAGGATATGGGCATCATGAAACTCCATTTGCCACCTATACCGCTTCATGCAAGTACACAAATGGATAATCGTACACAGGAAAAGGTCCAATTTTTAGAGAAGGTTGGTTTTAAGCAGATTGTATTAGCCAGAGAATTGTCTTTGAATGAGATTCGTCAAATAGCAGAAAATACAACTGTTCCGTTGGAAGTTTTTGTGCATGGGGCATTGTGTGTCAGTTATAGTGGCCAATGTTATTTGAGTGCAGCTTTAAGCGGACGAAGTGCTAATCGTGGAGAGTGTGCCCAATATTGTAGATTACCTTATACGATGATTGATGCTACAGGAGAGGAAATCGTTTCAAGTAAACATCTTTTATCTTTAAAGGATATGAATCGTTCTGAACATTTAGAAGCATTGTTGGATGCTGGTGTCTCTTCTTTAAAAATAGAAGGAAGGTTGAAGGATGTTATTTATGTAAAGAATGTTACAGCTTTTTATCGCAAGAAATTAGATGAGATATTTGTTCGTAGGAAGGAATTTATTAGATCTTCATTAGGAAAAAGTGTATTAACATTTGAACCTGTAGCAGAGAAAAGTTTTAATCGAGGTTTTACTCCTTTCTTATTGAACGGACGGACTACAGATATAGCATCATTTGATACACCTAAGTCTTTAGGTGAATTGGTCGGCACGGTTAAAGAGATAAGAGGTAACTCATTTACTATTGCAGGTTTAAAACAACTCAATAATGGAGATGGACTTGTTTTCTTTAACAAGCGAGGTGAGCTGGAGGGATTTCGGGTTAATCGAGTTGATGCCAATCGTGTGTTCCCTTTAGAAATGCCATCTGTTTCTTTGAAAACGCCTTTATACCGTAATTATGATCATACTTTTGAAAAATTGTTAGCAAAACCTTCGGCAGAACGTAAATTAGATGTACAGATTCAGTTTTTAGATAATGCTTTTGGCTTTACACTTTGTATGGAAGATGAAGCTGGTGGACGTATTATGATTTCCAAACCTTTTAAGAAGGAGTTGGCTCGTAGTGATCAACGAGATAATATCAGTAAACAATTATCTAAGTTAGGAAATACACCGTTTGAAGCCTCTCAAATTAATGTTATATTTACAGAGAAGTGGTTTGTCCCCTCTTCTTTATTAGCTGAAATGCGTAGAGAGGCTGTTGATAAATTAGTTGCAAACAGAAGGATACGTTATAATAGAGAAGTTGTTAAGCCTCTTCGTTCTCAAGAAAAAACTCGTTTCCCTCAAACTCAACTTTCCTACTTGGGGAATGTCTCAAATCAGAAAGCACAAGCCTTTTATAAAGAACATGGAGTTAGGGAAATCAGCCCAGCATTTGAATTAAAACCTTTGAAACAGGTTCCTTTGATGTTTACTAAACATTGTCTACGTTACAACATGGGATGGTGTCCTATTTATCAAAAGAAAAAATCTCCTTATAAAGAGCCCTATTATTTGCTTTATAAGGATACTCGTTTGCGTTTACATTTTGATTGTAAACATTGTCAAATGCAATTGATCCAAGAGTAATACTATTCTTCTATTTGATATTGTGAGGCAAGGAAATCCATGTATTTCTTTGCCTCTTCTGTTTGAGTAGGATTTGGACTCCACGGAGCAAAATTTTCGGGAGCAAGAGGAACAAAAGGACCTTCTTTTATTTCATAGATGACACTACCTGATTCCAAAACAAGTAAACTATGCCAAATACCTGCTTTTATCTCTGCACCGTAAAGTCCTTTTAAAGGATCTAACAGCTGTTTGTTTGTAATATGTCCCTCTTCATCAAATAAGAATAATATAACCCTGCCACGAAGAAGTAGAAAAATTTCATCTTTGTCTGGATTCAAATGTCGATGTGGGCGTAAATAGGTCCCAGGTTCTAAAGCATTAAGCAATCTATTGATGGGGTCTTCTAAATGCTCATGGAAATTGTAATTCATACGTAACCGTGAAGACTGTTTTGCCTGTTCAGTTATTTGATTCAATAAAATTTGATTGATAAGTTTCATGGTATGATTATATTTTGGTGCGAAAGTACAAAATAAATATTGGTTGATAGATTATTTCTCTTTATATTTGCGGAAATAGGGTTTGAATGCCACTATGAGGTCGGTTTTGTTCAATATAGCTTCGTTAATCTTATTTCTATTTTTCAGCTTTTCTTGTCAACTGAGAGAAGAGGAAGATAAGATTGTTATTGGCATATCTCAATGTACGTTGGAAGGCGCATGGCGCAAATCTATGTTGTTGGATATGAAAGTGCAGGCATCCGAATACCCAGACCTCTCTTTGATAATAGAAGATGCAGCGGATAGTAGTTTGTTGCAGGTTGAACAGATTCGTCATTTAATCCAAAAAAAAGTAGACTTATTAATAATCTCAGCTAATGAGGCAGAACCTATAACTCCTGTTGCGATTGAAGCCTATCGTGCCGGGATACCGACAGTATTGGTCGACCGAAAGATCAACTCGGATGAATATACCACATATATAGGAGGGGATAACTATGAGATTGGACGTCAAGCTGGACTTTTTATAAATAGGCAACTAAAAAAGAAAGATATAAAAATCTTAGAAATATGGGGATTACCGGGTTCCTCTTCTGCACAAGAACGTCATAGAGGGCTTCATGATGTGTTGGATGACCATGTGAAAGTCAAAGAAATCTTTGGGAAGTGGAAGCCGGAGATTGTTATGGCTGAAATGGCTAAATTAGATTCATTGGAGGATATTGATATAATCTTTGCCCATAATGATGTCATGGCCTTGTCTGCAAGGCAGATAATTGAAAAAAGGAATCCTAAATTGTTGGAACAACTCTGTTTTGTAGGTATTGATGCTATCTCTGGAAAAGGAGGAGGGTTAGAAGCTGTAACCCAAGGAAAATTAGCAGCAACCATACTTTCTCCCACAGGTGGAAGTTTGGCTATTCGTGTGGCTATGCAGATCATTGCCGGTCAGTCAGTCCCCAAACAATATCTTCTCTCTTCAGCTTTGATTGATAAAGATAATGCAGGTACTTTATATATACAGTCGGAACAGGTGGTGGATTACCAACACCAGATTGAACAACAAAGGACTAATTTGGAGCAAATATTCTCTAAATATAAATTTTTACAAAATTCGGTTGGCATTATTCTTTTATTGATGGGGCTACTTGTCTTGTCCATCATGTATGTCATACGCATTGACCGTGCTATACGTAGGAAGAATCGGGAATTGCAGCGTACTAATCTTCAAGTGGAATATCAAAAAGAAGAATTGGCAGAAGCTAATAGGCGGATAGAGAAGTCGACTGCTCAGAAGTTGCAATTCTTTACCAATATTACTCATGAAATTAAGACACCTTTAACATTGATTTTAGGTCCTTTATGGAAATTGTCAAAGGCAGTTCCTCAAGATTCCCCTATGACTGATGATATTCGTATTATTCAGAAGAATGCTGAACGATTAAAAAAGGTGGTGGATCAACTTCTTGATTTCCGAAAAGTAGAAAATAATAAGATGAATATGCGAGTATCCGAAGTTGATATGGTTTCTCTCATTATAGAGATAAAATCCTGTTTTGAGACCATAGCGGCAGAAAAGCATATCCATTTTATCTTTAAATATGAAGAACCGGATATGAAACTTTGGGTTGATCGGGATAAAATGGAGAAAATACTTACGAACCTATTATCCAATGCTTTTAAGTTTACATTAGATGGAGGTATCATCGTGATACGTTTAAAAGACCAAGACGATGTGGTAGAGTTATCTGTGGAAGATAATGGAACCGGTATTTCTGCAGAGGATATTGGTTCGGTATTTGACCGTTTTTATACAGGTGAACAAAACTATGGAACAGGTACCGGTATCGGTTTACATTTGACCCGTGAGTTTGTCCGTATGCATAAGGGAACAATCCAAGTAATGAGTGTTCCGAAAGTTAGTACAATTTTTATTGTAACTTTATTGAAAGGGAAAAATCATTTTGATGCATCTTGTACGTTTGATCCAAATGTTACAGAACTATCAAGTGGAGTAGCCTATTTAGATACAAGAGATTTGGAAAAAAAATTGGATCGTTCTTATGGATATACTGTTTTAGTCGTAGAAGATGATTGGGATATTCAACAATATTTGGTTCAGGAATTGAGTCAAAACTTTAGAGTTTTGATAGCAGATAACGGGATAAAGGCATTGGACATATTGATGAAAGAGGATGTATCGATTGTTTTATCTGATGTCATGATGCCAGAAATGAATGGATTTGACCTTTGTAAAAAGATTAAAACGGACTTAATTTTAAGCCATATTCCAGTAATTCTTTTGACTGCATTGTCTGATGATAAACAGCAGATGTATGGCATAGCTGAAGGGGCAGATGTCTATATGCAAAAGCCATTTAATGTTGAGATTGTCAAATTACAGATTATAAAACTGCTTGAGGAACGTAACCGATTGCGAGAGGCTTATATTCATCATTCCTCTACTTTGCCTACAGATAAAATGGAAAAAGTTGAAAGTGGAGATGAGCTCTTTATGAACCGTTTCTTGAAGTTAATGGAAGAATCGTATGCTGATCCGGAATTTAATATTGAGAAAGGTAGTGAACAATTAGGACTTTCCCGTGTACATCTGTATCGTAAAGTAAAAGGGGTTACAGGAGTGACACCAACTGATTTCTTACGTAATTTTCGACTAAAGAAGGCAACAGTACTACTCCGTCAAAATAAGGGAAATGTGAATGAAATTGCTTATGCTACTGGTTTTAGTTCGCCTGCTTACTTCTCAAAATGTTTCAAGGCCGTGTATAACATGACGCCATCTGAATATCAGGAGAAAGAATAAAACTGGTTATATATAACAAATGTTACATAGATGTAACATTTAAGTATTATTGTTGAATATAAGGTCTTTATGTAACGGATGTTATTGAAAATGTTGCATTAGTTATCATTCTTCTTATCTTTTTGCTCTACATTTGCAATGTCAAAAATAAAAAAGATAGATGCAAGTTAATCGTAGAAAACCAATAGTTGTGGGTGTGGGCGAACTGCTTTGGGATATGCTTCCGACCGGTAAGAAGGTAGGAGGTGCTCCGATTAATTTTGTATATCATGCTTCACAGGTTGGAGCAGAAGGGTATGCCATCAGTGCAGTCGGTAATGATGATTTAGGTTGTGAAATCCTACAGGAACTTGAATCCAACTCTATTAAATATGTGATAGAGAAAGTCCCTTATCCAACAGGAACGGTACAGGTTTCTTTACAGAATGGTATACCTAATTATGAGATCAAAGAACGGGTTGCATGGGATTATTTAGTCCCGACTTCTAAAGCGATCGATTTGGCAGAAGAGGCGGATGTGATCTGTTTTGGTACGTTAGGACAGCGTTCTCCACAATCAAGAGATACCATACAAACAATACTTTCATTTGCTTCAGAGGAGGCATATCGTATTTTTGACATTAATTTGAGGCAGCATTATTATACGAAAGAGTTGATAGAAGAGTCTCTTTACTTGGCGAATGTGTTGAAGATTAATGATGAAGAATTGCAGGTGATTCGAGAACTGTTTGGTTTATCAGGAACAGAAGAGGAAATAGCACAGTGGTTTATAGAACATTATGGTTTGCGTATGGTTGTGTTAACGGCTGGAGCTTCATATAGTTCGATATATACCAGAGAGGTGGTCTCTATTTTATCAACACCAATAGTAGAGGTCGTTGATACAGTCGGAGCAGGAGATGCCTTTACAGGTGCATTGATCACCTCTCTTTTAAAAGGGGCTTCTTTAAGAGAAGCGCATGAATATGCCATTCAAATTGCGGCTTATGTATGTTCGAAAGAGGGTGCATGGCCGACATATAAAGATAAATCACGAGGTTATTTTTAAGGTTAAAAGATTGTTTGGTTTTATTACCTCTTTTATCTGGGTTAGCAGTGAAGGTGGTAGATGTTTAGGTTTTGTTTTGGTTGATTGGACGAGGGTGTACATGGTTGCACCCTCGTTTTTCTTTTTTTCAAAGATTGAAAATGAAAATAGGTCAGAAAACTTTCGTCTCCTGACCTAATTGAATATAACAGATAAATATCGTATTAATATACGTGATGCGGGTTAACCGGGGCATCAGAGTAAATCAATACTGAAGAAAGAACTACTTCTGCCTTAGGGATAGGGTTGGTCCATTTGAATGTAAAGACATGTTTTCCCTTTTCTACCGGATATTTCCAGAACAAATCTACACGGTAGTTTTTTGTATTAGCAGCAGAAGGTAACTGAGCTGTCTCAATCAAATTACCATCCATATAAACTTCAACAGTTGCAATATAATCAACTGGAGCATCTTTTACTCGTCCTTTAAATACGGCACCAGTACCTTCGATTTCAACCTTATCTACTAAATCAAGATCCTTATTCATAACACGATTTTCAATCGGATATAATCCTTCGAAAGAAACTTCCAAGCGGACTGGTTCTGGTTTCTGGCAAGCGATGGTTACATCGTTTTCGGTTACTTTTCCTCCATTTCTTTCAATCATTTGTAATGCTTGATCAAATGACATCTGATAGGTTTTATTTAGAGAAATGTTTGTATAGGCAAAGTTCATATCTTCTACCTCTCTTATATTTTTCATCCAATATTCCGGAATTTTGCTATAACCTAACATTGTTCCTAAGATACCGGCAGCAGATGCTGGATTACAGTCAGAATCCTGACCACAACGGGTCGAGATATCCATAGTTTTATAGAAATCACCCTCTCCATAAAGCAATCCAATTAAGATATAAGCACTATTAACGATTGCGTCAATTTTAAAAGAAGAAAAAGCACTACTTGGGCAACCTACCTCTTCGCACCATTTCTTTTGACATTCAAACCAAGTCTGTTTCCAGTCATTTGGATATTGTTTGTGCCAACGAATTATATCTGTCATACATTGATAGTAACGGCTTTCTTTCGGAATAGTTTTCAATGCCTCTTCAACGATAAAATTAATATCGTCAGAGATAAATGCCAAAGTGTACATGGCTCCTACATAAACACCTCCATACCAACCATCTCCATAATTCATGATGTGGCCGATTTTATCAGAAATTGTAGATGCTGCATTAGGCATACCTGGAGACATCAATCCGGCAAAATCAGCTTCAATCTGATAGTCGATATCATTAGCATGTGGATTGTTTATCCAATGTCCAGATTCTGGAGGCATGATTCCATGCATGATATTATAACGAGCTGCCTGGTTGGCATGCCAAAGATCATACCCAGCGTATGCAAAAGCTGTAGCAAAAGAGTCAGCCGGAGCATCTAAACCTAAGCGGTCGAATACATCTACAAATGTTAAGTCCATATAGATGTCATCGTATAGTCCTGGAATATTATCATACCACCATTTAATATACCCATCGTACCAAGGCATCTTTACATAATCTTGAATATAGGTTCCATTGAATTTGAATTCAGTTGGACCACCATAGGTCACACCGATGGTTTGTCCGGCCCAACCTCCTTTGATCTTGTCTAATAACACCTCTTTGGTAAGAGTTTTTGTTTCCGGAAGGGTTGTAGTTGTAGGCTGTTGAGAACAAGATACTGCACCCAACATCAATGCTGCAAAACCTACATTTAAAATGTTTTTATTCATATTTGTATTATTATTTGAAGATAACTTCTTTTGAAGAAGTTAGGTAATGAAAAAAGTTTGTTTATAGAATTTGATTATTGTTGATGAGACGGAATAACCGGAGCATCAGAATAAGTCAATGTTTCTGCCAAATAAACAGATACTTTCGGTACTGGATTTAACCATTTGAAAGTAAATGTATGTTTCCCTTTTGGAATCTGGAATTTCCAGAATAATGTTGGACGGTAGTCTTTACGGTTTGAATCAGCCGGCAAATTAGCACTTTCAACAAGTTCTCCATCCATATACATTTCAACTTTAGCAACATAGCTTGGATCGGCATAACGAACACGACCTTTGAATACGACACCATTACCATCTATTTCAATAGCTCCAGCTTCAATAATGTCTTTGTTGTAAGGAGTTTTCTTTACCAAGTATGTACCTTCGAATGATTTTTCAAAACGTACGGCAACTGGATTCTGACATTTGATTGTAACATCGTTTTCAGAAACTTGTCCTCCATTTCTTTCAATCATTTGCAATGCTTGGTTGAATGACATATTGTAGGTTTTGTTCAAAGAAATAGTAGTATGTGCAAAGTCCATATCTTCAACTTCTCTTAAACTCTTCATCCAGTATCCAGGGATATTGCTATAACCGATCATGGTACCTAAGATACCTGCGGCAGATGCCGGGTTACAGTCTGAATCCTGTCCGCAACGGGTAGAGATGTCCATGGTTTTATAGAAATCACCTTCTCCGTACAATAAACCGATAAGGATATAAGCACTATTGATTACAGCATCAATATTGAAGTTGTTGAATGCGCCATCCGGACAACCCTCTTCAGAAACCCATTTCTTTTGGCATTCGAACCAGGTCTGTTTCCAGTCGTTTGGATATTGTTTGTGCCAATTGATCACGTCGTTCATACATTGATAGTAGTGGCTTTCTTTCGGGATCGTTTTCAAAGCCTCTTCCACGATAAAATTGATGTCGTCAGAAATAAAAGCCAAAGAATACATAGCTCCTACATATACACCGCCATACCAACCGTCTCCATAATTCATGATGTGACCAATCTTATCTGAAATTTCAGAAGCAGAATTAACCATACCCGGAGTCATCAATCCGGCAAAGTCAGCTTCAATCTGATAATCCAAATCGTTAGCATGGGGGTTGTTTAACCAATGGCCTGAAGCTGGAGGCATGATACCGTTTTTGATGTTATAACGAGCAGCTTGGTTGGCATGCCATAAATCATATCCGGCGTATGCAAATGCATTGGCAAAAGAATCAACTGGAGCATCCAAACCTAAACGTTCAAATACGTCCACAAAAGTCAAATCCATGTAGACATCATCATATAGACCGGGGATATTTTCATACCACCATTTGATGTAGTGATCATGCCATTCGATAGGAATATTGTCTTGGATCATTGTCCCGTTGAATTTGAACTCTGTTGGACCACCGTAAGTACAACCGATTGTTTGTCCGGCCCAGCCTCCCTTAATTTTATCCAATAATACTTCTTTGGAAATCGTTTTTGTTTCCGGAAGTGTTGCTGTTGTCGTAGGCTGTTGAGAACAAGATACTGCGCCCAACATCAAAGCTGCAAAACCTACGTTTAAAATGTTTTTATTCATATAACTTTGTTTTTATTTGTTTTTAATATTGAGCTTCATTACAGGGTGTATCTGTATACTTGATTACGTCGTTGAAATATATTTGAACATCAGGACGTGGATTTAAGTGCTTGAAAGTGAAAACGTGTTTCCCTTTAGGTATTTCATACTTCCAGAATAGGTCTACACGACGTTTTCTGCCTGTCGGTAATTTAGCTCTTTCCACTAATTGGCCATCCATATACATTTCAACTTCTGCCACATATTTCCATTCATGAGGCTTTTCATTGGATACCACCCAGCCTCCAAAGGCAATACCTGTACCATCTAATTCTACTTCACCACCTTTTGTTAAATCTTTTCTTACACGCATACGTTCATATGGATAGAGATTTGGGAAACCTTGTTCCAAACGAACCGGAATAGGATTTTGGCATTTGATGGTAACCTCATTCTCTGCAACTTGACCGCCATTCCGTTCAATCATCTGTAATGCATGGTTGAATGACATTTCGTAAGTCTTGTTTAAAGAACTGCTGGTGTATGGGAATGGTATATCTTCCACCTCTTTGATATTTTTAATCCATTCTTCTTCTATCCAATTGTACCCTTTCATTGTGCATAAGATACCAACTGCTGATGCTGGGTTACAATCTGAGTCTTGACCACAGCGAGTAGAAATATCCATGGTTTTGAATAAGTCCTCTTCTCCATATAATAAGCCGATTACGATATAAGCGGCATTGATTACTGCGTCAATATTATAAGGAGCTAAAGCGCCTTCAGGACAACCTATATCATAATTCCATTTCTTTTCACATTCAAACCAAGCCCGTTTCCAGTCTTCCGGATATTCTTTGTGCCAACGGATTACATCACTTATACATTTATGAAAACGGCTTTCAGTCGGGATTGTTTTTAAAGCTTCATTTACTACAAAATTGATATTGTCTGAAACGTATGCTAACGAATACATGGCTCCTACATATACACCTCCATACCAACCATCTCCATAATTCATGATATGGCCTATCTTATCTGATATTTCAGAAGCAGCGTTAGGCATACCCGGAGTCATCAAACCAGCAAAATCTGCTTCAATTTGGTAATCGATATCATCAGCATGGGGGTTATTTTTCCAATGACCTGATTCTGGAGGCATAATACCGTTTAAAATGTTGTAACGCGCAGCTTCATTTGCATGCCACAAATCGTATCCGGCATAAGCGAAAGCCATTGCAAAAGAATCAACCGGAGCGTCCATACCCAAACGGTCGAATACTTCTACAAATGTTAAGTCCATGTAAATGTCATCGAATAGAGTAGATTCCCTACTTAAATACCATTTGGCTTTACCATCTGTATATTTGGCTCTGATGGGATAGTGATCCGGAATCATGGCACTTCTGTATACGAACTCTGTCGGACCTCCGTAAACCACACCGATGGTTTGTCCGGCCCAACCTCCTTTTACCTTATCCATCAAAACCTCTTTGGTCAGAGTAACAGATTCCGGTAATGTGTTTGTCTTTTGGTTTGCTGTAGATTGGGAACAAGAAGCCAAAGAACTCATTGCCATGGCTACAGCTAATGCTTTCAAGATTGATTTTCTCATGATTGTATTTGTTTTGTTTAGATATCAAAAACATCTACTTCATTACGGTAAGGGGCTGATGATTGGGCACCCGGACGAGTGACTGCGATTGCGGAAGCCTTGCAACCAAAGCGAGATGCTTCAATTAAATTACATCCTTCAGAAAGAGCTACGGTCAAAGCTCCGTTGAATACGTCACCGGCAGCGGTTGTATCAACAGCTTTTACTTTATATGCCGGAACAACTTCGCTTTTACCGTCACAGTAAACTAAAGCTCCTTTAGACCCCAAAGTTATAATGACATTTTGTACTCCTTTTTCAGAAAGGACACGTGCTGCTTCATTAGCAGACGCTTCATCTGTGATTTTGACTCCGGAAATCATCTCTGCTTCTGTCTCGTTAGGTGTAACCAAATAAAGATGGCTTAATAGTTCAGCAGATAAAGGTTGAGCCGGGGCAGGGTTCAAAATTACTTTTTTCCCTTTTTCGGAAGCTATTTTGGCTACAAACTCAACTGTTTCCATCGGAATTTCCAATTGTAGCAAAACAATGTCACATTGATCAATGGCCTCTTCTGCTTTTTTCAAGTCTTCAGGAGTAAGGTTTGCATTGGCACCTGAAGCTACTACAATACAGTTTTCGGCATTATCGTCTACGCTGATCAACGCAACACCGGAAGGATTCACCGGGTCTGAAAAAATATAGGATGTATTGATACCTTCTGATTCAAAAAGCTGTTGGGATTGATGACCGAAAATATCAGTACCAGTTTTGCAAATAAAAGTAATAGGTGCACCTAAACGTGCGATTGCAACAGCTTGATTGGCTCCTTTTCCTCCGGGATTCATGAAAAATGTACCTCCTAAGATAGTTTCACCTGGACGAGGTAAATGAGCTGCTTTAATAACCATATCAGTGTTAGTACTACCAACTACCAAAATCTGTTGCTTTGTTACTTGTGTCTTGTCCATTTTTTATTAAATTTAAATGTTCTCAATTTGATATGACAAAAATAGAAATATATCATTTAATTTTTTCCATATTTTTCTAATAAAAAGATAAACCCAAATCTATTATTTTAGGAGAAATGTTCATGGTGTCATTATTTGTGTAAAGGAGATAGGGGGGAGGATAGGGTATGTGGTTGGAAAAGATTATTTTTGCATCCGTAATAGATAATAGAGGACGAATGTTAACTACTCAACAAATTCAATTTATACAGGAACATTTGACGGATGATTTACCTCGTCTGTTGTTATCTGCGGCAAAATATCCGGATTTGGATATCCCTTTTTTATGCGAGCAGATTGCAGCCCGTAGGCAGATACGAGAGAAATTGCCTTCGTGGTATGCGAATAGGGAATTGATCTTCCCTGCAAAGATTGCAGCAGAGCAATGTTCATCCGAACAAACAGCTTTGTACAAACAACGGTTGGTGGAAACTGATTGGATGATGTGTGATTTGACCGGCGGATTGGGTATTGATAGCTATTTTTTTTCTCGAAAGGTAAAGCAGCTAACCTATATCGAGCGTTTTCCTGCTTATTGTGAGGCGGCTGCTTATAATTTCAGGATGTTGGGAGGGGATAATATTCAAGTGATAAATGCTGATACAACACAGTGTGTTGCGGATTTACCATTTGTGGATGCTTTTTATCTGGATCCGGCTCGAAGAGGGGAAAGTAATAAACGGATGTTTGCTTTATCTGATTGTGAACCGAATTTACCGGAATTACTACCTGAGTTATTGAAACATGCTCCTCGTGTCATTGCCAAATTATCACCTATGGCTGATATACAGAAGACGTTGGGGCTTTTACCTGGTACGGTTGAGATTCATGTCTTGTCTGTAAAAAATGAATGTAAGGAGTTGTTGTTTGTCATAGGGCGGGAAGTTACGACTGCGCCTCCGATTATCCATTGTGTCAATTTTGTCTCTGAAGGGAAAGAGGTCGTTTTTGATTTTACTATGAAGGATGAACAGCTTGCTGAGGTTCTGAAATCGGAAGGGGTTGATGGGTATTTGTATGAACCGAATGCATCGGTCTTAAAGGCGGGAGCTTTTAAACAAGTAGCTGTTAGATATGGAGTCAAGAAATTGCATATAAGTAGCCATCTGTATACTTCTGGACAATTTGTATCGGAGTTCCCGGGGCGTATTTTCCGGGTTGAGGCTCTATATCCCTTTTCCGGAAAACTTTGTAAAAGGTTGTCTAAAGTAATTCCACAAGCGAATATTACTGCCCGAAATTTCCCTTTGACAGTAGAGGAATTACGAAAACGAACAAAGATTAGGGATGGAGGAACTGTTTATCTCTTTGCCACCACTTTGGCAAATGGTGACAAAGTCCTGATTCAATGTGCTAAACTGATTTAAAGGAAGAACATCAAAAGTAACTGTGCGGAAATGACTCGTATAAACATAGAGAAGGGATAAACAGTTGCATAAGAAACCGATGGCTCATCTCCATCAACCGTTGTGTTGGCATAATTTAAAGCCATCGGATTGGCCATGCAGCCACACAGCATCCCAATGTTTTGGGCATAGCTTAATTTGAAGAATTGAGAGGCCATAAAACCAACAATCAGAACAGGGACAATCGTCAATAAAAAGCCTAATCCAATCCATAAAGCACCTTCTGCCCGGAAAACGGTTTCAAAAAAGTTTGCACCTGATTGGATGCCTAACCCGGCCAAATAGATGGTTATCCCTAATTGGCGTAACATGAGGTTAGCACTCATCGTTGTATAGGTGGTCAGATGGAATCGGGGACCAAATGCTCCCATTAAAATCCCGACGATGACCGGCCCTCCGGCAATACCTAACTTGATCGGGGTACTCATGCCCGGAAAGGTAATAGGTAAAGCTCCTAAAAGCATACCTAATGTGATACCTATGAATACGGAAAGTAGATTCGGGTTGTTTAGTTGTTTGATCTCGTCTCCCAATATTTTCCCTACAGAATTGACTGAGTTAGCCTCTCCTACAATAGTCAGTCGGTCTCCAATCTGCAAACGCAATTCCGGTGATGGTAACAGGATGATTCCGGCACGGTTTATACGGGTGATGTTGATACCGTATAAGTTACGGAGGCGAAGGGCTCCTAATTTTACGCCATTAATTTTACTTTGTGAAACAACAATGCGGCGGGAGATTAATTGGCTGTCTATGGCATTCCAGTCGATGTCTGCCTTGTTCCAGTTTACGTTTTCTTGTTCACCGAAAAGGATTTTGATGTTTTCTACATCTGATTTGACAGAGGTAATCAAAAGATGGTCATGTTCGTTTAACAACGTGTCAGAGGTAGGGATGCTAACCTTCCCATTCCGCCAAATACGAGAGATTACAAAATGTTTGTTAGTCAATTTCATTATCTCTTTGATACTTTTACCATAAATGGCAGGATTGGTTACTTGGAATTCGGCTATATAGGTTGTATTGTCTTTTTTCTCTTTTTGATTGTCGATGGACTTGTTGGCAAAGATCGATTTCAAACAAATAATTGCTAAGATGACACCGACTACTCCGAGCGGATAGGCAACAGCGCAGGCTAAAGCCATATCTGTCACTTCGTTAGTGCTGTTAGGATTGATTTGCAATAATGCCTGTTGGGCTGCTCCTAAAGCCGGTGTGTTGGTGACTGCTCCGCAAAGCAGACCTACCATATTGGGCAGGGATATATCGGTTATCCAATGTAGAACCAAGGCCATTAATAATCCTAAGACGATGATACCTAATCCCATCATGTTTAACAGAACTCCTCCCTTTTTTAAAGAGGAGAAGAAACCAGGTCCCACCTGGAGCCCCAATGCATACACAAAGAGTACTAATCCAAAACTTTGGGCAAATTGAAGCATATTGTCATTGACCACAACACCTATATGACCGGCTAAAATACCGGTAAAGAAGACAAACGTTACCCCTAATGAAATGTTGAATATCTTAAGTCTTCCCAAATATAACCCTAAAGCAGATACCAATGAGATGATAATAATTGCCTGTATCATGGTAGGTGCAAAAAAAGCCTCTTGTAACCAGTTCATGTCTTATTGTTATTTGTTGGCTACAAAGATAGAACATAAATCATTTAACTATTCGAAAACAGGATTAAAAGTAACCTTCCATTCCCTCGGACATAATTTGTATTACATCGGATGTAAATTCAACTTATGTCGGATGTAATTTTTTTTGTAGTTTTTGGATGTATTTTTAACTCTAAAACTACTTGAACATGAAAGGAACGGGTTTGAAGGATGGATTCATCGCATATATTTCTCACTTGCAGGAGGAGGAAAGGTACAGTACTGCCAAGAGTTACCGTGATGCGTGGAATTCTCTTGTACATTATTTTAATAGTGAAGAGATCTCTTATGAAGAGATAACGAAAGAGTGTTTACACCACTATGAGGTTTACCTGATGCGCCGTGGTTGTATGCGCAATACGATCTCGACCTACATGCGTCGCCTTCGTTGCATTTATAACCGTGCGGTGGATCGTGGTGAAGCGCCTTATGTTCCTCAGCATTTCAGTGGAGTGTTTACTGGTATCGAGAGCCGTAAGAAACGTTCGTTGCCGATCGATGAGCTTCACCGTTTGATGACCGTCCCGGTAACGGATAAGAAACTACGTGACACGCAGTTGGCAGTCTGCCTGATGT
>SUXM01000010.1 GCA_015060925.1 Parabacteroides distasonis
GAGGTACCGGAACACCGATAAGGTTCATTTCAGCAAGGTTAGCACCCTTACCACCAAGCAGGTTTCTCATGTCTGCTTTCCCTTCAGCCTGTCCGTTACCGAAGGTGTAAACTCTTTTTTTCTCCATTTAATACGTATATTAATAAAAATTGTAAATGCAATTTTACTTCTTTGAAATTACAAAGGTACAAATATAGTAGTTTAATAAATTATATACTATAGAAGTAGTTAAATAATTTTTTAAGTTTTATTCTATTTTCTCCAAATCTTCTTTTAATTCTCCTATCTCAGGGAGAATGGCACGAGCTTCTCGGTCATTTAAAGTATCAACATCTTTAAGTTTTCGTTGGATAGCTCTTGTTCGTGTTCCTAATACTTCTTCAATCTGTCCACTCGCAGTTTGCAAATTTTTTTGAGCTTTCTCTAACATTCCCCCAACCTTCTCAAATTCTTTTTTTACAGCTCCCAAAATATGCCAGACTTCACCTGAATGTTTTTGGATGGCTAAAGTACGGAATCCCATTTGTAAGCTATTTAAAATTGCTGCTAAAGTGGTAGGGCCTGTTACAACTATTTTATATTTACGTTGTAATTCTTCTAAAAGTGACGAGCGGCGAACCACTTCTGCATAAATACCTTCAAAAGGTAGGAACATAATACCGAAATCAGTAGTATTAGGTGGGTTTAGATATTTGTCTGAAATATCTTTGGCCATTTTCTTAATGGTCATTTCTAAAATTTTTCCAGCATTATCTATGGCTATTGGATCTGATAGGTCGTAGGCTTCTAATAATTGTTCATAAATTTCTTTAGGAAATTTTGCATCTATAGGAAGATATACAAAATCATGAAAATCATCTCGCCCTGGAAGTTTAACAGCAAATTCAACAACAGATTCAGAACCTTTTCGAGTGTGAACATTGGCTTCATATTGTTCTGGAGCTAAAATTTGTTCTAGAAGCATACTTAGCTGGATTTCCCCTATATTCCCCCGCGTTTTTACATTACTGAGTACTCGCTTTAATCCTCCGACATCTTGTGCCAAAGTTTGCATTTCACCTAATCCTTTTTGTACACTTTCTAACTGCTCTGTAACCAATCGAAAAGATTGACCAATTCGATCGTTTAAAGTTTTTTGTAGTTTTTCATCTACTGTTATACGTATTTCTTCTAATTTTTCTTTTTGAACCAAATTGAATGTATGGATACCTTTTTCAAATGCCAAACGAAAATCATTCATCGCATGGGATAGTTCTTCACGGTTATCTTTAGCGATAGAACGGCTCTCTTCTCGGTTATATTTGAAGTCTTCCCTAAAATTCTTTTCAATATGTTCAAATGAACGTTGCATTTCTTCAAACAAACGTTTTATTTCGTTTGTTATTTCAGGATTGTTTTTCTTTGGCCGAAGAAGGATTTGTAATAGAATAATAAGAATAAGCAGGCCTATAATAATCAATTCATTCATCATTTTTATAATTTGGTGCAAAGATAAATATAGTATAAAAGAATATATATGATAAAAAAAGTTAAAGAATAAAATAAATTTTTCTGTATATTTTTATAAGTTATATAAAGTTTCTTATATTTGTAAGCGAGTTAATAAAATAATTTTCTATAGTAAAAAACATTTGTTTCATAAAAATAATAGATTATTGTTTTTCATTGGTTAAAGTTAAGGGTTAGTGTAGAAGGCTGCTGGGTGTGAATCTCGCAGCCTTCATTTTTTAGTTTAACTTTGCTTTGTAATTATGAAATGTAGAAAATGAATAAAAAGATTCTTCACTTAGCATTACCTTCAATTGTTTCTAATATAACAGTACCATTGTTGGGATTAATAGATGTTTCTATTGTCGGACATTTAGGTGCGACTTCTTATATTGGTGCTATCGCAATTGGAGGAATGTTGTTTAATGTTATGTATTGGCTTTTTGGTTTCTTACGGATGGGAACAAGTGGTTTGACTTCCCAAGCTCTTGGAAAAAGAAATTTACAGGACGTAGTTCATTGTCTGTTTCGTTCTGTAGGAATAGGCCTGTTTCTTTCTTTGATAATATTGTTACTTCAGTATCCAATACAGAAAATCTCTTTTTTATTATTGGATACGACTAAAGAGGTGGAAAGTTTGGCAATACAGTATTTTAGGATTTGTATATGGGGTGCACCTGCAGTATTGGGGTTGTACGGTTTTTCTGGTTGGTATATCGGTATGCAGAATTCTCGTATCCCCATGTTTATTGCTATTATACAAAACATAATTAATATTGTATCCAGTCTTTTTTTTGTGTTTGTCATGCACATGAAAGTAGAGGGTGTAGCTATGGGTACTTTAGTCGCTCAATATGGTGGCTTTGTGATGGCATTGTTTTTCTTTATGTTCTATTATTGGAAACGATTAAGAAAGTGGTTTTGTGTAAGATTATTGATGGATGGTATGGCTATTCGCCATTTTTTTCAGATAAATAGTGATATCTTTTTTCGTACACTTTGTTTAGTTGCTGTAACAACCTTTTTTACTTCGATAGGTGCCAGCCAAGGTAATGTGATTTTGGCAGTTAATACTTTATTGATGCAGCTTTTTACCTTGTTCTCTTATATTATGGATGGATTTGCTTATGCGGGTGAAGCATTGGCAGGTCGTTATTTAGGTGCTTCTAACTGGAAATCTCTGAATAGGATGATTCGTCTGTTATTTTATTGGGGAATTTGTATGGCTACTTTATTTACTCTATTATATAGTATAGGCGGAAAAGACTTTCTTTCTCTTTTGACAAATGATATAGCTGTAATTATAGAATCTGAAACCTATTTTTATTGGGTTTTGGCTATTCCTTTTGCCGGTTTTGCTGCTTTTTTATGGGATGGAATTCTGATAGGGGCTACAGCAACGCGTTGGATGCTTTATTCTATGTTAGTAGCATCTGGATTTTTCTTTCTTATTTATTATATTTTATTTGATAGGTATGGAAATCATGCTCTATGGATCGCATTCTTGGTTTATCTCTCCTTGCGTGGATTTATAGAATGGAGATTGTGGCGGTCGCTTTACAAATAGAAAAAGAGGTTATCCGAAAGGATAACCTCTTTTTCTATTTGTATATAACAGCAGTTTATTGTCTGTAATTGACTAATGTTTCTACATTGAAATTTTGTATGAAGTTGTGATGTTTTTCAACTTCAGCTTCAGCGTAGTTCATATAGACTATTGCAGATTTAGCAAACATTTCCGGTGCTTTAGTCGCATCTTGAATTAATAGGTGAGCCATGATACAATCTGCAGCCATTTCCATTAAACGACGAGCTACGAAGTCTTGTAACTCTTGGTTTTGCGCTGTTTTAGCAATGTTTGTACAAGATTCAAACTTATCAGCCATATTTTTCAAACGCTCCATCAATCCCTCCATTTCTGGTGAACAAGGAATCATTTCGTAGTCACGGATAGTTGTCAAGTAAGAACCATTAGTAACATAACGGATAGCTGCAACAGTTTGCAACTGGGTTGTTCCTTCATAGATAGAAGTGATACGTGCGTCTCGGTAGATTCGTTGACAAGCATATTCTAACATGAAGCCTGAGCCACCGTGGATTTGGATACAGTCGTATGCATTCTGATTACAGTATTCAGAGTTCATACCTTTTGCCAATGGAGTGAAGGCATCAGCCAATTTGGCAAACTTTTTCTGTTCTTGACGCTCTTCCGGTGTTAATTTACGTTCACGAGCAATATCGTCCAATGCTTTATAAATATCAACATAGCGGGAAGTCTGGTACAATAGGGCACGGCCAGCATCCAATTTTGCTTTCATGATAGACAACATATCATATACAGCAGGGAATTCGATGATTGCTTTACCAAATTGTTTACGTTCTTTAGCATACGCTAATCCTTCATTATAGGCTGCTTGGCTTAACCCTACAGATTGTGCAGCAATACCGAGTCGAGCACCATTCATCAAAGCCATCACATATTTAATCAAACCCAGCTTACGATCTCCACAAAGTTCTGCTTTCGCATTTTTGTAAACTAACTCACAAGTAGGAGAACCGTGAATACCTAATTTGTTCTCAATACGGCGAACATTTACTCCTCCATCATTTTTGTCATAGATAAACATAGACAAACCACGTCCGTCTTTAGTACCCTCTTCCGAACGAGCCAATACCAAATGCAAGTCCGCATCTCCATTTGTAATGAAACGTTTGACTCCATTTAGACGCCAACAGTTTTCTTTCTCATCAAATGTCGCTTTTAGCATAACAGACTGTAAGTCTGAACCAGCATCCGGCTCAGTCAAGTCCATAGACATGGTTTCACCGGCACAGATACGTGGAATGAAACGGCTGTGTTGGTCTTCGTTACCGAATTCATATAAGGTTTCGATACAATCTTGTAATGACCAAATATTGCCAAAGCCGGCATCAGCAGCAGCTACGATTTCAGCACACATTGTGTAAGGAGTGATTGGGAAGTTCAGGCCTCCAAAGCGGCGTGGCATAGTCATGCCGTTTAACCCAGCCTTAACCATTGCATCCAAATTCTGTTTTGTTCCGGAAGCATATTCCACGCGTCCGTTTGCACAATGAGGGCCTTCGGCATCTACTCCTTCTGCATTAGGTGCAATGATTTCCCCTGTGATTTCTCCTGTGATTTCAAGTACTTTGTCGAAAGAATCCAACGCATCCGCATAGTTTTGTGGTGCATAGTCAAATTCATCTTTATCTCTGTAATTGCGTTCTTTTAATTCGCAAATACGCTCCATCATCGGATTGTTCAAGTGATACTTGAGTTCCGGAATGTCTGTATAATAATTTGCCATCTCTTTACTTGCTGTTCTGTTTATAATACTTAATCATCTTCGGAATCACCTCTTCCACTGTGCCGTTGATTACATAATCAGCGATTGTGTTAATCGGTGCGTTTTCGTCATTGTTAATAGAGATGATGATACCTGCATCTTGCATACCTGCAATGTGCTGGATTTGTCCGGAGATACCGCAAGCGATATATAGTTTCGGACGAACAGTCACCCCTGTTTGGCCAATTTGGCGGTCGTGATCACAGAACCCTGCATCAACAGCTGCACGGCTGGCGCCAACCTCTGCATGAAGTTCCTTTGCCAATTCAAACAACATATCAAATCCCTCTTTGGATCCCATGCCATAACCTCCGGCAATCACGATCGGTGCACCTTTCAAGTTATGTTTGGCTTTTTCAACATGGCGGTCGATTACTTTTACTACATAATCCGTTTCAGGAACATATTTAGCTACGTTATGGTTGATTACTTCGCCTTGATAGTTTGCATCCGCTATTTCTTTTTTCATAACCCCTTCACGTACTGTCGCCATCTGCGGACGGTGTTCTGGATTGATGATAGTAGCAACGATGTTACCACCAAAAGCAGGACGGATCTGATAGAGCAAGTTTTCATACGTGATGCCTGCTTTTTTATCTTCGTGTGAACCAATTTCAAGGGATGTACAATCGGCTGTCAGTCCACTGGTCAATGCTGAAGAGACACGAGGTCCCAAGTCACGACCGATTACAGTTGCGCCCATTAAGCAGATTTGGGGCTGTTCTTCTTTAAACAGGTTGATCAAGATAGATGCATGAGGCAAGGAGGTGTAAGGGAATAATCCCGGGGCATCAAAGACATGTACTTTGTCAACACCGAACGGCATGACTTGCTTTTCTATCCCTTCCAGTCCTGAACCGGCAACGATAGCTTCCAATTGGCAGTTTAACTGATTGGCTAACTTACGACCTTTGGTCAAAAGTTCGAGACTTACATCGGCAACTGTTGTACCTTCAAGTTCACAATATACAAATACATTATTCATAATTCTTACCCTATCGTATGGTTCGCTAACAGTTCAACAATCAAATCTTCTATATCTTTATCTGAGCCGGTCAAAGTTTTGCTCTCTTTAGCTTGGAATACAATGTTTTGGATGGCTTTAACCTTAGTTGGAGAACCGGATAATCCACATTGGGCTAAATCACCGTTTACATCGGCAACGCTCCATTCTTGGATGTTCAAGTAGGGGCGTGTTTCATATAATTCCGGCATGTCAACAGTGGTAGCTGCCTTTTCCTGTGCGCCTAAAGCACGTTTGTATTTCATGACTAACTTGGCATTGCGAGGACGGCAAGGAGCGGCTGAGCCGTTTACCGTAATCACAATAGGCAGTGGGCCTTCTACCGTTTCTACACCTCCATCAATATGACGTTTTACAGTGATACGGCGAGTTGATGCATCTACTTGTAGAATCTCTTCTGCATAGGTAATTTGTGTTAAACCTAATTTTTCAGCGACTTGAGGACCTACTTGTGCAGTATCACCGTCGATAGCTTGGCGTCCACCAATGATAATATCAAAATTTCCTATTTTCTTGATGGCAGTGGCCAAAGCGTAAGATGTCGCTAATGTGTCAGCTCCTGCAAAAGCACGATCTGTCAATAGATAACCGCCATCAGCTCCACGATATAATCCTTCACGAATGATTTCTGCAGCACGACCGGGGCCCATTGTTAATAAGGTTACAGTGGTTCCCGGATAGGTATCTTTTAAGCGGAGTGCCTGTTCGAGCGCGTTCAAATCTTCCGGATTAAAGATTGCAGGAAGAGCGGCACGGTTGATTGTTCCGTCTTCTTTCATGGCATCTTTTCCGACATTTCGGGTGTCCGGAACTTGCTTCGCCAATACAATAATTTTTAAACTCATATTAGTAGAATATTAGATTTCTAATTTTAGATAATTAGGAATGCGTTTTGACGCAATTATCCCCATGCAAAAGTAATCAAACATTCTTTAAATCAAAGTACTTTTATCTAAAATATGCACACTTTTCTACTTTTTGAGCATTGAAGGGTGATTTTTTCTTTCTTTATAGGGTAAGAATATTTTTCTCATGTCGATGAGAATTTTGTTTCATAATATATGGAACAAAAGTTTCCTAATATATGAAATTTGAATCATGTACTTAATAAAAAAACTCCTCATGTTGAGGAGTTTTTTATGTTGTTGGAGCCGGTATTGCTGTTTTATAAGTTACAAGCACAAATAGTTGGAACCAAGTTACGGTCTCCGTATGCATTGTCCACACGGGCAACATTGACCCAGAACTTGCTGTCGTGCAGCCAATCCAAAGGAAAGGCCGCTTTGCTTCGTGGATATGCGTGATTCCATTCATCGGCGGTTACTTCATATTCCGGATGCGGTGCGTTTTTAAGGACATTATCATCCTTGGATGCTTTACCTTCTTCCACCTCTTTAATTTCATTCCAAATACATTCCAGTACTTCCACGAAACGATCCAATTCTGCTTTGCTTTCACTTTCTGTCGGTTCGACCATCAATGTACCATGAACTGGGAAGGAGAGTGTCGGTGCATGATAACCGAAGTCCATTAAGCGTTTGGCGATATCACTTTCATCGATACCTGAACGTTCTTTAATTGTGCGGCACTCCAAAATCAATTCGTGTCCGACACGTCCGGTCGCTCCTGTATAAACAATGCCATAACTATCTTTTAATTTGGCTGCTAAATAGTTGGCGTTTAGGATTGCTGTCTTGGTTACAGTTTCCAATCCTTCTGTCCCTAATAAACGGATATAGGCGTAAGTGATCGGAAGAATACCTGCACTTCCGTATGGAGCAGCAGAGACAGTGTTTTGATCGTCTCCCCATAATACAGGATGTTGTGGCAAGAATGGGATCAAATGTTCGGCAACACAGATTGGACCAACGCCCGGGCCACCACCACCATGAGGTGAAGCGAATGTTTTGTGTAGGTTTAAGTGGCAAACATCAGCTCCGATTGTTCCCGGATTGGTCAAGCCGACTTGGGCATTCATGTTGGCTCCGTCCATATAAAGCTGGCCGCCGCAAGCATGAACGATTTCGCACATTTCTTTGATGTCAACTTCAAAGATACCATGGGTAGAAGGGTAGGTGATCATGCTGGCTGCCAGTTGATCTTTATTTGCTTCTGCTTTAGCCCGGAAATCTTCCAAATCAATGTTCCCTTTGTCATCACACTTAACTGTGACTGTAGTGAATCCGCATTGGATAGCACTTGCCGGGTTGGTACCGTGCGCAGATGCCGGTAATAATACCACATTACGATGGCTTTGTCCGATGCTTTCCAAATATGAACGGATGACACGTAAACCTGTATATTCACCGGCTGCACCTGAGTTTGGTTGTAACGTACAGCCTTTGAAACCGGTGATTTCGCATAAATAGGAAGATAGGTTCTCGATTAGTTCGGTGTAACCTTCAACCTGTTCTTCCGGTGCGTATGGATGGATATTCATAAACTCCGGACGACTGAGTGGGAGCATGCTTGAGGCCGGATTTAACTTCATTGTACAAGAACCCAAAGAGATCATAGATTGTGCCAATGAAACATCTTTTCGTCCCAAACGGGTAATGTATCGCATCAATTCGGTTTCTGTGTGATATTTTTTGAAAACATCTTCTTGTAAGAAATCAGACGTACGACTAAACATCGTATCAAAATATGTTTGCGAAGGTATTGCCTCTTGTAACATGTAATCTTTTCCGGCAGCACCTGCGAATATATATAATAGGACACCGATGTCGGTTGTTTGAGTCGTTTCATCTAAACTGATGCCGACTTGTCCGGATTCAAAGTAACGTAGGTTTACTTTGCATTCCAATGCAATTTCACGAAGAGCATTGATGGATACGTATTCCGGCAGTTGGATCTTGAGTGTGTCAAAATAATTCAAGTTCAATTGCTTGTAGCCTAACTTCTCCAATTCGTTAGCCAAGAATCCAGTATATGCATGGATACGTCCTGCTATATCTTTTAATCCTTCCGCTCCGTGATAAACAGCATAGAAGCCGGCCATTGTTGCTAATAATGCTTGAGCTGTACAAATATTGGAGGTCGCTTTTTCCCGTTTGATATGTTGCTCGCGTGTCTGCAATGCTAAACGGTAAGCCGGATGTCCGTATGCATCTTTGGAAATACCAATGATACGTCCGGGAATGGCACGTTTGTAGTCGTTCTTTGTCGCAAAATAGGCTGCGGATGGGCCACCGTAGAACATAGGAATACCAAAGCGTTGGCTGCTTCCGAATACCACATCTGCACCCCATTCTCCCGGAGGTGTTAATAAGACAAGACTCATCAAGTCTGCGGCAACTGCTACTCGGGTTTCATTGGCATTGGCACGTGTGATAAATGCTTTATAGTCTTCGATTGAACCGTCTGCATTGGGGTATTGGACGATTGCCCCAAATATATCAGGTGTAAATTCAAGAGTTTTATAATCTCCAACCACAACTTGAATTCCTTGAGGGCTCATTCGTGTATTGATGACTGCTAATGTAGAAGGAAATATCTTTTCATCTACAAACAGTTTGTTGGCTCCGGCTTTGGCTTGTCCACGGCTTCTGCTACCATAAAACATTGTTGCAGCTTCAGCTGCGGCTGTCGCTTCATCCAATAAGGAACAGTTAGCCAAAGGTAAACCGGTCAATTCGCAAATGACTGTTTGGAAATTCAGAAGAGCCTCTAATCTTCCTTGTGAAACTTCCGCTTGATAAGGAGTATAAGAGGTGTACCATACTGGGTTTTCAAAAATATTTCGTTGGATGGGTGCCGGGCAGACGGTGTCATACCAACCCATTCCAATATAAGAAGTGAACACTTCGTTTTTAGACGCCAATTCAGAAATGTGTTCAGCGAACTCTCGTTCTGTCATGGGTTCCGGAAGGTTAAGTGGTTCTGTCAAGCGAATATTGGATGGAATTGTTTGTTCGATCAATTCATCTACTGAATTTACGCCAATAGCTTGCAGCATAGAAGGTATTTCTTCTGTCGAAATACCTATGTGGCGATTTACAAATTTATTCGTGTCCATAGTATCTATGATTTTATAAATAAGGATTTTCTGATTTTTCTGCTAATACAGTTGTTTTAGGACCATGCCCCGGATAAACAATCGTATGGTCGGGCAAAGTGAATAGCTTGCTACGGATAGCAGTTATTAATTCATTTGTATTCCCTCCCCATAGGTCGGTTCGTCCGATACTGCCTGCAAATAAAGCATCTCCCACTATTACAAAATTATTTTCTTTGCTGTAGAATGCTACACTTCCTGGTGAGTGTCCGGGAATCGTGAGAACTTGCAGTTGTGAATTACCAAAGTGGATTATTTCATTATCTGTTAGGAAACTTTCAATAGGCACATTGGTTACCTCTATGCCTAACCCTAACATTTTAGACTGTTCGTTAGGGGGAGGCAATATCTCTACATCGCTTCGGTGTGCTTTGGGATTTAATCCGTATGTCTGGGTGATAAACTGATTCCCCCAGACATGGTCAATATGCAGATGTGTGCAAAGCAGATGTTTTAGTGTCAGATTATGTAATGAGATATATTCTTGAAGCCTTTTTTCTTCGTTTTTCCGGCAACAACCACAATCGATTAAAACAGCTTCGCCTGTCTCATCGTATAATAGGAAAGTGTTTTCCTGAAAGTAATTAAATTCAAAAGATTGGACTGTTATCATAATGGAACATATACTACTTTTTTAGTTTTGAAAAATTCTTCAGCAAAGTAATCTCCTAAATTTAGCGTGATTGCTTGTTTTTGGAAAGGAAGTATTTCGTGTTGTAATTCACCACCTTTTAAACAAATCAAACCGTTGGGAAGTGCATTTTGTTGTGCTTTCTTTATATTCTTACGGGTGATTTTGACTAAATCTGCTAATGGCATGACAGCACGGCTGACAATAAAGTCAAAGAGTTGCTTTTCTTCTTCAGCCCGGCAGTGACGGAAGGTTACATTTTGTAATCCGATGCTATCTGCAACGGCTTGCCCTACTTTTATCTTTTTCCCAATACTATCAACTAAATGAAATTGGACGTCTGGAAGTAAAATGGCCAAGGGAATGCCGGGGAAACCTCCTCCAGTTCCAATATCCATGATTGTAGAACCCTCTTTAAACTTTAACATCTTCAAGATTCCTAAAGAGTGAAGTACATGATGTAGATACAGGTTGTCGATATCTTTTCGGGAAATGACATTTATTTTTGCATTCCAATCTGAGTAGAGCGTATATAGCTTTTCCAATTGGGTATGTTGAAGTGGTGTCAAATCCGGAAAGTAGTTCCTTAAAATTTGTAGTTGAATCTGAACAACAGAATGGTCATCAGACATGGGTACTGATAAATTTGAATTGATAGATTCCATGCTTTTATGATTATTTTATTTTATTCTTGTGTAACATTTATTGGGTGATAAATTTTGATATAGGACTATCACCTTTTAACAAATATGAAATTTCTTCGAATGGGATACATACATGTGTCGGCCCGACAACGTATGCTGCTATTTCGTATTCATTAAATGTGTAGGTGATACCTTTTTCGTCTATGAGGAAATTTCCATTAGGGAAAATCTCTTCTATGCTGAAATAGCCAATATTTTCCAGTTCTTTTGCATTTTCTACCTCTCTTAGTTTCACTATGTGGTTGACTAATATTTGAGCTAAATCTTCTTGAAAGTTTGTTACAAAAATGTCCTCTTCAAGAATAGGATTGCCTGTTGCCAAGTTTAAAACATGATTGGTGTAAGTATGTGAACCGTGAGCTCCTCCTGTATAATTTTCAAAATTAATGGTATAACTCAAAAGGCCATTTTGGTTATAGGTGATTTCGTTTGAAGCCATTTCATAGTATGAATACCAACTGTCTATGGGTGATTCCTTCTCTTTTTTTTGCTCATCTTTAAAATCTGTTTCCAGTTCTTTATATGCTTGTATGTAATCTTCTGCATATTGAACAATGGCCTTATTTGGAGATAAATCTATATATTTTTCTCCGAAATAAGAGTGTACGAAATTTTTTTGTAACCTGTTTAAAATTTCTTTGTCGTGGAATTGGATAGGAAAGGTAAAAGACAGTTGTAAATTACAATTGGGATTGTTAGGATTATCAAGTAGATGATAGGTTTTATCTACTTGGATGGATTCAAATTGGATATCGTTTTCTACTGTTTGTTTAGATGGTGTATTGCAATGAACCATGAACAAAGTAGAAAATAATAAAAGGATAAAGTATTTACCAATTGAAGTGTTCATCGGAATTTACTATGTTTAGAAAATTTATACTATATGCAAATATAATGATTATCTTTATAATATAAATCATGCAATCCTCCCTTTTTTATATTATAAGAGAATCAGGACGAGACTAAAATAGGAGAAATAGAAACTTTAAAGAAAAAGGTTACTTTGTTTATTTAATAAATAAACATTTTTTTTATCTTTGTAAATTGTAGGAAATAATTCCATGGGAACACGTCGCTATATGTCTTATTCTAATTATTATACATCATCCGGATTGTTTCATGGCTCTATGTCTTCTGTGATGGGAACACAGTTTGACATTTTGATGATAGGAGATGAACCAGCTAAGTTGACTGTCATTTGGGGGAAAATACAAGAGGAGATAAAACGGTTGGATAAAATGTTGAATCGTTTTGACCAAGAGAGCGAGGTCTCCAAGTTGAATCAAACAGCTTGTATTTATCCATTAGTGGTAAGTGAAGAACTTTGGAGGATTCTGCAAGATTGTAAATGTTTTTTTGAATGGACAAAAGGGTATTTTGATATCTCTTTGCAGGGATTTGAACAGATTTTGTTGAATGAAGATGAACATAGTGCCTTTTTTTTGTCTGATTTATTAAAAATAGATTTTGGGGGATATGGAAAAGGATATGCGCTTTCTAAAGTTGAGGCTTTGTTAAAAAATAATGGAATAGATAAAGCACTTGTGAATTTTGGTAATAGTTCTATATTGGCAGTTGGAAAACATCCTTGCGGTGATTTTTGGCCGGTTAGTTTGGAAAATCCATATACAAAATCAATTGTGGCAAATGTGAAGTTATGTGACAGTTCGCTTTCGGTGTCTGGTAATATGCCGTCTCATTTATGCCATATTATTAATCCGCGAACTGGCAAATTTATAGAGGAAAGAAAGATGGTATCTGTTGTTGCTAAGGATCCGATTGTAGCAGAGGTATTAACTACAACACTTATGATTGCAGAAGAAGCTTCTATTCCTGATATAGTATCCCATTTTGATATTTATGAAAAAAATATATATTTGTTATGAGAAACGAATCTACCCATATAAGTCGGCGAGACTTTTTTAAAGATTTAGGAATGATAGGAGGTGGAGGTGCTTTGCTTTCTGCATTCCCTTGGCTTCAGTCATGTAGTACTGAAGATAAAAAACAACTTGTTAAAGAAAAGGTACGTATAGGAGTCATTGGAACAGGGTCTCGTGGACAATATCATCTAAATAATCTAAAGCTTATTCCTCAAGCAGATATTGTAGCTTTGTGTGATAATTATGCCCCTCATTTAGATGCTGCATCTTTAATTTTTCCTAAAGCAAAGACTTATGATGATTATCGCAGACTTTTAGATGATAAAACGATACAAGCAGTTATGATTGCAACCCCATTGAATGAACATGCCCATATTACAATTGATGCATTGCATGCCGGTAAACATGTATTTTGTGAGAAGTCAATGGCGATGACATGTCAGGGGTGCTTGGATATGTATAATACGTTCAAACAGTCTGGAAAAGTATTGTTTATTGGTCAACAGCGTTTGTATGATCCTAAGTATATTAAGGCGATGGGCATGATTCATGCGGGATTGTTGGGGCAAATTAATTCGATACGTGCATATTGGTTTCGTAATAATGATTGGCGTCGTGAGGTCCCATCTCCAGACTTGGAGCGAAAAATAAATTGGCGTTTGTATAGAGAATCTTCTTGTGGATTGGTAACAGAATTGGCTACACATCAGTTGCAGGTAGGTAATTGGGCTTTGAAAATGTTACCTGAAAAAGTGTCGGGGATGGGTGATATTATCTATTGGAAAGATGGTCGTGAAGTGTATGATAGTGTCAATCTTATTTATCACTATCCAAATGGAGTCAAGATGACCTATGAGTCTATGATTGCAAATAAATTCTACGGCTTGGAAGAGGAAATCTTAGGTAGTAAAGGAACTATGGAGTTGGAAAAGGGTAAATATTATTTTGAAGAGGTGGATCCTGCTCCAGGTATCATGCAATTGATTAATCAGATAGAACACAAGATTTTTGACAATGTGGCATTTGCTGGTCCGAGTTGGGTTCCTGAAACGGCTTCTGTGAATAAAGGACATTTGATCATGGATGGGGTTAAGAGTATTACGGGAGAATCTTCTGTCGGAGCTAGTGGCGATGGGTCTGTGGAGTTGGTTACGGCTTTTTGTGAAGCTGCTATAACAGGGAAACCTGCTCCAAATTTAGTGGAAGAGGCCTATTATTCTTCAGTATTAGGATTGTTGGGTTTGCAGGCAATGGAGGAAGAGCGTGTTATCACTTTCCCTGATGAATATAAGATTCCTTATTTAAATTTTGCATGAGTATGAGAGATTTGATTTTGACTGTAAAGAGACAAAAAATAGAAATTAAGATATGGGGAGTTTGTCTCCTTTTGGCTTTTTTGATGAATATTGTATCAATAATTATTTATGAAACAAGTTGGTCTGAACTTTGGACACAGTTCTTGTGGATGTTGGTGTTGTCTTGTGTTTTTTATGGATTGACTGTTTTATTTCGATTGTTGTATAAAGGAATTTGTCTTTTATTAAAAAAATAGAATTGTTGGAAAGTTGCTTTTTCCTATATTTGTGTGACTATTTTATTTGTAAGTAATATTTAATATCATGAAAAAAACGCTATTACTTTGTTGTGTTTTGTCCATGACATTGTCAGTGCAAGCGCAATGGAAACCTGTAGGAGATAAACTAAAAACAGTTTGGTCTGAACAGATTAATCCAAAAGAAGTATTACCTGAATATCCACGCCCATTAATGGAACGTGAAGATTGGTCGAATTTGAATGGAGAATGGGAATATGCGATTAAACCTGTCGGTTGTGTGGAACCAACTGTTTTTGATGGAAAGATTTTGGTCCCTTTTGCTGTTGAATCATCTCTTTCCGGAGTTCAAAAGGAAGTAGGTGACAAGAATGAACTTTGGTATAAACGAACTTTTTCTATTCCTTCTGCTTGGAAAAATAAAGATGTAATATTAAATTTTGGAGCAGTAGATTGGAAAGCTGATGTTTTTGTAAATGATATATTGGTGGGGTCTCATAAAGGAGGTTACACGCCTTTTTCTTTTAATATAACACCTTATTTAACAGGAAAGAATAATCAGAAGTTAGTTGTTCGTGTATGGGATCCTACAAATAAAGGGTATCAACCTGTTGGTAAACAGAGATATAATCCACAAGGTATTTGGTATACTTCTGTAACTGGTATATGGCAAACTGTATGGTTGGAACCTGTTTCTTCGACATATGTGACATCTATTAAGACTATTCCAAATATTGATACGAATACGTTAAATGTAACTATAGGAACTTCATGTGATTGTAAGTCTGGAATTCTTACGGTTAAATTATTAGATAAGGGGCAGGTGATTGCTTCAGCAAAAGGTGTTCAAGGTAGTGAATTACGTTTAGCTGTAGATAATCCTACACTTTGGTCTCCTTCTAATCCCTATTTATATGATATGACTGTTTCTTTATCTAAAGATGGTAAAGTATTAGACGAAGTGAAATCTTATACAGCTTTTAGAAAGATATCGTCTAAGCGTGATGCTAATGGTATCATGCGTATGCAGTTGAATAATCAAGATCTTTTCCATTTTGGACCATTAGATCAAGGATGGTGGCCTGATGGTTTGTATACAGCCCCAACGGATGAAGCTTTATTGTTCGATATTAAGAAAACAAAAGAGTGGGGATTTAATATGATTCGTAAACATGTGAAGGTAGAACCTGCTCGTTGGTATTATCATTGTGACAGAGAAGGTCTTTTAGTATGGCAAGATATGCCAAATGGGGATACTGATAGGGGAGTAGAAAAATGGGTCCCTAAAGTTTTTAATGGAGGAGCAGACATGATACGTAAAGCTGAATCAAAAACTATTTTCTATCAAGAATGGAAAGAAATAATGGATTTATGTATGTCTAATCCTTCTGTTGTAGTATGGGTTCCTTTTAATGAAGCTTGGGGACAGTTTGATACAGAGAAAGTCGCAGAATGGACAAAGAACTATGACCCTTCTCGCTTGGTAAATTCTGCTAGTGGCGGAAATCATCGTCCATGTGGAGATATTATGGATTTACATAATTATCCGGCTCCAGATATGTTTTTATATGATCCACAACGTGTCAATGTATTAGGGGAATACGGAGGTATAGGTCTTCCTATTGAAAATCATTTATGGTGGAATAAACGTAACTGGGGATATATTCAGTTTAAAAATAGTGATGAAGTTACAGCTGAATATATTAAATATGCAGAAATTCTAAAGGATTTTATAAAACGAGGTTTTTCAGCAGCTGTTTATACACAAACAACAGATGTTGAAGGAGAAGTGAATGGTCTGATGACTTATGATCGTAAAGTCATTAAGATTAATGAATCTGAGGTGAAGAAAGCAAATCAATCAGTTATAAATATATTAAAATGATGAACTTATATGAAAAGAATTAATCTAACTTTTTTATTTATTGTTTTGTGTGTTGCCTCTATTGGGGCTATTCCACGTGCTGAATACCCACGTCCTCAGTTTGAACGTGCAGACTGGGTAAACTTAAATGGAGAATGGACTTGTTCCTTTGATTTTAGTGGAACAGGGTTGGAGCGTGAGTTTTATAAATCTAAAGGCTTTGATAAAAAGATAACAGTCCCTTTTTGTCCTGAAAGTAAATTGTCGGGCATAGCTTATACAGATTTTATAGAGCATTTTTGGTATCAACGTGATATTACAATACCTCAAGATTGGTCAGGGAAGAATATTATGTTGAATTTTGGAGCTGTTTATTATAAATCAGAAGTTTATGTTGATGGTGTTTTAGTTAATCGCCATTTTGGAGGAACTTCTTCTTTTTCTGTGGATATTACATCTTTTGTAAAACCAGGTCAAACTCATAGTTTGGTTGTTTATGCAGAAAGTGATTTACGTAGTACAAAACAACCCGCAGGAAAACAAAATTTGCAGTTTAGATCTTATGCATGTAATTATACTCGTACTACAGGCATTTGGCAGACTGTATGGATGGAAGCTGTTCATCCTGAAGCTTTACATTCAACTCAAGTCGTAACAGATATAGATCAAAAACAGATAGTTATTCGTCCACGTTTTTATAAAGAATTGGGAGGTAAGCTTGTTGTATCTTTAAAAGATAATGGAAAGGTAGTTGCGACACAGAGCGTTTCTGCAAGTTCATTGTCTACAGTTGTATTACCTGTAAAAAAAATGAAGACTTGGAGTCCTGAAAGTCCATTTTTATATGATTTGGAATATAAGGTTGTAGATAAAACTGGACGTATTGTAGATGAAGTAAATAGCTATGTCGGTATGCGTAAAGTTCATATTGAAGGGAACAAAGTTTTCTTGAACAATCAACCTTACTATCAGCGTTTGGTTTTGGATCAAGGTTTTTATCCGGATGGTATTTGGACTGCACCGAGTGATGAAGCTTTGAAGAAAGATATTGAACTTTCTATGGCTGCTGGCTTTAATGGTGCTCGTTTACATCAAAAAGTATTTGAAGAACGTTTCCATTATTGGGCTGATAAATTAGGCTATTTGACATGGGGAGAGGCTTCAAGTTGGGGTATGGATTGTAATGATATTGAGGTCGCTCGTAATTTTATCTCTGAATGGACTGAAATTTTGCAACGAGATCGTAACCATCCTTCGATTTTGATATGGACACCTACTAATGAGGAATTTTGGCCAGATCGTGAACAGTATCCACGTTTTATGACTGATCTTTATCATATAACGAAATTGATTGATCCTACTCGTCCTTTCCATGGTACGAGTGGTGGAGTTCATGTTATGACAGATATCTGGACACAGCATAATTATTCACAAGATCCGGTAAAAATAAAGGCACAGTTATTTAAAGATGGAAAGATGCAGAAAACACCAAACCGTACGATTGAGTTAACTCAGTTGAATATAGGTTACAATGGCTTGATGTATACTAATCAGTATGTATTTCCTGAATATAAGAACGATATGCCTTATATTTTAGATGAGTTTGGAGGAATAAAATGGAATCCGGCTCAGCAGTTGGAAGGATCGCAACAAAGTTCTTGGGGATATGGAGAGCCTCCTCGTTCTTTAGAAGAGTTTTATTCTCGTTTAGAGGGATTGGTAAAAGCTGTTGTTTCTTTATCAGATCAGATTTGGGGATATTGTTATACGCAGTTAACTGATGTTGAACAGGAACAGAATGGTATTTATTACTATGATCGTTCTCCCAAATTTGATATGGAACGTATTCGTTTAATTTTCCAAATAGAACCAGAGAATGAATAGCCTTTTATGAAAAGGATTTTATTTGTATTAGTTACATTGTTAATGGTAACAGGCGTGTGGGCTGAAGTCCCACGCGCTGAATATCCACGTCCACAGTTTGAACGTAGTGAATGGATAAATTTAAATGGTGAGTGGACTTATGAATTTGATTTGGTTGATACGGGTTATGAACGTGAGCTTTTTAAGAGTAGAGGTTTTGCAGACAAGATAATTGTACCTTTTGCACCAGAGAGTAAACTTTCAGGAGTTGGACATAAAGATTTCATAACCGGTATTTGGTATCACCGTACGGTTCAAGTGCCAACAACATGGAGTAAAAATAAAATCATGTTGAATTTTGGTGCCGTTTATTATGAATCGGAAGTGTATATAGATGGAGCGTTTGTTGGTCGCCATTTCGGTGGTTCAAGTTCTTTTAGCTTTGATGTAACGAAATGGTTATCTGATGGAAAGATGCATGATTTAGTTGTAAGAGCCAATAGTAATCTTCGAGGGAAGAATCAAGGAGCTGGAAAACAGTCTTTGCGTTATGATTCATTTGGTTGCCTTTATACCCGTACTACCGGAATTTGGCAGACGGTTTGGTTGGAGGCAACCCATAAGAATTCCTTGAATACAATTCAAGTAATCACAGATATAGATCAGAACCAGGTAGTATTTACACCTCGTTATTATCGTACAGAGTCATCCAATACGTTAACTATCCAGATCAAGGATGGTGACAAGGTGTTGGCAAAGAAGCAGGTTCAGACAGTAGAAGGAATGCCTATCGTTGTACCTATGAAGAAGTATCAGACTTGGTCTCCTGAAAATCCTAAATTGTATGATGTGGAGTATATCGTATCAGATAAAGAAGGAAAGGTATTGGATCGAATATCTTCTTATTTAGGCATGCGTAAGGTACATACGGATGGAAATAAGGTTTATTTGAACAATGAACCATATTATCAACGTTTGGTATTAGACCAAGGTTTTTATCCTGATGGAATTTGGACTGCGCCTTCAGATGCATCACTTCGTGGAGACATAGAGTTGTCAATGCAAGCCGGATTTAACGGAGCTCGTTTGCATCAGAAAGTATTTGAAGAACGTTTTTATTATTGGGCAGATAAGTTAGGTTACCTTTGTTGGGGAGAATATGCCAGCTGGGGCATGTGGGAAGGCTCTCCATTAGCAGCTCGTAATTTCCTTGCAGAATGGCAAGATATATTGGTTCGAGACCGTAACCATCCGTCTATAATCACATGGACGCCTTTCAATGAAACTTGGTATCCGGATAATGTCCAATATCCCCGAATGATGGAGGATACGTATGATTTGACTCATGCAATAGATCCAACTCGTCCTGTGAATACAGTCAGTGGGGGAGTATTGACAGAAGTGTATGATATTTGTACAATGCACAATTATGAACAAGACCCGGTTAAGTTAAAGAATAAGGTATACAATGCAGAGACAGGTGAGTTCTTTAATTATAAATACAATTCGCTTAAACCGAAGAATCATAGTGCAAATGCTCTTACAGGTACATATGCTAATCATGGAGATTTGGAACCTGCGATATATGACAAGGAACGTCCTTATATCTTAGATGAGTTTGGTGGCATCAAATGCGCTGAAACAACTCCGGCAAAGAATGATAAGGAACGTAAATCTTCTTGGGGATATGGAGATGCTGCTCCCACGAAGGAAGATTTCTATAAACGATTGGAAAGTCAGGTTAATGCACTTCTTGAGTTAGGGGATCAAGTCTGCGGTTATTGTTATACGCAGCTAACCGATGTTGAACAAGAACAGAATGGTATTTATTATTATGATCGTTCGGCCAAGTTTGACATGAAGCGAGTCCATGCAATTTTTAGTAAGAATCCCTCTAAATAAAATAAGATAAGATGAAGAAACTGTTATTTGTATTAGTTACATTGTTAATGGTAACAGGCGTGAGGGCTGAAGTCCCACGCGCTGAATATCCACGTCCACAGTTTGAACGTAGTGAATGGATAAATTTAAATGGTGAGTGGACTTATGAATTTGATTTGGTTGATACGGGTTATGAACGTGAGCTTTTTAAGAGTAGAGGTTTTGCAGACAAGATAATTGTACCTTTTGCACCAGAGAGTAAACTTTCAGGAGTTGGACATAAAGATTTCATAACCGGTATTTGGTATCACCGTACGGTTCAAGTGCCAACAACATGGAGTAAAAATAAAATCATGTTGAATTTTGGTGCCGTTTATTATGAATCGGAAGTGTATATAGATGGAGCGTTTGTTGGTCGCCATTTCGGTGGTTCAAGTTCTTTTAGCTTTGATGTAACGAAATGGTTATCTGATGGAAAGATGCATGATTTAGTTGTAAGAGCCAATAGTAATCTTCGAGGGAAGAATCAAGGAGCTGGAAAACAGTCTTTGCGTTATGATTCATTTGGTTGCCTTTATACCCGTACTACCGGAATTTGGCAGACGGTTTGGTTGGAGGCAACCCATAAGAATTCCTTGAATACAATTCAAGTAATCACAGATATAGATCAGAACCAGGTAGTATTTACACCTCGTTATTATCGTACAGAGTCATCCAATACGTTAACTATCCAGATCAAGGATGGTGACAAGGTGTTGGCAAAGAAGCAGGTTCAGACAGTAGAAGGAATGCCTATCGTTGTACCTATGAAGAAGTATCAGACTTGGTCTCCTGAAAATCCTAAATTGTATGATGTGGAGTATATCGTATCAGATAAAGAAGGAAAGGTATTGGATCGAATATCTTCTTATTTAGGCATGCGTAAGGTACATACGGATGGAAATAAGGTTTATTTGAACAATGAACCATATTATCAACGTTTGGTATTAGACCAAGGTTTTTATCCTGATGGAATTTGGACTGCGCCTTCAGATGCATCACTTCGTGGAGACATAGAGTTGTCAATGCAAGCCGGATTTAACGGAGCTCGTTTGCATCAGAAAGTATTTGAAGAACGTTTTTATTATTGGGCAGATAAGTTAGGTTACCTTTGTTGGGGAGAATATGCCAGCTGGGGCATGTGGGAAGGCTCTCCATTAGCAGCTCGTAATTTCCTTGCAGAATGGCAAGATATATTGGTTCGAGACCGTAACCATCCGTCTATAATCACATGGACGCCTTTCAATGAAACTTGGTATCCGGATAATGTCCAATATCCCCGAATGATGGAGGATACGTATGATTTGACTCATGCAATAGATCCAACTCGTCCTGTGAATACAGTCAGTGGGGGAGTATTGACAGAAGTGTATGATATTTGTACAATGCACAATTATGAACAAGACCCGGTTAAGTTAAAGAATAAGGTATACAATGCAGAGACAGGTGAGTTCTTCAATTATAAATATAATACACTGAAAACAAGACCATGGAATAATAGTCCGGATGCTCTTACTAATACTTATACTCAACATGGAGATTTGGAACCTGCGATATATGACAAGGAACGTCCTTATATCTTAGATGAGTTTGGTGGCATCAAATGTGCTGAAACAACTCCGGCAAAGAATGATAAGGAACGTAAATCTTCTTGGGGATATGGGGATGCTGCTCCGACGAAAGAGGATTTCTATAAACGGTTGGAAAGTCAGGTTAATGCACTTCTTGAGTTAGGGGATCAAGTCTGCGGTTATTGTTATACGCAGCTAACCGATGTTGAACAAGAACAGAATGGTATTTATTATTATGATCGTTCTGCCAAGTTTGACATGAAGCGAGTCCATGCAATTTTTAGCAAGAATCCGAAGACAAAGTAAGAATGTTTGAATAAACGAAGAGAAAAGGGTCGGGAATTTTGAGTGCATCAAGTTCCCGACTTTTTTCTTTGTTGATGTTAATGGACTTTATTGGGGTTCTTCGCAATAAAGTCTTTCCAACTTGTATATTTTTTTTCTTGAACGGGCTTATTGGTTTGAAAGAAGTGACAGAGGGCTGCTGCTAAACCATCAGTGGCATCTAATTGAGGTAACATAGATTCATTTGGAATATGAAGATAACGTTGTAACATACCTGCAACTTGTTCTTTGGACGCATTCCCATTCCCCGTAATAGACATTTTTATTTTTAAAGGTGCGTATTCAAAGATTGGGATGTCACGTTCTAATGCGGCCGCCATGGCTACACCTTGTGCCCTTCCTAATTTCAGCATGCTTTGTACGTTCTTCCCAAAGAAAGGGGCTTCAATAGCCAATTCATCTGGGTGGTACTGGTCGATTAATCCCAACACTCGTTCAAATATTTTACGTAGGCGTAGGTAATGATCCTCATATTTGTTTAATTGTAAAACACCCATCGTTTCAAGTTTGGGCTTATTGTTCTCTATATGTAAAAGCCCATATCCCATGACGATTGTTCCTGGGTCTATACCTAATATGACACGATCCAATATCATTGTTCCCAATCAATTTCTTCTAATAAGGTACTGAATCCTGCAATTTTGTAACCAAAGCGATTAACCAAATCCTTATGAAGTTGATTCCCCTCGTTTTGCAACCAATAATTTAACGTGTCCATGTTTTTAACATGGAATTGGATGGAGTAACTTTCCCCCTCTTCTTGCTCTGCCTGTATGATACGGCGCAAACAAGGTTTTAAAAGAAACCCGCTGGCAGCTGCTTTAGGGATATATTGTTTTTTCAAATATGTTAAGCATTCGTTGATGCTATCTTTCTCTATATGAAAGGTTGTGTTGTAGACAATCATTTGTGATTTATGTATAAAGTTTACGACAAAGATAGTATATTTCCCAGATTCGATATTCGCCGGATGGTATATTTCCTAAAAGTTTCTTAGGATGAAACTTTTAGTTTCTCCCCTGAAACATCGAGTTTCATCCTAAGAAACTTTTAGAAATTAGGTTGTAAAAAAACAGGCAGTTCTTTGTTAAGAAGAGAACTGCCTGTCTATGTTGTTTCTTTTAATGGTTATTATTTATCAAAATAAGGTAATTTGTATGGATTACGATATTCGTATTTATAAAGACGATGTGCTTCTGCTTCTTTATCTCCATTAAAACTTAGTGTCGCTGGATCCCAGTGAACTGGTCGTCCTAATTCACGGGCAATATTTAAAAGACAACATAACGTATTTGTACTACATCCAACCTCAACTGGTGCAATAGGATTTTGACGAGAACGAACGCAATCAACGAAGTTTTGCATATGTGGTGAACTAACCTCATATTGCCCTTTTCCAACTTTATCTTCCTTTTTGGGTAATAAAGAAGAATCTGAACATTCAATATATCCGCGAGCAACTTTTAACCAACCTTTGTCTCCAATAAATTTGATACCTTGCGCATTGGGTTTATCTTCACGATATGGCTGTTCTGTCATTATAATACCATTTGCATACTTCATCGTAGCATATTCCGTACCGTTATATCCTTGTGGTATATATTCGATAGGACCAGAGCCATCCATACCGATGGCTGCTTGAGCAATGTCAAACATATGAGCTCCCCAGTCAGCGGTATATCCATTACCTGTTTCTTGATACCACCTCCAAGCTCCCCATAATTTCTCATTTTGTTCGGGCTCTAAAGAAATTGGAGGACATAAATCCGGATGATAATGAACTTTAGGATCATTTAAAGGTCCCATCCATTGGTTGAAATTTAAGTTTGCAGGAACTGGCATTTCTGGTAAATCAAGAGGTTTAGGAGGTGCTCCTACGCGGGCGTGTATTTTTTCTATATGACCGATTTTCCCTGCACGAACCAATTCGATTGCTTTTTGGAATTCCGAGCTGGAACGTTGTTGGCTTCCGATTTGGAAGACACGGTTATTATCCCGAACGGCACGTGCGATAGCCAATCCTTCTGTAATCGTATATGCCAATGGTTTTTGGCAATAAACATCTTTTCCACTTTGGCAAGCGTGGATGGCAACCAATGCATGCCAATGATCCGGTGTAGCAATTTCGATAACGTCAATGTCTTTACGATCTAATAAGTCTTCATAAAATTCATACATGTCGCAACGTTGAGCGACATTTTGTGATTTTTGCCAAGCTTCTACACGGCGTTTGAAACGTTCACGTTTTAATGAGTCAACATCACAGCATGCGGCAACTTGTACACCTGGGCAAGTAGAGAAACTTTTAAAATCAGATAAACCTTGTTGGCCTAATCCGACAAATCCTAAGACAACACGGTCGCTTGGCGCGATTCGTACTCCATTGATAGCCCAACTTGGTAAAATGGTTAGCCCTGCTAATCCAAGGGCGGAAAGACCTAAGAACTTTCGTCTGTTTATTCCTTTCTTTGTGTTTTCTTGCATGGTAGATTAATCTTTATTTGTTATAATATCACAAATATATTGTTTTAGGAGGAATAAACAAGGCTTTTCGTTTGCCAATTTGTGTTTCTTTGTAAAAAGAAAGGTTTAGCCCTTTGAGGGACTAAACCTTTCTCTATTTAATTATAGAAAATCAATTATTGATGTTCTGTACGGAGAAGGTCATTGACTGTCTTTACCGGATTGAAGGTTTCGATAGGTACTTCAACGAAGATTGTGTTCCAGTCACTCATGGCACCATTCCATAAGCCAGGTAATTCCAAAGCCTTCAATTCACGACCGTCTTTACTCTTATAAGAGATGAAGCCAGTATTCTTATCTACATATTCAGGTAAGTTGAATTTCTCTCCTTTATAATTCTTTAATGCGCAAACTAAGTCAACAGGATTGAAGTGTGTACCCTTTTCAAACATAGCTTTCTTTTCAGGGTCTTTCAAATCGATCTGTGAGCTTTCTAAAATTTGCAAAGAGATAGTACCGTCAGGATTTACAGCCAAGAACGGACCGCCACCTGGTTCACCAACATTCTTCACCATACCGCAGACACGTAGAGGACGATTCAATTTGTTCTTAATGTAAAGAATCAATTCTGCATCTTCCAATAATTTGGTATCCGGATTCTTAATGCATAAATCTTCTTGCAAGAAATGGATCATCTCTTCTACTTGTTCATGAGTATATTTGCCACTGTCAATTAATTCCAAATAGCTAAAGATACGTTCCTGCAATGATACCAATACACCGGCAATTACTTTCTTGAAAATAACAGTCGAGCATTTGAAACTGTCAGGTACAACATTATCAATGTTTTTAACGAATACGACATCTGCTTCCACGTCATTCAAATTTTCGATCAAAGCACCGTGGCCACCCGGACGGAATAATAGGTTGTCGTTCTTGTCACGGAACGGGCCGTTTTCCATATTGGCAGCAATTGTGTCAGTACTTGGCTTCTGGACACTGAAAGAAAGGTCATATTTAACAGAGAATTTTTCTTCGTATTCAGATACCTTGTTAGCCACTAATTGTTCGAACAACGGTTTGTGCTCCGGAGATACTGTGAAATGGATATTTACTTCACCAGCATTGTTCTTTGCATACATGGCACCTTCTGCCAAGTGCTCTTCCATGGCTGTGCGGGCAGTATTTGCGTATGAGTGGAATAATAACAAGCCTTTAGGAAGTTGTCCATAGTTCAAACCTTTTGCTTCTAATAAATTGGCTACAACTGCCTTGTATTCTCCGTTAGCAACTAATGCAGGGATATCTTTTGATTCGTTTTCAATACATTTGTTATTTAATGCATCATAGAATGCAAATTTTTGGATTTCATCGAAGAACTTCTTTTCAAAAGCGTTCTGTGGCTCGCTGTAATCTGCAGATAAGAATTCGAATAGATTCTTAAACATACGGCTTGCAGCACCTGAAGCCGGGACAAATTTTACGATTTTCTTGTTCTTAGCCAAATAAGCATCCCATGCTTCCATATAGGTCGCTTGTTGTTCTTGAGAGATGACCATGATTCCTTTTTCCACAGAAGCTGATGCTGCGATACCTAAATAGGGGAATCCTTTTACGAAACAAGCCAACTGTTCTTCAATTTGCTCTTTGCTGATACCTTTAGCTGCAAGCAATTCTAAGTCTTTTGCATTTAACATAGTATATATCTTATTAAAAAGTTAATAATCAGACAGGCAACAAAAGTTTATTAATCTTTGTGTCTCGCAAATGTATAAAAATACCATTAGATTTGCACTGATATTCGTAGAAAAACTTATTTTTACGGTTGTTTTATTAACTTCTTTAGAAAAGAAGAAGAAAAAAGAGGTAACTATGGACAGAGAACCGTTCTTTACAGACGAAGAGAAGAAACTATATTTTTCGAAATATAAACAGTTGTTGAGCCACCTGTACTCCTTCCTTGAAAAGTCGGATGTGAGCAAGATGAAGAACCTGATGAAGCGTGTTGTCGCATTAGACTGCTACGGACGTGACAAAAACGGTATCAATGGTCTGCTCCGTAATATAGATACAGCGTTGATCGCATCTGTGGAAATAGGGTTGAAGCGCACATCTGTTTTAGCTTTGTTGCTTTACCGTCCTGTCTTTAAAAAGATAATTACGTTAGAGGAGGTAAAGGAAACGTTTGATTCAGATGTCTCTTTGATGATAAGCCGATTGCTTAAGACTTCAGACTTGTATGCACGTAATACAGCTGTTGACTCGGAGAATTTCCATAAGTTGCTTTTCTCTTTTGCCGAAGATGTTCGTGTGATTTTGATCATGATTGCTGATCGTCTCTGTTTGATGCGTTTGGGTAAGCAGATCAAAAGTGATGAAGACCGGATACGTTTGGCGACAGAAGTATCCTATCTATATGCCCCGTTGGCACACCGTTTAGGATTATATAAGATTAAGAGTGAATTGGAAGACCTCTCTTTAAAGTATCTGGATCGCAAACAATATGATTTCATCAAGCAAAAATTGAATGAGACGAAGCGTTCGCGTGATGCTTATATCGCTGAATTTATTGCCCCGATTAAAGAACGATTGGAAAATGCCGGTCTGCATTTTGATATAAAAGGGCGGACGAAGTCCATTCATTCGATCAACAATAAGCTGAAAAAAAACAAAGTACCTTTTGAAGGAATCTATGACCTGTTTGCTATTCGTATCATCCTGGATACCCCTTTGGAAAAAGAACGTTCGGAGTGTTGGCAGGTCTATTCCATAATAACGGATATGTACCAGCCGAATCCTAAACGTATGAGAGACTGGATCTCCATTCCTAAAATCAATGGGTATGAAAGTTTGCACGTGACGGTCATGGGACCGCAGAACAAATGGGTGGAGGTACAGATACGTACGCGCCGGATGGATGAGATTGCTGAACGAGGATTGGCTGCCCATTGGAAATACAAAGGAGGCAAGGCTGAAAGCGGATTGGATGAGTTCTTGAATACGGTACGTGCAGCATTGGAAACAAAAGATAACAGTCCGTTGGATCTGATGCAGGACTTCCAGATGGATTTGTATAAAGATGAAATCTATGTCTTTACGCCGACAGGAGAATTGCTTAAGTTGGCGAAAGGGGCGACTGTCCTCGATTTTGCTTTTGCCATCCATACAAAGTTGGGATGCAAGTGTATCTCAGCCAAGGTAAACGACAAGAATGTTCCGATCAAGCATGTATTAAATAATGGGGATACGGTTTCCATCGTCACTTCGCCCACCCAAAGTCCGAAACGGGATTGGCTGAATATTGTCGTGACTTCAAAGGCACGGGTGAAGATCAAACAGGCGCTTCGTGAGGAGGTCGCCAAAGCAGTTGATTTTGCTAAAGAGATGTTGCAACGCCGTTTTAAGAATCGGAAAATCGAGATGGAAGAGGCGGCTATCATGCGCTATATCAAGAAGAAAGGCTTTAAGACTGTTACCGATTTTTATGTCGCGATAGCAGAGGAACGGTTGGATCCCAATATCGTGATTGATGAGTATTCAGAACAGGTTCGTCGGGAGACGGAGACTAATGAGCATACGGATGTACGAAGTGCGGAAGAGTATATTACGACGACTGCGGTAGAGGAGTTCTCTACGAACAAGGACGTATTGGTTATCGACAAGAACCTGACGGGGATTGAATATAAGTTGGCCAAATGTTGCAACCCGATTTATGGGGACAAGGTTTTTGGTTTCGTCTCAACACAAGGGATAAAGATCCACCGGATGGATTGCCCGAATGCCTCGGAGATGTTGAGCCGCTTTGGTTATCGTATCATACAGGCGAAATGGAGTGGAAAAGGCGATGACGGCTACATCGTCACGCTTCGGGTAGTCGGTCGGGATGATATTGCGATTGTTACGAATATAACTTCGGTCATCGGGAAAGAATCGGGTGTATCTCTTCGCTCGTTGAATATCGACTCCGTAGATGGCATCTTCCAAGGAAATTTTACGGTGATGGTACGAGATACAACCTCTTTGAACATCCTGACTAAAAAGATCAATGCGGTTAAAGGGGTGAAGTCGGTAGAGCGGCTAAATTCATAACTTTTTACGCTATAATCTTATGGGCATGAGACTAAAATCCCATGCCTATGAGAATTTATTCTCATGCGCATGAGAAAAGTGTCTTATAGATATGGAATATTCTATGATTATCTGTAACTTTGCATGATAAACAGTATTTATAAGATGAGATATAACACAGAAGAGAAGAAGTTAGCACTACCCGAATATGGACGTAATATCCAAAACATGGTTGATTATTGCGTAGCAATTGAGGACAGGGAAGAACGTCAGCAATGTGCCGATACCATTATCAATATCATGGGAAATATGTTCCCACATTTGCGTGATGTGAACGATTTCAAACATATCCTTTGGGATCATTTGGCTATTATGTCAGATTTTAAATTGGATATTGATTACCCCTATGAGATCGTGAAGAAAGAGGATTTAAATACGCGCCCTCCTCGTTTGCCTTACAGTAATTCGCGGATTCGTTATCGCCATTATGGCAAGACTTTGGAGAAGATGATACAGAAAGCTACCGAGTTTGAACCGGGTGTGGAAAAAGAGGTTCTTGTCAAGCTTTTGGCTACCCAGATGAAGAAATCTTTTTTGAATTGGAATAAAGAATCAGTTGAAGATACAAAGATATTTAAAGATCTTGAAGAACTATCAGAAGGGCAGATTGTCTTGAATGAAGAGACACATAAATTGATGGAATCACGTGCGATTCTTTCTCGTAACAATAACAACAACAATAATAATAAAAAGAATTTTACACGTAAAGGACGATGAGCTCATTTGTTATAGAAGGCGGTTATCGGTTGTCCGGTGAGATCGTTCCTCAAGGGGCGAAGAATGAAGCGTTGCAAGTAATTTGTGCGACTTTGCTGACACCGGAGAAGGTGACAATTCATAATGTCCCAGATATTTTGGATGTGAATAATTTGATCCAACTGTTGCGTGATATGCAGGTAAAGGTTGAGCATCCGGCAGTAGGGACATATACGTTCCAAGCTGATGATGTTGACTTGAATTATTTGGGGACAGATGAATTCTTACGTAAGAGTAGCTCCCTTCGTGGCTCGGTGATGATCGTGGGGCCGTTGGTCGCACGTTTTGGTAAGGCATTATTGCCTAAGCCGGGTGGTGACAAGATCGGGCGTCGTCGTTTGGATACGCACTTTGTCGGGATTCAAAAATTGGGGGCGGATTTTACCTATGACCCAACTCGACAGTTATATGAAATACAGGCGAAGAAACTGAAAGGTACATACATGTTGTTGGATGAGGCCTCTGTGACAGGTACAGCCAATATCTTGATGGCGGCAGTCTTGGCAGAAGGGAAGACCACCATCTACAATGCTGCATGTGAACCCTATTTGCAGCAGTTGTCTTCGATGCTGATAGGTATGGGTGCCCATATCTCCGGAGTAGGATCAAACTTGTTGACTATCGAGGGGGTAAGCTCATTGGGTGGTACGACACATACCATCCTGCCGGATATGATTGAGGTGGGTAGTTTTATCGGGATGGCCGCTATGACCGGCTCCGATATCACGATTAAGAATACAGGATATGACAAATTAGGCATTATCCCTGATGCTTTCCGCCGATTGGGTATCACAGTCGAGCAGGTAGGAGATGATATTCATGTGCCGACACACGATTCCTATCAGATTGATACCTTTATCGATGGCTCTATCATGACTATTGCTGATGCCCCCTGGCCTGGATTGACACCAGACTTGTTGAGTGTCTTTTTGGTTGTGGCGACACAGGCTGTCGGCAGTGTGCTGATCCATCAGAAGATGTTTGAAAGCCGTTTGTTCTTCGTTGATAAGTTGATTGATATGGGAGCGCAGATTATCCTTTGTGACCCACATAGGGCTACGGTGATAGGATTAGGTAATCGTTTTAAATTAAGAGGAGCAAATATGGTTTCTCCGGATATTCGTGCTGGTATCGCTTTGCTTATTGCGGCGATGAGTGCGGAAGGAACAAGCCGTATCCATAACATTGATCAGATTGACCGTGGTTACCAAAATATCGACCAGCGGTTGAATAACATAGGAGCACGTATAACCCGACTGTAGAGAAAAGAGTGACATGATAAAGAAAGAGGATGTTTTTAAGATAGGCCAATTTGCGAAACCTCATGGTATAAAGGGGGAAATTGCATTAGTGACAAACAGTGATGTGTTTGATGATTCGGAAGATCCTTACGTGATTTGTGAGATGGACGGAATCTTTGTCCCTTTCTTTATTGAGGAATATCGCTATAAGTCTGATTCGGTTATCCTTGTCAAGTTAGTGAATGTGGATGATGAAAAGACTGCCCGAGAGTTTTCAAACCGGGAGGTTTATTACTCGTTGGATGAAGTTGATGAGGAAGATCTGGTAGGAGAGATGACGTGGGATAGTTTTATCGGTTACCGGGTAGAGGATGAAACGATCGGGGAGATCGGGGAGATTGTCAATGTGGATGAATCGACGATGAATGTCCTTTTACAAATAGATTATAAGGGAGAAGAACTTTTATTACCGGCAGCGGAGGAGTTGATATTGTCTGCTGACCATGAAAATAGAAAGTTAGTCGTTTCCGTTCCGGAAGGCTTGTTGGATTTATGAATTTGAGGAATATACATGTTACAAAAGCAAAAAATAAAGAATAAAAAATCATTTTGGCATCGGATTCGATTCAAATATAAACTCTCTTTCTTTAATGAGAATACATTGGAAGAGGTGTGGTCATTCCGTTTGTCGCAGTTGTCTGCTTTTGCCGTATTGGCTCTCTTTGCTTTGTTGTTGATAGCTGTGACCTCTTTCATCATCATTAAAACCCCCATTCGTAACTACTTGCCCGGTTATTTGGATGTAGAAGTACGAAAAGAAATTGTACAGAATGCTTTGCGTGCGGATTCTTTAGAGAGAATGATACGTATCCATGCCTTATATCTGAATAATGTAACGGGAATTTTGTCAGGAACAATCTCTATTGATTCCATTCAGAAGATTGATTCACTGGCTCGTATCAATCCGGATTACGAGATTCCACGTGGAGAGAAGGAGGCTGAATTTGTGAAGGAATTTGAAGAGGAGGAGAAGTATAATTTGGCCGTATTAAATCCGAATCCTGTTCCTACTGATGGGGTTTTCTTTTATAAGCCGGTGAATGGGAGCATCTCATCCCATTATGATACGAAGATACGCCATTATGGTGTTGATTTGGTTGCAGATCCGAAGGAAAGCGTATTGGCCACATTAGATGGTACGATTGTCTTTGCCGGCTTTGATCCTAATTATGGGAATATCATACAGGTACAACACAAGAATGGTTTTTTATCTATTTATAAACACAATGAATTATTGTTGAAAGAGGTCGGGGATCAGGTGGTGGCAGGTGAAGCGATCGCTTTGGTCGGTAATACAGGCAAATTGTCTACAGGTCCGCATTTGCATTTTGAGTTGTGGTATAAAGGTGCTCCGGTAAATCCGGAGGAATATATAGTATTTTGATACACATGAAGAGAAACTTAGCTATATTAGGTTCTACCGGTTCTATTGGAACGCAAGCTTTAGAGGTTGTAAGCGAACATCCGGAACTGTTTGAAATATATGCGCTTACAGCAAATAATCAAGTCGATTTGTTGATTAACCAAGCACGCAGGTTCATGCCGGAAGTCGTGGTAATTGCTAATGAACAGAAATATCCGGAACTGAAAGAGGCACTGGAAGATCTCCCGATAAAAGTTTGGGCAGGTTCAGATGCTATAGCCCAAGTTGTACAGGCTGAACCGATTGATATGGTGTTGACCGCCATGGTAGGGTATGCCGGATTGAAACCAACCATGGCAGCTATTAAAGCTGGCAAAGCAATAGCTTTGGCGAATAAGGAAACTTTGGTGGTTGCCGGTGAATTGATTACAGCCTTGGCTGTGGAACATAAGGTGCCGATTCTTCCGGTCGATTCAGAACATTCGGCCATATTCCAATGTTTGGCAGGAGAATGGGACAATCCGATAGAAAAGATCTTATTAACCGCATCCGGAGGACCTTTCCGTACGAAGACGATGGAGGAGTTGGCAGTTGTGACAAAAGCACAAGCATTGAAACATCCGAATTGGAGTATGGGTGCTAAGATCACGATTGATTCGGCCTCTATGATGAATAAAGGATTTGAGATGATCGAAGCTAAGTGGTTGTTTGATGTAACGCCTGAACAGATACAGGTAGTTGTGCATCCCCAGTCGGTGATTCATTCAATGGTGCAGTTTGAAGATGGAGCAGTGGTAGCTCAGTTAGGCATTCCGGATATGAAACTGCCGATTAGTTATGCCTTCTCTTATCCCAAACGTTTGTATAGCAAGGCTCCTCGTTTGGATTTTATGCAATATGCCTCTTTGACTTTTGAAGAACCTGATATGGAACGGTTCCGTAACCTGGCATTTGCCTTTGACGCTGTGCGTAAAGGTGGTAATATGCCTTGTGTATTAAATGCGGCGAATGAAATTGTTGTCGCAGCTTTTCTTCGTGATGAGATTGGTTTCTTGCAAATGAGTGATGTGATTGAGAAGACAATGGCTACTACACCTTTTGTACAAGTACCATCTTATGAAGATTATGTGGCAACTGATGATGAAGCTAGACGAATAGCGACTGAGTTAATATTATAGGTATTAGATTTTATATAAAAAGTAGATGGAGACAATCTTAGTAAAAGCACTACAGCTCATTTTGAGCTTGTCTATTTTGGTGCTGATTCATGAATTTGGACATTTTATCTTTGCTCGAGTCTTTAAGGTGAGAGTAGAGAAATTTTATCTTTTCTTTGACCCTTGGTTCTCTCTTTTTAAGTTTAAACCAAAGAACAGTGAAACCGAGTATGGAGTAGGTTGGTTGCCGTTGGGAGGTTATTGTAAGATCTCCGGAATGATTGATGAAAGCATGGATAAGGAGGCTATGGCACAACCTCCCAAACCTTATGAGTTCCGTTCAAAGCCGGCCGGACAGCGTTTGCTGATCATGATTGGAGGTGTCTTATTTAACTTCTTGTTGGCACTCTTCATTTATTCGATGATGCTATTTGCTTGGGGAGATACCTACTTGCCGTTGAAGAATGCGAAGTTAGGGATGGAGTTTAGTGAGACCTTCCATAAGGTCGGATTTCAAGACGGGGATATTTTGCTGAAGGCAGATGAAACGGAATTGGAACGTTTCGGTGAAGATTGTTTCCGCAGTGTGTTGAATGCACAAACAGTGACAGTCTTACGTGATGGAGTTGAAACCGTGATTAATATGCCAGACGATATGGCTCAACGGGTCATGCGTGATAAGAAAGGGTTTGCGAATATCCGTATTCCGATGGTTGTACAAGAGGTCAGTCAAGGCTCACCAGCTGAGAAGGCAGGGTTACAATTGGGAGATAGCATTGTTTCTATTAATGGAATCTCTACACCGACCTTTTATGATGTAGCAGGGCTTTTGGCACAACATAAGGATACAGATATTACGGTTGGAATGTATCGTGGAGGTATGCCGCAAACAGTTACATTGCATACCGATACGGCAGGACTTATGGGGGTATATACAAAGCCTCCTTTCCAAGTTTACCAGACTGTAACACGTGAATATGGTTTCTTTGAATCATTCCCTGCCGGAGCTAAGATGGGAGTAAATATCTTGAAAGGTTATGTGGGAGACATGAAGTATGTTTTTACCAAAGAGGGAGCTTCCAGTTTAGGTGGTTTCGGAACGATAGCTAATCTGTTCCCTGCAGAGTGGGATTGGAATACATTCTGGAGAATGACAGCGTTCCTTTCTATCATTTTGGCCTTTATGAATATTCTTCCTATTCCTGCGTTGGATGGAGGTCATGTGATGTTTTTGCTTTATGAAGTGATTACCCGCCGCAAGCCGAGTGATAAATTTTTGGAATATGCACAAGTGGCAGGTATGATCATTCTGTTTGCCTTGTTGATTTATGCAAACGGAAATGACCTGTTCCGACTTGTTTTTAAATAAGACGTAAGATTATAAAAGAAAAGGCTGACTAACGAAGAGACTCGATAGTCAGCCTTTTTTATCTTAATAAACCTCTTTGGCTACTTTATAGACACTGTCTGATGCCATAAAGGTATAAAAATGCAAGCTGGGAACACCGTGGGCAATCAAATCTTTGCATTGTTGGATACACCATTCAACACCTATGGCCTTTGCCTCGTCATCTGTCTTGCATTTGCGAAGTTCAGCTGCAAATGGTTCCGGAATGTCTGAACGAAAAACTTTCGGGAGTACGGTTAGTTGGTTTTTGAATACAATTGGTTTGATTCCAGGTATGATAGGAACGGAAATGCCTTCAGCTCGGCAACGCTTGATAAAAGAATAATACTTTTCGTTGTCAAAAAACATCTGTGTGACCAAATAGTCTGCTCCATTTTTTACTTTCTCCTTTAAGTAGAAAATGTCTGATTCCATATTGGGAGCCTCTTCATGTTTTTCTGGATAACAGGTCATCCCGTAAGAGAAAGGGGTCTCATTGGCTTCAAAAGTTGAACCGTCAACCGCAATACCTTTATTGAAATTATTCACCTGGGTTTGAAGGTCTGTTGCGTGTTCGTGGTAGATGTTGGGATCTTGTTTGGCCTCTAATGTTTTGATGTCGCCCCGAAGAAGCAAAAGATCATGTACACCCAAGAAATTTAGGTCGATCAGTGCATATTCAGTCTCGTCTTTGGTGAAACCTTTACATATGATATGAGGTACGGCAGTAATCCCATACTTGTTCTGGATAGCCGAAGCTATGGCTACAGACCCTGGTCGCTTGCGGATATTTACCTTTTGAAAACTCCCATCAGGTAATGTCTTGTAAATAAATTCACTATGATGAGAGGTTATATTGATGTATTTAGGGTCAAACTCTTTTAGTTTGTCAATGACATTATATACTTTTTGAATACTGTTCCCTTTTAAAGGAGGCAGTATTTCAAAAGAAAAAGCTGTACTTTTACTATTGTTGATTAGGTCTATTACTTTCATCTTGATGATATTTTTGATGCAAAAGTAATAAATCACTTAATTAAGTGAAATGTATAACTAAAAATAACTGTAGTATATGGTTTAAAATTAGATATAAATATGTATTTTTGAATTTTGATTTAATTTATAACTTTCTTATATTATGATGAAAAAACTTGTTGGGGCATTTCTTTTATTGTTATGCTTAATAGGGGGTTGTGGGCAAATGAAGTCGGGGGAGGAGTCTGACTATGTTGCCTTTGAACAGCAAAAGTTTAAAGAGCCTGATAATACTTTCCGTTCAGTTCCTTTCTATTCATTGAATGATAGCTTGTCGGAGGAAGAACTTGTGTGTCAATTGAAATTGATGAAAGAGGGTGGCTTTGGCGGTGCATTCTTGCATAGCCGTATCGGGTTGTTGACACCCTATTTGAGTGAAGAATGGTTTCACATGATGGAGGTGGGGGTAAAGGCCTGCCAGGACTTGGAGATAGATGCTTGGTTTTATGACGAGGATAAGTGGCCGAGTGGCTTTGCCGGAGGTATTATCCCAAACCAGAGTGCTGATTATAGAAGCCGTACATTGATTCGTGAACCGAAAGGAAATAAAGTGGCAGAAGGGGATTCCATTTTGTATGAAGATTCTTTATATCAATATGTCTGCTATGTGGATAAAATGGGGCAACCTTGGTATAATGGGGCTTGCTGGGTGGATTTGATGAACCCTGAGATGGTGAAAGCTTTTATAGAGTGTAGTTATCGGCCTTATATAGAACGTTTTGCCGGTAAACCATTTGTGAAAGGTATATTTACAGACGAGCCACAAATAAGTCCTCGTGTGAAAGGAGAAGCCGGTTCTGTCAGCTATTCTCCGTATATGGATATAGCCTTTAAAAAACTGTGGGGGTATGATTTGCATCCGGTATTGCCCTCTTTGTTTGAAGAGGTAGGTGATTGGCGTACTGTACGTTTGCATTATTATCGGACAGTAGCCTATTGCATGGATCAAGCATTTAGTAAACAGATAGGTGACTATTGTGCTGCGAATGGTTTTATATGGACCGGCCATTATAATGGTGAAAACGGACCTGCATCAACCATGTTGAATGAAGGAAATTTATCACAACAGTTACGCCGTATGCAGGTGCCCGGTATTGATGCCTTGGGTTTGGGTTATAATACGGTTCATAATGCAAAGGTCAATACTTCAACGGCCAATCAATATGGGATACAACGCCGTATCAGCGAATTGTTTGGTATCAGTGGCCATAATATGTCGTTTGAAGATCGGATGTGGATCACTGCTTGGCATACGATCATGGGTGTTAACATGATGTGTCCCCATCTTTATCTATACAGTATGAAAGGGGCTCGTAAACGTGATTATCCTCCAACGATCAGTCATCATCAACCTTATTGGTCACAGAATAAATTGTTTGAAGATTACTCTGCTCGTTTATGCTATTTTGCTACCATAGGAAAACCCAAGGCAGAAATCTGTATTTTAAGTCCGCTCGAATCTGATTATTTGGATGTCTTGCCTCAAGGTGTGGAAATGAAGGAGAAGCCTCAATGGGATAGTCGTTATGAGGCCTTGTTAAAACAACTGATGGGCTTGCAAATCAATTCCGATATGGGAGATGAACAGCTTATCTCAGAAATAGGTTCGGTAGAAGATGGCTTATTTAAAGTGGGAGAGATGGCTTATAAGGTAGTCATTGTCCCTCCTATGCGAACTATCCGTCCGAAGACACTGCAACTGCTTCAGCAATTTGTAATGGCCGGTGGTACGGTCTTGGTTTATGACCAGTTCCCTGAATTTGTAGAGGGAAAGGTGGATGAACAGGTTATTGACGGATTAAAGAAGATTTCTACACTTGTATCGGAAACAACTATGGCAGAAGAAATAAAGAAATCTTATTCTTCCTTATTCTCCATAGAGGGTAAGGATAAGCAGTTGGTGTGGTCTCATTTAAGAGAAATTAAAAATGGGTATGTGATACAGCTTTCAAATACCTCTCGTTTACAAGAGGTAAAGGTTACAATCTGTATGAATGAGCCTGCAAAAGTTGCTTTGTGGAATCCCATCAATGGCGAATGTTTGGAATGGAAAGCCGACAAAGAGGGGGATTATGTGTTGGAGTTTGCTCCTGCTCAAACATGGATTGTAACGGTTGGAGAACCATCAGAAGAAGCAATCTTTGATGGAGTGTATAAGGTTAGAGGAGAACGTGTACCTGTACTTTCTTTGTCCAATAAATGGCAAAACAGACGTTTAACTCCCAATACTTTACCTTTGGATTTCGCCGCATGGAGTATAGATGGTGGTAAGACGTGGAAAGCTCCGGAACCTGTTTTAGGTATTTATACCCGATTTGCAGAAAAAGAGGCTTATGATGGAGCCTTGCTCCTTCGTTATTCTTTTCAAGTGAAGGATTTGCCTAATTCTTGTGCTGTAGCAATCGAACAACCTTGGATTTATGAGGATATAAAAGTGAACGGACAGTCTGTCTCGTTCTCAAAAGATAGTACTTATATTGATCATACCATTTGTCAGACTTCCGTTGTTTCTTTGTTACACGAAGGTAAAAATGAGATTATTCTTTCTTTGGACAACAAGAGTGCACGTCCTGCTGATGCCAATGCGATTATCCGTTATGGAACCGAACTTGAAACGATATATTTGGTTGGAGATTTTGGCGTACAAGGTATTTTGGCAAAAGAACAGCCTACTGACAGCTGGAGAAATAGGGATAAGAATTTGGAATCGAAACCACTGCCGACTCGTTTTTCTTATGGCTCATTCGCTTTGGTAAAAGAGGAAGCAGAGGTGGATGGAGATATGTCTCGTTTGGGATATCCTTTCTTTGCCGGTAAAATGGAACTGTCACAGACCTTCTCTATTCAGGATTTGGACAACAAATCTTTACGTTATTTTTTACGTTTAGATGATTTGGAAACGATATTGGTAAATGTTCGTTTGAATGGTAAGGATTTACCTGTGATTTATTCTTCTCCTTGGGAAACAGATATAACAGACTACGTACAGGAGGGAGATAATCAGTTGACACTTCTTTTAACAAATAGCTTGCGAAATTTGATGGGACCTTACCATCATGTAGGTGCAGAATTCTCCCAAGTGGGGCCAAGTGTATTTAGTGGAAATCATGTATGGCCTAATCTGATTCCGGGAGATAAAGATTGGTATGATGCGCGTATCAGAGGAAATGCTAAATTATGGAGAGATGACTATTATTCCATCCCATTTGGAGTATTGAAATCACCAATTGTAGAATTTGAAAACAAATAAATCATAAAAAATGAAAAAGGTTATATCATTAATTGCTTTGTCGATGATCGTATTGTGGGGATGCTCATCTCCAAAAACGGATGTTCAAGAGTATGTATCATTTGAACAATCAAAATTTAAAGAACCGGATAATACATTCCGATCTGTCCCTTTTTATTCTTTAAATGACAGCTTGTCGGCAGAAGAATTGGCTCGCCAGTTGAAATTGATGAAAGAGGGTGGCTTTGGTGGAGCTTTCTTGCATAGTCGTATCGGCTTGTTGACCCCTTATTTGAGTGAAGAATGGTTCCAGATTATGGAGGCAGGCGTAAAGACTTGTCAAGAATTAGGTATGGATGCTTGGTTTTATGATGAGGATAAATGGCCGAGTGGATTTGCCGGGGGGATAGTCCCAAGTCAAGATCCTGCTTTCCGTTGTCGCACTATGATTCGTGTGCCGAAAGATTGGAAGCTAGAAGAGGAGGATGAACTACTTTTTGAGGATGACCAATATAAATATGTCTCTTATGTGGAACGTATGGGACAGGCTTGGTATAACGGTACTTGTTGGGTGGATTTGATGAATCCGGATATGGTGAAGGCATTTATTGAATGTAGCTACAAACCTTATATAGAACGTTTTGGCGGTCAACCGAATGTATTGGGTATTTTTACGGATGAACCTCAGGTAAGTCCTCGTGCTGTTGAAGGCTCTTTGGGGTCTATCAGCTATTCACCTTATGTGGAAACTGCTTTTGAAAAATTGTGGGGATATAAACTACGTCCGGTTATACCCTCTTTGTATGAAGAGGTAGGTGACTGGCGTATGGTTCGCCTACATTATTACAGAACTATAGCTTATTGTATGGATCAGGCTTTCAGTAAACAAATTGGTGATTACTGTAAAGCTAATAACTTTATTTGGACGGGACATTATAATGCCGAACAGACTCCGAGCGGTAATATGCAGAATGAAGGAAATTTGATGCAGCAATTACGTCGCATGCAGATGCCGGGTATTGATGCGTTGGGTTTGTATTATAGTACGGTTCATAATGCGAAGGTGAATACCTCTGTGGCGAATCAGTATGGCATTGATCGCCGTGTAACAGAGGTGTTTGGTATCAGCGGACAGAATATGTCATTTGAAGACCGTATGTGGATTACCTCTTGGCATACTATAATGGGAATTAATTTTATGTGTCCGCACCTTTATTTATATAGTATGAAAGGCGAACGTAAACGTGACTGTCCTCCTACTTTAAGCCACCAGCAACCCTATTGGTCACAGAATAAATTGTTTGAAGACTATTCGGCTCGTCTTTGTTATTTTGCAACAGCCGGTACCTCTAAAGGGGAAGTGTGTGTGTTGACTCCGATCGAATCTGATTTCATCGAGGCTCCGGTTATGAATAGTGGTTCGAAGGCTTCTCCTACATGGGATCGCAGCATGGAAAAGATTTTGCAACAATTGATGTCTTTACAAATTAATTCGGACTTAGGAGATGAACAGATTATTGCAGAAATGGGTTCGGTTGAAGGTAAAACATTTAAGATAGGAAAAATGGCTTATCAAGTGGTTATTCTTCCTCCGATGTTGACAATCCGTCCAACAACCTTGGAGATGTTGAATACATTTGCTAAGCAAGGGGGTAGTGTGTTGGTATATGACAGCTATCCACAATTGGTAGAAGGCAAAGAAGATGTTAAGGCGATAGAACAGTTGAAGTCTATTTCGACTTTGGTTTCAAAAACGACATTGAGGGATGCTGTTGAAAAGGGTTGTGATCGTGTTTTCTCTATAGAGGGCGAAAAGAAGGAGTTGGTTTGGTCACATTTGCGTGAAGTGGAAGGTGGATATACCTTGCAACTTTCTAATACCTCTCGTATGGAGTCTTTCTCTATCTCTTTGAATATGGATCCTGCAAATGGAAAGGTTGCTTTGTGGAATCCTGTAGATGGCTCTTGCTTGAGCTTGAATATAGATGATAAGGGGTGTTATAACATTGAATTTGCTCCGATCCAGACATGGATTTTAACTATTGGAAATCCTTCTGAAAATGTGGTTTACGATGGTGTATATAGGGTCGCTGGTGAACGTTTGCAATTTGTGGAGTTGAAGAATGAATGGAGTAAGAAGCGGGTTCATTCGAATGCGTTACCATTGGATTTTGCTTCTTATAGTATGGATGGAGGTAAATCATGGAGTAATGCTGAACCTGTTTTAGGTATCTATGACCGTTTTAAAACAAAACCTTATAATGGACCATTGTCTTTGCGTTATTCATTCCAGATAAAAGATATACCTTCTGATTGTTCATTGGTTGTTGAACAACCGAATATGTACACTGGAATTACAGTGAATGGCACGGCTGTGACTTTCTCTGGAAACAGTACCTATATTGATCATACTTTCCAAACAACTGACATCCGTTCGTTGCTAAAGAAGGGTCTGAATGAGGTATTATTGACATTGAATAATATAAGTGCGATTCCTACAAGTGTAGATGCGGTTGCTCGTTATGGTACAGAGATTGAAACCATTTATCTGATTGGAGACTTCGGTGTACAAGGAATATTGGCAAAAGATCAACCGACAGATACGTGGAGAAACTATTTTAAGTCGTTGGAACCTAAACCGATGCCTACACGTTTCCAATATGGCTCATTTGTCTTGACAAAAGAATCAGATGAAGTGTGTGGTGATTTGGCTCGTCAAGGTTATCCGTTCTATGCCGGACAAATAGAATTGAGTCAGTCGTTTGATGTAGCCTCTTTGGATAAAGAAAAAGGTAAGTATATCTTGAAGTTTAATGATTTGGAAACAATCTTGGTGGCTGTTCGTTTGAATGGTAAAGAATTACCTGCTATCTTTTCTAATCCTTGGGAATGTGATGTGACTGAAGCTTTACTGGAAGGTAAGAACGAGTTGACTTTGGTTTTGACTAATAGTTTGAGAAACTTGATGGGACCGTATCATCACATGGGAGCAGAATTTGCGAAGGTTGCAGGTGGTGTATTCCGTGGTGATACTGATTGGCCTAATTTGGTTCCGGGAGATAAAGATTGGTATGATGCGCGTATCAGAGGAAATGCAAAATTATGGCGAGATGATTATTATTGTATACCATTTGGAGTATTGAGCTCTCCAATTATAGAAGTCCAAAAGGAGCAATAAGAATGAACAAGGTTATATCATTAATCGCTTTGTTGATCATTGTATTATGGGGATGTTCATCCCCAAATACAAATGTTCAAGAGTATGCCTCATTTGAACAATCAAAATTTAAAGAACCGGATAATACATTCCGTTCTGTCCCTTTTTATTCTTTAAATGACAGCTTGTCGGCAGAAGAGTTGGCTCGCCAGTTGAAATTGATGAAAGAAGGTGGTTTTGGTGGCGCTTTCTTGCATAGCCGTATCGGGTTGTTGACACCCTATTTGAGTGAAGAATGGTTCCAGATCATGGAGGCAGGAGTAAAGGCCTGTCAAGAATTGGATATGGATGCTTGGTTTTATGACGAGGATGGTTATCCAAGTGGATATGCTGGAGGTATTGTCCCATTAATGAGTCGGGATTATTGTGTCCGTACTTTAGGACGTGTCCCTAAGGATTGGGATTTGATGACTGAAGATGATGAATTGCTTTGGGAAGATGAAGAGTATAAATATGTATCTTATGCAGAACGAACCGGACAATCTCGTTATAATGGTGGTGCATGGGTGGATTTGATGAATCCGGAGATGGTTAAAGCTTTTATTGATTGTACCTATCGCCCTTATGTTGAGCGATTTGCTGGACAGCCTAATGTAAAAGGTATTTTTATGGATGAGGCACAAGTTTGTCCGCGTCGAGTCCCGGGAGCAACTGCGGCTGTTAGCTATTCGCCTTATGTAGATGCTACCTTTAAGAAATTATGGGGGTATGATTTACGACCGGTTATCCCTTCTTTGTTTGGAGAGGTAGGGGATTGGCGTACGGTTCGACTTCATTATTACCGCACCATTGCTCATTGTTTTGAAAATTCTTTTACACGACAAATTGCTGAATATTGTGCTGAACATGGTTTGATTTGGACCGGGCATTATAATTATGAGGAATTTCCTGCTAAGAATATGCAGAATGAAGGTAACCTTTCTCAACAATTCCGAACCATGCAAATGCCCGGTATTGATGCTTTAGGGTTACGTTATAATCCAACACATAATGGGAAGGTGTTAACCTCAACCGCCAATCAATATGGTATCTCCCGTCGTTTAAGTGAGTTATTTGGTATTGGAGGACAAAATATGTCTTTTGAAGATCGTATGTGGATAACCTCTTGGCATACGATTATGGGGGTGAATTTTATGTGTCCTCACCTTTATTTATATAGTATGAAAGGAGAACGTAAACGTGACTATCCTCCGACAATCAGCCATCAGCAACCTTATTGGTCACAGAATAAATTATTTGAAGACTATTCTGCTCGTCTTTGTTATTTCGCAACGGTAGGAAAAACAAAAGCAGAGGTATGTATCATTAGTCCGATAGAGTCAGATTATATAGATGAGGTGCCTAAAGGATCTATTTATACAGAAAAGATAGATTGGGATACTCCTTTTGAAGATTTGATGAATCAATTGATGGCGATGCAGGTAAATTCAGATATAGGAGATGAAGGTATTATTGCTGAGATTGGTAGTGTGGATGATGGCTGTTTTAAGATTGGACAAATGAATTACCAAGTAGTGATATTACCTCCTATGCGTACAATACGTCCATCTACTTTAGAATTGCTTGAGGCTTTCGCAAAAGAGGGTGGTGATGTTCTTGTCGTAGATCGTTATCCTGATTTTGTAGAGGGAAAAGAAAATAAAGAGGCAATAGAACAATTGAAAAGTTATTCAACATTAGTCTCAAAATCAACTTTACAATCAGAAATAGATAATGTTTATACTCCTGTATTTACATTGGAGGGAGAACATAAACAATTTATTTGGTCTCATCTTCGTGAAGTTAAAGATGGTTATGTGATGCAGTTATCTAACACATCTCGTCTGCAGACTGTTGTTGTTGATGTAAAACTATCAGAACCTGACCAGAAAGTTATGTTGTGGGATCCTATAAGTGGAGATTGTTTGCATTTGAGTAAAAATGAAAAAGGTCTTTATACATTGGAATTTTCTCCTGCTCGTACTTGGTTGCTGACTATAGGAAAACCTTCTGAAAAAGTAATAGCCAATCAAGTATATCAGATATCCAGTGTACGTGAACCTCTATTTACATTAGATAATATATGGAAACAAAAGCGACAGAATGTAAATGTGTTGCCATTGGATTTTGCGGCATGGAGTATTGATGGGGGCAAGACTATGAAAGTTCCTGAGCCGGTATTGGCTATTCATACACGTTTTATGGAGGAGAAACCATATAATGGAGCGTTGGATTTATGTTATTCGTTCGACGTTGATTGTTTGCCAAAGTTTTGTGCTGTAGCTATAGAACAACCTTGGATTTATAAGAATATCAAAGTAAATGGAAATGAAGTCTTTTTCGACAAGAGTAAAACGTATGTGGACCATTCAATTTATCAAACAGAAATAACCTCTTTGTTAAAGAAAGGTCATAATAAAATTACTGTATCATTAGATTATAAAAGTGCGGTAAAAGGAGATATAAATGCGGTTAAACGTTATGGCTCGGAGATTGAGGCTATTTATTTAGTAGGTGATTTTGCGATAAAGGGTCGTTTGGCTAAGGAACAGCCCACTGATACTTGGCGGAATCAAGAGAAAACGTTAGCCCCTAAGTTGATGCCTACTCGTTTTCAGTATTCTTCTTTTACGTTGTCAGATGAAAATAAAGAGGTAAAAGGGGATTTAATACGTCAAGGTTATCCATTTTATGCCGGAAGTATGGATTTAAGTCAGGTCTTTCATTTGGAAAGAGTTGATAAGCAAGCATGGAAATATATACTATCTTTTAAGGATTTAGAAACGATTTTAGTTGGAGTAACATTGAATGGAAAGAAGCTGCCAACTCTATTTTCTGCCCCATGGGAATGTGATATTACAGAAGCTTTAGTTGTCGGAGAAAATAAGTTGACTGTGACTTTGACTAATAGCTTGCGAAATCTGATGGGACCGCATCATCATGTGGGAGGTGAATTTACTCAAGTCGGTTCATCTGTTTTTAAAGGAAATCAAGGATGGCCCAACCTGATTCCGGGAGATAAAGATTGGTATGATGCTCGTATTAGGGGAAATGCCAAATTATGGAGAGATGATTATTATTGTATACCATTTGGCTTGTTGAAGGCTCCTATGATTGAAGTAGAAAAAAGGAATAAGTGATGTTTTGATAACAATTTATTGTTTTATCTGTATATTTGCGACAATAATCAAATTGAGATAGAATATGGAAAATATTAACTGGTCCGAATTAGGTTTCGGATACATTAAAACTGATTATAATGTTCGTTGTTATTATCGGGATGGAAAATGGGGTGAATTAGAAGTTTGTTCTTCTGAAATTTTGAATATTCACATGGCTGCAACTTGTTTGCACTATGGTCAAGAATCTTTTGAAGGTTTAAAAGCTTTTAGAGGAAAAGATGGTAAGGTGCGGGTTTTTCGTATGGATGAAAATGGAAAACGTATGCAGGCTTCCAGTCGTGGTATAAAAATGGCGGAACTTCCATTAGAAAAATTCGAAGAGGCAGTTCGTAAGGTTGTCAAGTTGAATGAACGTTTTGTCCCACCTTATGAAAGTGGTGCTGCGTTATATATCCGTCCGTTGATGTTAGGATTAGGTGCTCAAGTGGGTGTTAAACCTGCTCCAGAGTATATGTTTGTTGTGTTTGTAACACCTGTAGGTCCTTATTTTAAAGGAGGTTTCCAACCATCAAAGGTTTGTATTATGCGCGAGTATGATCGTGCTGCTCCTAATGGAACCGGAACGATCAAGGTTGGTGGTAATTATGCAGCAAGTTTGGTGGCTGGTGAAATTGCACATGAAAAAGGATATGCAGCAGTACTATATTTAGACCCAAAAGAAAAGAAATATTTGGATGAATGTGGTCCAGCTAACTTCTTTGGTATTCGTGGAAACAGCTATATTACTCCACAATCTCAATCAATTTTGCCTTCTATTACGAATAAGAGTTTGCAGCAATTAGCGGCAGATATGGGATTGACTGTAGAACGTCGTCCTGTCCCGGTAGAAGAAATTGCGACATTTGATGAAGCCGCAGAATGTGGAACGGCTGCTGTTATTGCTCCAATTTCGCAAATTGATGATTTAGATATAGATAAGTCTTATCTTATAGCGAAAGATGGAAAGCCGGGTCCTGTATGTGAGAAGTTGTATAATAAACTACGTGCGATCCAATATGGTGATGAACCTGATACGTATGGTTGGGTTAGTATCATAGAATAATCGTTGTATTTATAGATTAAACAAGGTGAGATAATTGCTATCTGAAGTTGTGATAGCAGATTTAAAATTGTAAACTCTATATTGCAATTATAGAAAGATTCGTTATCTTTGCCTTGTTTAATATTAAGTGCATGAGCATAAGATTTATCTTATGAGATAATGTAGTGGAAGCATTCTTTAGAACACATAAATATCTGGTAGAGCATTTGTTTTCTCCGGTACGTAGGGGACTGATGGATGAGATTGATTGGAATAATCGATTGATCGGAATAAAAGGGTCTCGCGGAGTGGGCAAAACAACGTTTTTATTGGATTATGCTCGGGAACATTTTGGGGCTGATAATAAAGAATGTTTGTATGTCAATCTAAATCATTTTTATTTTACAGAACGTACCTTGGTCGATTTTGCAGCAGAGTTTAGAGCTAAAGGAGGAAAGGTGCTGTTAATAGATCAAGTTTTTAAATATCCATATTGGTCCAAGGAACTTCGATATTGTTATGATAATTATACTGATTTGAAAATTGTTTTTTCGGGCTCTTCCGTGATGCGATTAAAAGAAGAGAATCCTGATTTGTCAAAGAAGGTAGTTTCATATAATTTAAGAGGTTTTTCGTTCCGTGAGTTCTTTAATTTGATGTCGGGAAGTAATATCCCTGCATTCTCATTTGAAGATGTAATGCAAAACCATCGGCAGATAGCAAAAGATATTTGTTCTAAAGTCAAACCGATGGCTTACTTCCAAGATTATTTGCATCATGGCTTTTACCCATTCTTTTTGGAAAAACGAAATTTCTCGGAGAACTTGTTAAAGACCATGAACATGATGTTGGAGGTGGACGTCTTATACATCAAGCAAATAGAGCAACGTTATTTGCCAAAATTGCGTAAGTTGCTTTATCTGTTGGCAACAAGTGCTCCTTGTACGCCTAATGTAAGTTTGCTGAGTAAGGAGATAGATATGTCACGTGCAACTGTGATGAATTATATCAAATATTTGGCTGATGCTCGTTTGATGAATATGCTTTATCCGGAGGGAGAATCTTTTCCTAAAAAACCGTCTAAAGTTTATATGTATAATTCAAACTTGATGTATCCGATTCGACCGATGGAGGTGAATGTGCAAGCTGTCCGTGAATCTTTTTTCTATAATCAATTATTAAAAGATAATCGGTTAAACGCAGGGCGTAAGAATGCGCATTTCTTAGTAAATGGAAAATATAATTTTAGGATAGAGGAGAATATGAGAATCAAGAATAATCCTGATTTATATTATGCCATTGGAAAGATAGAGGTGGGAGAGGATAATTGTATCCCTCTATGGCTTTTTGGTTTTTTATATTGAAATTTTTTTTTATTACTAATAGTTAGAGTCTATGACAAAACAAAAGAAATTCATCACTTGTGATGGTAACCAGGCTGCAGCACATATTTCTTATATGTTCTCAGAAGTTGCTGCTATTTATCCCATCACTCCGTCATCTACAATGGCTGAATATGTAGATGAATGGGCTGCTCAAGGCCGTAAAAATATTTTCGGCGAAACAGTTTTGGTACAGGAAATGCAATCTGAAGGAGGGGCAGCAGGTGCCGTTCATGGATCTTTGCAAGCAGGTGCTTTGACTTCTACTTATACGGCATCTCAGGGTCTTTTATTGATGATCCCAAATATGTATAAAATTGCCGGAGAATTTTTGCCTTGTGTATTCCACGTATCAGCAAGAACATTGGCATCTCATGCTTTGTGTATCTTTGGTGACCATCAAGACGTAATGTCTTGCCGTCAGACTGGTTTTGCTATGTTGGCAGAAGGATCTGTACAGGAAGTTATGGACTTGGCAGGTGTGGCTCATTTGGCAACTATTAAATCACGTGTTCCTTTCTTGAACTTCTTTGATGGTTTCCGTACTTCTCATGAAATTCAGAAGATTGAAATGTTGGAAAACGAAGATTTGGCTCCGCTAGTAGATCAACAAGCGTTGGCTGAATTCCGTAGCCGTGCATTGACACCTGAAAAACCGGTGGCTCGTGGTATGGCTGAAAACCCGGATACATTCTTCGCTCACCGTGAATCTTGCAATCCTTACTATGAAGCTGTTCCGGCTATCGTAGAAGAATACATGGATAAAATTTCAGAAATTACAGGTCGTAAATATGGTTTGTTTGATTACTATGGAGCTGAAGATGCAGACCGTGTAATCATCGCTATGGGTTCTGTTACTGAAGCTATCCGTGAAGTGATTGATTATTTGACAGCTAAAGGTGAAAAAGTTGGTTTGGTAGCTGTTCACTTGTATCGTCCGTTCTCTGCTAAACATTTCTTGGCAGCTGTACCTAAGACTGCTAAGCGTATTGCTGTATTGGATAGAACAAAAGAACCGGGTGCAAATGGTGAACCATTGTATTTGGATGTTAAGGACTGCTTCTATGGTGTGGAAAATGCTCCTGTAATTGTAGGTGGTCGTTATGGCTTAGGTTCTAATGATACAACTCCGGCTCAGATTTTGGCTGTTTATGAAAACTTGGCTATGGCTGAACCGAAGAACCAATTTACTATTGGTATTGTGGATGATGTAACATTCACTTCTCTTCCTCAGAAAGAAGAAATCGCAATGGGTGGCGAAGGTATGTACCAAGCTAAATTCTATGGTTTGGGTGCTGATGGTACTGTAGGTGCAAATAAGAACTCTGTTAAGATTATCGGTGATAATACAGATAAGCACTGTCAGGCTTACTTCTCTTATGACTCTAAGAAATCTGGCGGTTTCACCTGTTCACACTTGCGTTTTGGTGATTCTGATATCCGTTCTACTTATTTGGTAAATACTCCGAACTTTGTAGCTTGCCACGTTCAGGCTTATTTGCAGATGTATGATGTAACTCGTGGTTTGCAGAAGAACGGTACATTCTTGTTGAATACCATCTGGGAAGGTGAAGAATTAGCAAAGAACCTACCAAACAACGTTAAGAAATATTTCGCTGAAAACAATATCTCTGTTTACTATATCAATGCTACAAAGATTGCTCAAGAAATTGGTTTGGGTAACCGTACCAACACTATCTTACAGTCAGCATTCTTCCGTATCACTGAAGTTATTCCGGTAGATTTGGCTATTGAACAGATGAAGAAGTTCATTGTTAAGTCATACGGTAAGAAGGGTGAAGATATTGTAAACAAGAACTATGCTGCTGTTGATCGTGGTGGCGAATACAAACAGTTGGTTGTTGATGCTGCTTGGGCTAATTTACCAGCAGATGAAAAAGCTGCAAACGATGATCCAGCATTCATCAATGAAGTAGTTCGTCCTATCAATGCTCAAAATGGTGACTTACTTCCTGTATCTTCATTCAAGGGTATCGAAGATGGTACATGGCCACAGGGTACTGCTGCTTATGAAAAACGTGGTGTTGCTGCATTTGTTCCGACTTGGACTGCAGAAAACTGTATCCAGTGTAATAAGTGTGCGTATGTTTGTCCTCACGCTTGTATCCGTCCGTTCGTTATGGATGATGCTGAAGCTGCAGGTTTGAACGCTACTACTCTTGAAATGAAAGCTCCGGCTGCAATGAAGGGTATGAAGTTCCGTATGCAGGTAGGTGTTATGGACTGTTTAGGTTGCGGTAACTGTGTGGATGTATGTCCGGGTAATCCAAAGGCTGGTGGCCCTGCATTGAAGATGGTTCCATTGGAAGGCGAATTGGCAGAAGCTGCTAACTGGGAATATTGCGTGAAGAACGTGAAGAGCAAACAAGATTTGGTAGATATCAAGTCTAATCCAAAGAACTCACAGTTTGCTACTCCGTTGTTTGAATTCTCTGGTGCTTGCTCTGGTTGTGGTGAAACTCCGTATGTAAAATTGATTTCTCAATTGTTTGGTGATCGTCAGATGGTAGCAAATGCTACAGGTTGTTCTTCAATCTATTCTGGTTCTATCCCATCAACTCCTTATACTACTAATGAAAAGGGACAAGGTCCAGCTTGGGCTAACTCATTGTTCGAAGACTTCTGTGAATTTGGTTTAGGTATGACTTTAGCTAACAAGAAAATGCGTGCTCGTATTGTTGACTTGTTAGGTGAATGCATGGCAAATGAAAATACACCGGAAGAATTTAAGGCTGCTGCTCAGGCATGGTTAGACGGTAAAGATGATGCAGATGCTTCTAAAGCTGCAGCTGCTGCATTGAAACCGTTGATTGAAGCTGGTGCTGCTGCAGGTTGTCCTTCTTGTGCTAAGTTGGTTGAATTGAGCCACTATTTGGTAAAACGTTCACAGTGGATTATCGGTGGTGATGGTGCTTCTTATGACATCGGTTACGGTGGTTTGGATCACGTGATTGCTTCTGGTGAAGATGTAAACATCCTTGTTTTGGATACAGAAGTTTACTCTAACACTGGTGGTCAGTCTTCTAAAGCTACTCCTCTTGGTGCTATTGCTAAGTTTGCTGCTGCTGGTAAACGAGTACGCAAGAAAGATTTGGGTATGATTGCTACTACTTACGGTTATGTATATGTAGCTCAGATTGCAATGGGTGCAGACCAAGCACAGTGCTTGAAAGCTATCCGTGAAGCTGAAGCATATCCAGGTCCATCAATCATTATCGCATACGCTCCATGTATCAACCACGGTTTGAAGAAGGGTATGGGTAAAGCTCAAGCAGAAGAAGCTGCTGCTGTTGCATGTGGTTACTGGCACTTGTGGCGTTACAACCCGGCTTTGGAAGAAGAAGGTAAGAATCCGTTCTCACTTGACTCTAAAGAACCGAACTGGGAAGGCTTCCAGGATTATTTGAAAGGTGAAGTTCGTTTTGCTTCTGTAATGAAACAATATCCGAATGAAGCAGCTGATCTATTCCAAGCTTGTGAAGATATGGCTAAGAAACGTTATCAGAGCTATATCCGTATGACTAAGATGGATTGGTCTAACGAATAATCATTATTGATATACAAATAAAAGAAACGGGACTTCGGATGAAGTTCCGTTTTTTTTGTTTTATAAAATACAGTTCCCATAATCGAGTGTATAATATTTATCTTATATTTGTAGAAATCAATCTAATTGTTAAATTTAAAGGCTATTATTATGAAAAAGTATTTGGCAGAAATGGTAGGTACAATGGTGCTTGTACTGATGGGATGTGGAAGTGCGATTTTTAATGGAGGTTGTGGTACTCCTGCGCAAGTCTTGATGGTGGCTGTGGCTTTCGGATTAGCTGTTGTTTCGATGGCATATACGATTGGCGGTATCTCTGGTTGTCATATTAATCCTGCTATTACATTGGGCTGTATGATGTCTGGTCGTATGAGTAGTAAAGATGGATTGATGTATATGTTGTTTCAAGTGATTGGAGCGTTTATCGGTTCAATTATTTTATGGGTATTGACTTCTAATATTGATATGCAATATGCTACTACAACCGGAGCAAATGCATGTGGCGCAGGTGTGAGCCTTGTTGGTGGGTTAATAGCTGAGATTATCTTTACTTTTGTCTTTGTTTTAGTTGTTTTAGGAACGACAGATGCAAAAAAAGGTGCCGGAAATTTTGCCGGATTAGCTATTGGGTTATCACTTGTTTTGGTTCATATCGTATGTATACCTATTACCGGAACATCTGTAAATCCTGCTCGTAGCATTGCTCCTGCTATTTTTGATGGAGGAGTCGCTTTATCTCAATTATGGATTTTTATTGTTGGACCGTTTGTCGGAGCAGCATTATCTTCTATTGTATGGAATTTAGTAGGTAAGGGTGAATAATAAAATATGAATGTAACGTATGAACAGGTTCGTCTTTCGGAAGAGATACGAACCTATATCAAACAGGCAGACGAATCGTTAGATGCTATTGGCTTTACTGAGCACAGTTTTGCTCATTGTACCAAGGTGGCGATGGTTGCCGGTGATATATTGGAAAAGACCGGATACGATGTCCGTGAAGTGGAGTTGGCGCGTATTGCCGGATATATGCACGACATTGGAAACGTAGTAAACCGAATCGACCATGCGCAGAGCGGGGCGATGATGGCTTTCCGTATATTGGATAAGATGGGCATGGCTCCTAAGGATGTGGCAACAGTGATTACAGCTATCGGAAATCATGATGAACAGACGGCAGCCCCGGTCAATGCGGTTGCTGCGGCATTGATTATAGCAGATAAGACAGATGTGCGTAGAAGTCGGGTGCGTAATCGTTCAACCATCAATTTTGATATCCATGACCGTGTGAATTATGCAGCGGAACAGTCGGAGGTCATATTGCAACCGGAACAGAAGACCATCACATTGGATTTGACTATCAATACCGATATTTGTGCAGTCATTGATTATTTTGAGATATTCACCGGTCGAATGTTGCTTTGTAGGAAAGCAGCAGAATTTTTAGGGCTTCAGTTTAAGCTCAATATCAATGATCAGTATCTGTTGTAGAAGAAATTTACAAAGGGATGATGTATCATATTTCAATATGAAGGTTTCTCGGATGTTTTCCGGGAAACCTTTTTTTGAAAATGATGGGCAAAATAGGACAGATTTACATCTTGTAAATTAAAACTACCCATCAGTTCTAACTCTATATCTTTAAAAACAATACCTTTGAAGGAATAATATTCTCATAGAACGTTGCATTGTTAAAAAGAAAACGTACATTTGTATCATCCGGTAGGAGAAATAACCGGTCGAATCAAAAAAGCGTTTTTTGCTTTATCCTGAAAACGAAATCGCCAATTTCACACAGTAGGATGAAGACAATGTGACGCTCATTCTGTTTTGTATATGTACAAGGTATGCAATAGCTATACCTATACATAAACATACGGCGTGGGAATATTGTTTCTTCGTTCATTACTGTGGAGGCGTTTGGCGATGCCTGTTTTCGATGAACAGAACAAAGTCTCACGCTTTTTTTATGTCCAATTGTAAGCAAAAGCCGAACGGAGGAGACAGGGAGGCACAGATAATATTATGAGAAAACAATGTCCTAAATGTGGTAACTGGGTGGAAGGAAAGAAAGTTACAACTTTTGCAAGAAATGTAACACGAAGTGCAGTTAAAAAAGGCAGTGCGATGGCAACAGGTGCAGCTATTGGTTCTATAATACCTGGCTTAGGAACTTTTACAGGAGCAGCTATAGGTTTTATTGCAGGTGTAACAATGGAAAATACTATTAATAAAGTTGCTGATTTAGCTGAAGATATAGCTTTTGATAATACAGAATATGATTTATTTGCCCGAAATGTGAATGTGTTTGGAGTAATTTTGATATTCCTTATTTGGAACAAGATTATTTAGCCTGGTATATAAAACATTATGAAAATCAACATCTTGATATAGAATGTGAGGGTGGACCAATGTCTCAATTAGATTTTTCTATGAAAATAGAAGATAAGTTTGATGTGAATGAGTTTATCGTTGTTACAGGAAAAATAACATCAGGAAATATAAATGTTGGTGATGTTGTTGTATTGAGAAATTCATTAGATGATGATTTTACTTTTGCTGTTGTAGCAGGTATTGAGATGTTTCGGAAGCTTCTCATGGAAGCGGAATATAATGATAATGTAGGAATTTTATTAGGAGGTGTAGATCGGGATACGATTGTTACTAAATCATCTTATATTTATATGGGTGAAGGATATAAGTATCTAAAAACAGTTTGATTATTATGCCATTATTTAGAGTAACAGTAAAGCAATCAAAGAATACAAATGTAAAGATTGGATAATTTAATTATCTCGGCCATATTCTGTCTGATATGCTTTGTTTATTTGCATGTCGTTAGATTGATACAAAGATTTTGTATATAAAGCCTAAAATGCTGAGAGTGATTGCTCCCAAATTGATTGCTTTAAATGGTCTAATGTGAAGATTAATTAGGCTCAGAACTGAATAAAGGGTATTACAGTTGTTAAGAAAATTGTAACTATTATTGAGAGAAAAGATGGTTGCTGTTTTTTGTTGGATATATACATTCGTATTTTTAAAAAACAATACCTTTGAAGGAATAATATTCTCATAGAGCGTTGCATTGTTAAAAAGAAAACGTACATTTGTATCATCCGGTAGGAGAAATAACCGGTTGAATTAAAAAAAGCGTTTTTTGCTTTATCCTGATATCGAAATCGCCAATTTCAAGCAAAGGGATGAAGATAATGTGACGCTCATTCTGTTTTGTATATGTACATGGTATGCAATAGCTATACCTATACATAAACATACGGCGTGGGAATATTGTTTCTTCGTTCATTTTTGCGCGGCGTTTGGCGATGCCTGATATCGATGAACAGAACATAGTCTCACGCTTTTTTTATGTCCAATCGTAAGCAAAAGCTGAACGGAGGAGACAGGGAGGCACAGATAATACTATGAAACAACAATGTCCTAAATGTGGTAACTGGGTAGAAGGAAAGAAAGTAGCGACTTTCGCTCGAAAGGTGACACGTGGTGCAGTAAAGAAAGGTAGTGCTGTTGCTACAGGTATGGCAATCGGTTCTATTATTCCTGGTGCAGGAACAATTATAGGTGGCGCATTAGGTTTGGCTGCAAGTGCTTTAATGGATGATTCTGTAAATGAAGTTGCAGATTTGGTAGAAGATATTGCTTTTGATGAAACTGAATATGAATTTACTTGTCCGAAATGCGGTCGTCATTGGAAAAAGAAACAAAATTCAAGTAATGCATCTATTAGTAATTATCAAACATATACAACCTCTGCATCAACTTCGTACATAGAAAATGATTCAAGAAGATATACAATATTAGAACTGATAAAGCAATGTACATCCAATAATATAAATGAAGGATGTTCGCTTACTTATGCACAAATAAATTCAGGCAAGTTGAGTAGGAAATTGCAAAATCAGTTTGGAATTCGATTATACGAATGGCAAATCAATACCTGTAAGAACATTAAGGAGTTAATTAATCTGATTGAAACAAAATATGTATGTTCACCTGTAGCGGATACGATTAAATTAAAACAAGACGAATTCAATAAAGAGTTTAATTATTACCTGGATAATATTGATAGCATAATTGACACAAAGGAAAATGTAGATAAATATGTCAAGAGTATAGGCAATGCAATGTCAGGTTGTGACATAACCGTTAAGTCAGAATATTTCTTCTTACAATCTATCTGCTGTTTGGATTATTCATTACTACATGAAAATGACAACTCATTGATTAGCCTTGGAAATTATTATATAGATAGGGCTAATGCATTATTGGATGATGGAGAGTATAAATTGGTAAAGCTGATGTTTGAATCGCTTTCAGTAAAGCATGATGCTCATAATGTTGTTCAAGTGCAACAAAATTTCAAATTGAAATGTCCAAAAATTAATATGTTGGAGAATACTTTATTCAAAACTGAGTATTTATCTGAATTATATGAAAAAACTCGATTCTATTCTTTGATTGATTCTGTTAGTGCACTTGAAAGTAAAGAAAATTTTAAGAGTGCAAAAGAATGTTTATATCTGATAATACAATTATCAGATATAGATTATCAATTATTGGGTTATGCACATTTGATAGATTATTGTTACTATGAATTTAAAGGATTAAATGTCTGTAAAGAACTTGCTTTTATCTATGCTGAAAAAGGATATGAATTAGTTGACTATTCCAATAATTTCAATCCAGAAATAAGTTGTCAATCCAGTTGGTTAAGATGTCTTGAACATATTGCATATGCTTATTTAGAAGGCGAAGGAACAAAACAAGATTATAAAAAAGCTTTTGAACTTACAACAAAGGCCGCAAATTTAGGAGGAAGGTGTTCTGCTTATAATTTGGGAGAAATTTATGAGTTAGGTCGTGGTGTTTCTCAAAACAAAGTTCTTGCATTAGAATGGTATGAAAAAGCATTCGCTTTAGGACTTGATATCGCAAAAGAAAAAGTAGAACAATTGAAAACAACATCTTCAAAGTTAAAATCTAACCAAACATCAAATGCAAGTTTTTCAGATGATGAAATAGAATATTTAGAAGAAGTAAAGGCTTGTTTAGAAGAGGATAACGAGATTTCACCTAAAGAAAGACGATTGTTGGATAGACTTCGTATCAAACTCAATATCTCTGAAGGACGAGCAAAAGAACTTGAAGGTTCTTTGAAAGTATTGCAATTGACAGAGGAAGAACGAGAATACTTAGAAGAATATAAAGCATGTCTGGATGAGGATGGTGAAATATCTCCAAAAGAAAGAAGATTACTTGATCGATTTAGAGACAAATTAGGTATTTCAGAAGAGAGAGTTTTAGAACTAGAGAACTCTATTCGCTAATTTGTTTATATGATGAATAGAAAGAATAGAGGTAAGTGATTGAAAATATAAATATAAATAATGGGCGATAGTTCCCAAGCCTATTAAATTGTATAACTTAAAATATATGCTGAACTAAGGGAACAGGGAGGCGCAGATAATACTATGAAACAACAATGTCCTAAATGTGGTAACTGGGTAGAAGGAAAGACAGTTACAACTTTTGCAAGAAAAGTAACACGAAGTGCAGTTAAAAGAAGTATGATGGCAACAGGTGCAGCTATTGGTTCTATAATTCCAGGTTTAGGAACTTTTACGGGAACTGCTGTAGGTTTTATCGCAGATGTTGTAATGGATGATAATACTATTAATAAAGTTGCTGATTTAGTAGAAGATATAACCTTTGATAATACAGAATATGAATTTATTTGCCCGAGATGTGAATGTGTTTGGAGTAATTTTGATATTCCTTATTTGAATCAAGATTATTTAGACTGGTATATAGAACATTATGAAAATCAACATCTTGATATAGAATATGAGGGTGGACCAATGTCTCAGTTAGATTTTTCTATGAAAATAGAAGATAAGTTTGAAGTGAATGGGGGGGATATCGTTGTTACAGGAAAAATAACATCAGGTAATATAAATGTTGGTGATGTTGTTGTATTGAGAAATTCATTAGATGATGGTTTTACTTTTGCTGTTGTAGAAGGTATTGAAATGTTTCGGAAGCTTGTCATGAAAGCTGAATATAATGATAATGTAGGAATTTTATTAGGTGGGGGAGATTGGGATACGATTGTACCTAAATCTTCTTGTATTTATAAGGGAGAAGGATATAAATATCTAAAAACAGTTTGATTATTATGCCATTATTTAGAGTAACAGTAAAGCAATCAAAGAATTCCAATGGAGTTCGTGTTGAAAAGGGTATGAGTGTGGATATTGTCACTCAATCAATGAGTAACCCTTTGACAATAAATGGTGGACAAGTTGTCGCAGATGCGTTTTTATGCGTATTTATGGTATTGATACCAAAAAGGCCGGAATCTTATCTACCGTTTATTTAGATGTAGTTAAGATCGGATAATTTGGATGTATATCTCGGTCATATATTGTCTGATATGCTTTGTTTATTTGTATGTCGTTAAGATAGGTGAAGGATAGGATATATGGTTTATTTGGATTATTTTGAAATACCAAAGGATTCATGGGTTGATTATTATTTTAATGTGCCTGAGGATAATGAAGAGGCACGTATTAAGATTATCATTCGTGAAAATATTCCGGATCACATAGGTCATGTTACAAAAAAAACGGATTGTGATACTTGGTATCCCTGGAATGTCTTATATGGGAGAGGTCGGAGACATTTCGCTTTTAGTGATATAACGATTTTTTATGGTGGTAATGGCTCTGGGAAAAGTACATTGTTGAATGTTATAGCCCAAAAACTGAAACTTTCCAGAAAAAGCCGATATAACAAAAGTAATAGTTTTGATGATTATGTGGATATTTGTGAATCTGGAGAGTTGGATCAAAAAGCGATAGGGGCTATTCAACGAGGACAGATTGTAACGAGTGAGGATATTTTTGATACAATTCTCCAAAAAAGAAAAGACAATGAAGTTCGTGAAGAGGTAAGAGATGCTTTAATTAATGAATTTCAGACAATTAAGGATAAAGGAAATAGTTTGCCTAAAAAGAATCTGTTAGATCCGGAGGTATTTAGGCGGTTTAAAGAAATTTACGATATCCAAATTAATAAGAATAATTCATGTTCTAAATATATCCGCTCAAAGTTGGATGCTGTTAAGAAAGAGCAGTCAAATGGGGAAACGGCTTTTAATTATTTTGTGGATTCCATAAAAACAGATAGTTTAGTTCTGCTTGATGAACCGGAAAACAGTATGTCTGCAAGATGGCAGATAGAATTATCTCATTATTTATTAGGAACAGTTCTTGAAAATAATTGTCAGTTGATAATATCGACCCATTCTCCTTTTTTGTTGTCTTTACCGGGAGCTAAGATATATGATTTAGATAATACCCCTATAAAAACAAATAGGTGGTATAATCTTGAAAACATCCGTTATTATTATCAATTGTTTAAAGATAATGAAATATACTTTGAATAAGAATTTAGGAATATGGAAGAACTTATCAAGAAGGCAGAAGTAGGTAGATATTAAAAGATGATGAAACGGGCGACAACTGAAATAAGGGAGGTATTCTTTCCGAATAGGGAAGCTACGAGTCAACTTCATAAGCTGATTCCTGATAGTAAGGAGTATCGGATCTGCAAGGTGTTTTTGGAGGTTCCTAAACTTTATTATCATATACCTGTATGGTTACAGAAATGTTCTGCTTTAGATAGTGCTGAACTTTCACAGGTTCATTTTTCTGATCAAGAATTGTGTATTTGTAAGGAGTGGGGAATTTATGAAATCCCTTCGAGGAAAAGGATTGATGAGTTTAGGACCAAGTTTAAAAGGAAAAGAATTTCTGTTATAGTGGAGGTCTTGGAAGTCATGAAAAATACTTATTCGGTTGTCGATTTGTTTGGGGGATTCATAGAGCCGGGGGCATCTGATCAAGTGGATGTTGCCTGCCGGGTTAGTCTGTTTATTCTTTTAGAACATTATGATATTTCTCCAGAGTTAAAATACCGTTTAAATGAGGATGGAAAATACGCTATAGTGGATATTGTGTACCTTAAAGGAATGTCCACTTTCTCATGGTTGCCCCAATATGAAGTGGGGAATCGGTTCTATTCTTTTAATGTATTGAAAAAAGAGGTGAGAACTGAAATTGGGACAATTATCCGAACCTACCTAAAAAGTAAATAGCTTTTCTAATATAAACCTGCCAAAAGTTACCTCGGATGTAATCATGGATTATGTCCGAGGTAATTTCATTTATGTCCGATGTAAATTTAAAGAAGATTATTGTGTAATTATGGAACTCTGTTTTGGAAAATTCTGAATAAATCTTACATTTGTTGTAATATAGAGAGAAAGAAAAATCCACAAGAAAGAAAGGTATAAATCATAATTATAGATAATATGAAAAGAATCACAGTTGCGATGTTTATTTGCATATACGTTTTGTCAATGTCGCTATATGCTCAAAACTACGATGAGAGTAAAGTGGGAAATTATCCTTTGCCTGATATTTTTACTTTTGCTAATGGCAAAAAAGTGAAAACAAAAGCACAATGGGCTGAGCGACGTAAGGAGATTTTAGACATTTTTGAACGTGAGATGTATGGTCAGATGCCGACTGCACCGGATGATATAGTATTGGAAACAATCGAGCAAGGTAATACCATGGGAAATTATGCCACTCGTCGCCAAGTAAGGATGTGGTTTAATAAAGATAAAAGTGGTCCCAAAGTTGATTGGTTGATCATTACTCCCAATCATTTGGAAGGTCCTGTTCCTACTATTATGTTCCTGAATTATGAAGGAAACCACACGCTTTTGACCGATAAAGAGATTTTGATAAATGAGGGTTGGCAGCGAAATAATGAAAGTTTCTATATTTTCAATCATAAAGCCGATGAACGTAGTCGAGGTATGCGTTTGGATCCAAATCTGAGAAGCATTGTTCCGGTAAATATGCTCGTGGCAAGTGGATATGCCGTTGTGACTGCTTGTTATGCAGAAATATCTCCTGACCCTAATGAAGGGGATAAAGATGAAAATGGAATTTCGCTTCAGCAGGAATTTGCCTATAGTGGTATTTTTGATTTGTGGGGAAAACGTGATGAGAAACGAGATGATTATACAGCCGCATTAGCCGCTTGGGGATGGGTGTTGATGCGAGGAATGGATATGATTGAAAAAGATGCCCAACTTGATGAGAAAAGGGTACTTCTTACCGGATCTTCCCGATTGGCTAAAGCGGCGATGTTGGCCAGTGCATTCGATGAACGTTTTCCGGTTGTGGTACTTAATCAAACCGGAGGAGGTGGTGTCCCTCTGCAAAAGCATTATTTTGGAGAGAATGTGGCAACAATGACTCGTCAATTTAAACATTGGTATTGTACAGCTTTTGCTAAATATGCTAACAATGAAGCCAATCTCCCTTTCGACCAACACATGTTGTTGGCATGTATTGCTCCACGTGCATTAATGGTTCAAGGATTTGACGAAAAATGGTTTGATACAAAAGGAGAATTTCTTGCAATGAAAGCAGCAAGTCCTGTTTGGGAATTTTTGGGTGCAGAGGGATTGCCCGATGTTGAATGGCCTGCAGCTTATGATAAAAGTGCAATAGGCTCTACGTTGGGTTATTTCCATCGTGATAACTTGCATGGTATCGCTGCGATAGATTGGGTATGGATGTTGGAATTTGCAAATAAAGTTTTTGAAAAGAGATGATTAAAAAGCTAAATAAAACGACTACAGAGAAAACAGATCGTCCTATACAGGTTCTTCAATTTGGCGAAGGGAATTTTCTTCGTGCATTTGTTGATTGGTCGATAGACATTGCTAACGAAAAAGGGGTGATGAATACCGGGGTGGTTATCTGTAAGCCTCGAAACAGTAGTGAAAAGAAAAGTTTGACGACCATCGATTTGCTCAAAATGCAAGATCAGATGTATCATGTATATTTAGAAGGCATTGAAAATAAAGAACCACGAAAGGATATCCGTTTGGTGAAAAGTGTCATGGATGCGATCCATCCATACGAAGAGTATGCTAAATATGAGGAGTATATGCTTCTGCCCGAACTGAAAATGATTATATCTAACACGACTGAGGCAGGTATACGTTACGAAGAGGGGGATGACCTGTCGGCCTGTCCGCCTCAATCATATCCGGCTAAAGTGACGGCGCTGCTTTATAAACGATTCAAGCATTTTGGTGGTGATCCCACGAAAGGCATAGCTGTTATTTGTTGTGAGTTAATCGAGGATAATGGTTCTACGCTTCACGACTATGTGATCCGGCATGCAAAGTATAACCATTTGGGTGATGATTTTATCAATTGGGTTGAACTTTATTGCCCATTTTGTGATACGTTGGTTGATCGAATTGTACCGGGATTTCCGCATGACAGCATTGGTCAAATCAAAGAAGAGATTGGATATGATGATAATTTGGTGGTACGTGGAGAGTTGTATCATCTTTGGGCTATTGGAGGAGCGGGATACGAGGAAGTTCAGAAGTTATTACCTTTGGACAAAGCCGGACTTAATGTCACATTTATGCCCTCCATCAAGCAGTTTCGTGATAAAAAGGTGAGAATCTTAAACGGTTCGCATACAGGTATGGTTGCCATAGGTTTATTAATGGGGTGCGAAACTGTTATGGATGCATTTAACACATCCGATATAGAGCAATTTATAAACCAAATGGTAGAGCAGGAGGTAATTCCAATGATTGATGAAGATCCTGCGGAACTCAAACAATTTGCGGCAAGTATATTAGAACGATTCTATAATCCTCATATCAGACATTTGCTTAAATCGATTTCGCTTAACTCTTTATCCAAATGGGAAGCTCGTAATTATCCTACTTTGCGGGATTATTGGTTTAAGGCTGGTAAGATGGCAAGGTATGAGTGTATGACATTTGCTGCACTTATGGCTTATTACAGTCCGAAGAGTGGTTTTGAACCTGATGATACACCGGAATTCGTACAATACATTCGTGCTAATTGGGATGCTTCAAACTTAGAGGCTACCATGACAAAGATTGTAACACAGAGTGGTATTTTTACTGTTGATTTCTCCGAAATCAAAGGCTTTATACCAACTGTTGCTCAATATGTTAAGGATATTGAAGAGTTGGGAATGGCTGCTGCATTAAAGAAGTTTCTGGCATAAAAATAGGATGGAATAATGAAACGGTTTCTCAAAATAAATGAGGTCGATAATGTAGCTGTAGCTATCTCCGATGATTTGAAAAAAGGTGAAGTTATAACGTTTGATGGAAGACCTATAACACTGCATGAAGATATTCAATCCGGCCATAAATTTGCCATAAAAGAGATTGCTGCAGGGGAAGATGTCATAAAATATGGCTATCCGATTGGGCATGCAATTCATGTAATAAAGGCGGGAGAATGGGTGCATTCACATAATCTCAAAACAAACTTAAACGATGATTTGGAATATGCTTATGACCATAAAACCTATCGTTCTTGCTATCAGAGAGACGATGAACTACGTGTGATGGGTTACTTGAGGAAAAATGGGTATATGGGGATTCGTAATGAGTTGTGGATTGTTCCAACGGTGGGTTGTGTGAATGGTCAGGCTCAAGCCATAGTGGAGCGGATAAAAAACGAATGTGATTGTTCACACTTGGATGATGTGCGGGCTTATACACATAATTATGGTTGTTCACAATTAGGTGAAGATCATGCCAACACACAAAAGGCATTGGCAGCTCTTATTAAACATCCTAATGCCGGAGGGGTATTAGTTCTTGGTTTAGGATGCGAAAACAATCAAATAGCATCATTGAAAGAGGTGATGGGCGAATGGGATGAGAATCGAATAAAGTTTCTTATAGCCCAAGAGGTAGAAGATGAGGTCGAAGCCGGGTTTCAAATCGTTCGTGAATTGGTGGAAAATTGCCGAAAGGATAGACGTGAACCACTTCCGTTGAATCTTTTGCGGGTAGGGTTGAAGTGTGGAGGTTCTGACGGCTTTTCCGGAATTACGGCCAATCCCCTTGTCGGACGTTTCTCTGATTGGCTTGTAGCACAGGGTGGAACTACCATGCTTACAGAGGTCCCTGAGATGTTTGGTGCCGAAACCATTCTGATGAATCGTGCGATAAATCAAGAGGTATTTGAGGCTACAGTTACATTGATTAACGATTTTAAAAACTACTTCCGAAAGTACGACCAACCTATTTATGAGAATCCATCACCAGGTAATAAAAAAGGGGGGATTACAACCCTTGAGGAGAAATCACTCGGTTGTGTACAGAAGGGAGGGACACAACAGGTTGTCGATGTACTTAACTATTGTCAACCGGTTACCAAGCAGGGATTAAATCTGTTACAGGCACCGGGTAACGATTTGGTTGCCACCTCGTCGTTGGCTTTATCGGGATGTCAGATGGTCTTATTTACGACAGGACGAGGAACTCCCTTTGGTTCGTTTGTCCCTACAATGAAGATTTCTACCAATTCACAACTTGCCAAATTCAAGGGTAATTGGATTGATTTCAATGCCGGCTCAATCATCGAAGGGCAGGAGGAGGAACAATGTGTTTTAAATCGTCTGATTGATGTGATTTTGAAGGTTGCTAACGGAGAAAAACTCAAGCATGAAAAAGCAGGATTTAAAGAGATTGCTATATTTAAAACAGGGGTGACTCTATAAATTTGAGATATATTAACTTTGTAATAAATTCAAATTCATGATGAAACGAATAATCTTTTTTATCGTTTGTATTTGTGCCACATGGGGAGTGATGGCATCTGAAAAATTTCCGGATGGTACACCTATAGATAAGTGGTTCTACTCTTCAAAACCGGTAGAAATAGAAAAATTGGGTAAACAATATCTTGTGACAGATTATGGAGTGAAACAAGATAGTACGTTGCTGCAAACCGAAGCTTTGCAGGCCGTCATAGACCGTGCAGCAGAGAATGGAGGTGTTGTAGTTATCCCTAAAGGTGTGTTTTTAAGTGGATCGCTTTTTTTCAAACAGCATACGCATCTACATTTGGAAGAGGGCGCAGTACTTAAAGGTAGTGATGATATTGCAAATTTCCGGATTGTTAAGACTCGTATGGAGGGACAGACTTTGAACTATTTTGCCGCATTGGTTAATGCAGATCAGGTGGATGGCTTTACGATTTCAGGCAAAGGAATCATTGATGGTAATGGGTTGCGGTATTGGCGTTCCTTCTGGTTGCGTCGTAAGGTGAATCCCAATTGTACCAATATGGATGAGATGCGTCCTCGCTTGGTCTATATTTCAAATGCTAAGAATGTCCGTTTAGAGGGAATAACGCTTCGAAATTCTCCCTATTGGACATGTCACATTTATCGTTCGGAACGGGTTCAGATAGATGGTGTGCATTTCTTTGCTCCTTCATCACCGGTCAAGGCTCCGAGTTCGGATGCCATTGATTTAGATGTTTGTCACGATGTGTTGGTAAAAAATTGTTATCTATCAGTCAATGATGATGCTATTTCCTTAAAAGGGGGAAAAGGACCTTGGGCTGACCAGGATCCTAATAATGGGGGAAATCAGCGAATCATCATTGAAGATTGTACTTTTGGATTCTGTCATAGTTGTCTGACTTGTGGTTCTGAGTCGATACATAATCGAAATGTCATATTACGACGTATTCAAGTAGATAAAGCCGACCGTCTGTTATGGTTAAAGATGCGTCCGGATACACCACAGAATTATGAATATATAACTGTGGAAGAGATTTCAGGAAATGTAGGCTCTTTCTTGTATGTTCATCCTTGGACTCAATTCTTTGATTTGAAAGGACGTGAAGATATTCCAATGTCGTATGCTCGTAATATTGTTATGCGCAACATGAAATTAGAGTGTAAGACCTTTTTTAATGTAAAACGAGCAGATGATCAATATCTCCTTTCAGATTTTACATTTAAGGATCTTATTATTAAAGCCGATAACAGTGAATGTGATCGTACCCAAATCGAACGATTTGACTGGTTGAATGTAAAAATAAATTAGAGATATTATAATTAGGTGTTTATAATGAGAAAATTGTTTGATATGAAGACATTGTTTGTATTTTTTACATGTTTCATGATGGCTTTAATGTCTGTTCATGCTGATAATGACCATTCAACATTCAGAAATCCAATTCTATCGGGGTTTCATCCTGATCCCTCTATCTGTAGGGTTGGAGATGATTATTATATGGTAAATTCTTCTTTTGAATGGTTCCCGGGTATCCCTATTTATAAAAGTAAGGATCTTGTAAATTGGAAGTTAATCGGGTATGGAATTACACGTCCGGAACAGATGCAGTTCGCAGATGGACTTAAGGATTCAAGAGGTATTTATGCGGTAACGATAAGGTATCATGAAGGTTTATTCTATCTTATTACAACTTGTGTACAGTGTGAGGGTAATTTTTATATTACGGCAAAAGATCCTGCCGGACCTTGGAGTGATCCAGTGTGGCTACATTCGTATGGGATAGACCCCTCTTTATTTTGGGATGAGGACGGAAAGTGTTATTATGTGGGTCATGGAAATCTGTCAGGTAAAAATGATTGGCCTGACAAAGTTGGTGTATGGCTTCAAGAGTTAGATGTGACGCAAGGAAAACTGGTAGGGGAAAGGGTTCAACTTACTCATGGACATGCTTCGAATGCCCGATGGACTGAAGGCCCTCATCTGTATAAAATAGATGGAAAATATATGTTACTTGTGGCGGAGGGAGGAACCGGATATTTTCATTCTGTCTCGGTTTTTCATAGCGACAATATTTGGGGTCCTTATATCCCGGATCATGCTAATCCGGTTTTGACTCACAGGCATCTTGGAAAGGATTTCAAAATAAATTCAGTGGGGCATGCTGATTTAGTCCAGACACAGAAAGGTGACTGGTGGGCAGTTTCTTTAGGAAAAAGAAAGTTTGATGGAGGAACATATCTTGGTCGAGAGACATTTTTGATGCCGGTAGAGTTTCAGGTTCTGGAAGATATGGAATGGAAAACTCCGGTGTTTAATCCTGGAAAAGGAATGATCCAGGAGGTTTGTAAACGTCCGGATCTGCCATGGACACCCTTTGAAAAACCTTCTGTCAGAGATGATTTTAATACAGAAACATTGTCTTTGGAATGGAATTTTTTGCGCACTCCGATGGAAAAATGGTATGAGATAAAAGAGGGTTGTCTTGAGATGAAACTTCGTCCGCAGATGGCAGACAGCTTGGTTAATCCTTCCCTTATAGCCAGACGGATAGAGCATGTTGCTTTTACAGCTTCCACCAAAGTGAATTTCTCAACAAAAAAAGAGAATGAACAGGCAGGTATGATAGTGTATCGTTCGAGTAAAGGTTTTGTCTTGTTTATGAAGGAAAAAAATGAAGTGGCTCTGTATGAAGTGACAATGAACGGAAAGAAAGAGGTGGCACGTATGCCTTATCATAAACCGGAAGCTGTAATGACTGTTACATCTGACGGATGTAATCTTCATTTCTTTTATGGTGAAGATGAAAAAACACTTGCAGACATCGGGGCTGTTGTTCCATTATATGTGATATCTGATGAACAGAACAATGGCTTTAATGGCCCTTATGTGGGGATGTATGCAACTTCAAATGGCAAGGATTCCAAAAAATCAGCTAAGTTTGCTTGGTTTGACTATTCAAACGAGGAGAAATCTTATTGATTGTTGATAAAGAGATCGTTTCGATAAAAAAGCGGTAATCATCATATACTCAAATGATAATTACCGCTTTTTTAGTTCTAAAGGATATAGCGTTTCTTTTTAGAATACAGGGATGGAGTACACAAATCCTAATGAGATACGATGGGTATCCGGATTATAGGCTCCCATTCTGAGCGCATTGTCTGTCAGTTGTATGCCACGATAAGTATAATGTAAGAATACAAACAGATCAATGTTTTTTAATGGGTAAAACTCAAGGCTGGTTTGGGCATTCCATGTCCGGCGATACATCCCTTCTGCAAAATTCCCATTAGCCTTGAATACACGTCCTGTTTCGTAACCACCTTTGATGTAGGCATTCCAGCGTGGGTGAAAACGGTAGTCCACATTCGCTATGAAAGAGAGGTAATCGGTATAACGTGCTGTTTGGGTTACAGTAGGAAGATGACTGATAATCCCGTGTTGATCCAAATCCTGTCGGGTGTACATCACATCTAAATAGGCAATCAGAGGCCCTTTCTCTATTGAGTTACCAAAAGTCAAGAAGTAAGCGTAGTTGTCTTTGGCCTGTTGCCCGATGGCTGCAGCATAGCGGAGTTGAAGGACCTTATCAAAATAGTAGCTATTCCAATTGACAGAATAGATGAATGGTATTTTAGCCTCTTCGATACCTGTGGGCAAACCGGATGCGTACATTTCACTGTAGTCTCCATTTTGGTTATTGGCTACTTGGAATAGGATTTGTTGATTCGGATTGATTTGCCAGTTTCCGGTTAATCCTACTTGATAACAGGATAGGTAACTATTGAATTCACTGAATTCCCTTACTTTAATGGAATTTACATAGAATTCATATCCTCCATAGTTTACGAATTGCTTTCCGATGGTAAAACTGAACTTATCACTTGCCTTTAAATCAACGTATGCTAATTCAAGGGAAGAGGATGAATTATCCAATGAATAAGGGTCTGAATCTTTATTAAAAGATTGTCTATAATGATATGATAACCTTTGTAGAAGACTACCTTTAATTTCCAATCTCACACGGTTTAATTTGAAATTCATCCCGTCAAAATGAGAATCGGAAAAGTTTGCATTGGCGGAGGTGAATAGGTGTAAAGTCATCTCCGAGTTGTCAATAATGTCTTTTCCGGTAATCCGTTCAAGTATGCTTTTATTGCCCGGTTCATGATTCTCTACTGTTATAGACTCTTGTGCGACAAGAGATTGGGATAAGAAAAATAATACACTAAATAAGTATATGTACGTTTTCATCATATTTTACATGGTTTGTTTAATTGTTCAAATATAGTAACAATTGTTATAACTTTTAAATAAATCGTATTTATTTCTACCTTTGCCGGGTATTTTGAATAAAGAAAGTTTAGGTTAGATATGATTAAAGCTGTTTTTTTTGATATTGATGGAACATTGGTGAGTTTTAAAACCCATGCGATCCCACAGTCGACTATAGAAGCCTTGGCTGCTTTAAGGGAGAGAGGTATTAAAGTTTTTATTGCAACTGGTCGCCCATTGGTTGCGATTAATAATTTGGGAGATCAAGTCTTTGACGGATATGTGACGATGAATGGTGGTTGTGTTTTGGTTGGAGATGACAAGGTAATTCATCGGCAGATTATTCCGGAAGAGGATGTGCAGGCTTTGTTTCGCTATTGGGAAAAGGAGGGTGAATTCCCTTGTGCATTTGTTTTAGAACATAAAATTTGGATGAATTATACAGATAAAGCAGTGGATGAGATTTTTTGCATGTTGAATTTTCCGGCACCGCCTATTTGTCCATTGGAGCAAATCAAAGGGCAGGCTGTTTCACAGATTATTGCTTTTTTTACGGAAGAAAAGGAAAAGCATATTATGGAGATTTTACCTCATTGTGAATCAACTCGTTGGAATCCTTTGTTTACTGATCTGGTTCCATTAGGTATTAGTAAACGTGTGGGAATTGATAAGATGTTGGAATATTTTCGGATAAACTTAGATGAATGTATGGCTTTTGGCGATGGAGGAAATGACATTCAGATGCTGAGTCATGCCGGGATAGGTATTGCAATGGGTAATGCTTCGGATGAGGTGAAAAAAGTAGCGGATTTTGTGACAGATTCGGTTGATGAAGATGGGGTTTATAAGGCTCTCAAACATTTTAAAGTTATCTAATCCAAATAGATAAACGGGATAACAAAAATATTTTATATGTTTTATAGCATATTATTGAGGGAAAGTACGTATATTTGCAGCGAAATTAAAAGATAGTTTAGGTTTTTATTATTAATTGTTTTCTTAGCGTAGAAGACGTAAAGTTTTTATTTATGATGAGAGAAAATGAAAAATGTATGCGAACTTTAGCTATGTTACGTTATCAAGCAGAACGTTACCAATCAATGGGTAATGGATTGATGTGTCAGCATATAAATGCTGAAATTCGTAAACTAATGAATGAAAAGAACGAGAATCAGAAGAATTAAGTCCCTTTCTTTACCAATAAACGGTTTAGAAGATTAACGAGAAAGGTCAAACTATACTTGATAAGTAAAGTTTGACCTTTTTTTGTTTTCATAAGGTTTTCTCTATAAATAGATTGTTATCTTTGTTGGAAAATAAAGTTACAATCAATAAAACTAAAGATGAGAAAAGTTGTTTTGTTTGCTTGCTTGGTGTTTTTCTATTCATGGTTATGGGCTGAATCTCCGGTGAAAAAAGGAGTGGATGCGATTAATAAGGTGGATGCAGAAGCTTATATCTCTTTTTTGGCAAGCGACTTATTGGAAGGTCGGGAGGCTGGTTCAAGAGGAAACCGTATTGCCGGAGAATATATTGTGTCCAACTTGAAGTTATTGGGCATTGAGCCTTTGTTTGATAATTATTACCAACCTTTTGAGGCTTATGGAAGAGAGAGGCAGAAAAAAGGACGTTTTCAAGTACATCCGGATTCGATTATAAAATTGAAACAAGATACACACCGGAAGTTAGCTTTGAATAATATTTTTGGAAAAATAGAGGGGAAAAATCCCAATGAATATGTCGTTATAGGTGCTCATTATGATCATTTGGGATATGATTCATCGTTGTGCGGAGATCAGATTTATAATGGAGCGGATGATAATGCGTCTGGGGTTTCAGCTGTATTACAGGTAGCCAAGGCTTTTATGGTAACAGGTGTACAACCTGAACGTACAATTATTTTTGCTTTTTGGGACGGTGAAGAAAAGGGATTATTGGGCTCTAAATATTTTGTTCAAACATTTCCGGATATTGATAAGGTTAAAGGATATTTGAATTATGATATGATTGGACGAAATAATGATGAGACCAAACCTATGCATGTGGTCTATTTTTATACAGCTTCTCATCCGGTGTTTGGAGATTGGTTAAAAAAAGATATAAAGCAATATGGATTGAAACTTTCTCCGGATTATCGTCCGTGGGACAAACCGGTGGGAGGGAGTGATAATGCATCGTTTGCTTTGTTAGATATTCCGGTGATATGGTATCATACGGATGGCCATCCCGATTATCACATGCCAGGTGATCATGTTGAGAAAATCAATTGGGATAAATTAGTAGATATCACAAAAGCCTCTTTCCTTAATATGTGGAATTTGGCAAATGAGAAGAGTTTCTGAAAAAAACACTATCTTTGCGATATAAATAATAGTTAAATGAAGAATATCCGTAATTTCTGTATTATAGCTCATATAGACCATGGTAAAAGTACCTTGGCCGATCGTCTATTAGAGTACACGAAGACTGTAGAAGGAAAAGACTTGCAGGCGCAGGTGTTGGATGATATGGATCTTGAACGTGAACGTGGTATTACAATCAAGAGTCATGCGATTCAAATGAAATACCATTATAAAGGGGAAGATTATATTTTGAATTTGATCGATACTCCGGGACATGTCGATTTCTCGTATGAAGTTTCTCGTTCTATTGCAGCATGCGAAGGGGCATTGTTGATTGTTGATGCAGCGCAAGGCATTCAGGCGCAAACAATTTCTAACTTGTATATGGCCATCGAAAATGACTTGGAAATTATTCCGGTCATGAATAAGATTGATTTGCCGAGTGCGATGCCAGATGAAGTGGAAGACCAGATTGTGGAGTTGTTAGGATGCCCACGTGAAGATATTTTAAGAGCGAGTGGTAAAACCGGTGAAGGTGTTTATGATATATTAAATACGATTGTAGAGAAGGTACCTGCTCCTAAAGGGGATCCTGAAGCTCCTCTTCAATGCTTGATTTTTGACTCGGTATTTAATTCATTCAGAGGTATTATCGCCTATTTCAAAGTGGTGAATGGAGTTATAAGAAAAGGTGACCATGTGAAATTCATTGCAACGGGTAAAGAATACGATGCGGATGAGGTGGGGGTTTTAAAGTTGACGATGTCTCCTCGTGATGAGATTAGAACAGGAGATGTTGGTTATATAATATCTGGAATTAAAACATCCCGTGAGGTTCGTGTTGGAGATACGATCACTCACGTAGCTCGTCCTGCTAAAGATGCTATTGCCGGTTTTGAAGAGGTTAAGCCGATGGTCTTTGCCGGTGTTTATCCGATAGATAGTGAGGATTTTGAGAATTTGCGTGCCTCTTTGGAGAAACTTCAGTTGAATGATGCTTCATTGACTTTCCAACCGGAAAGCTCCGCAGCCTTAGGTTTTGGTTTCCGTTGCGGTTTCTTAGGTTTGTTACATATGGAAATTGTGCAAGAACGTTTGGATCGTGAGTTTAACATGGATGTAATTACCACAGTCCCGAACGTTTCTTATAAAGTGTATGACAAGAAAGGAAATTGTAAGGAAGTGCATAACCCAAGTGGTTTGCCTGATCCTACATTGATTGATCATATTGATGAACCTTATATTCGTGCTTCTGTAATCACTAATACCTCTTTTATCGGTCCTATCATGACGCTTTGTTTGGGTAAACGTGGTATTTTGATTAAACAAGAGTATATCTCAGGAGATCGTGTAGAAATTCATTATGATATGCCATTAGGGGAAATTGTGATAGATTTTTATGATAAATTGAAGAGTATTTCAAAAGGATATGCCTCTTTTGATTACCATATTTATGATTTCCGCCCAAGTAAATTGGTCAAATTAGATATTTTATTGAATGGTGAGCCGGTCGATGCTCTTTCTACATTGACACATATTGATAATAGTGTGACATTTGGTCGACGTATGTGTGAAAAATTGAAAGAATTGATACCTCGTCAGCAATTTGATATCGCTATTCAAGCAGCGATAGGAGCAAAGATTATTGCTCGTGAAACAGTTAAAGCGGTGCGTAAGGATGTAACTGCTAAATGTTATGGTGGTGATATCTCTCGTAAACGTAAATTGTTGGAAAAGCAGAAAGAAGGTAAGAAACGTATGAAACAGATTGGAACAGTGGAGGTTCCTCAGAAAGCATTCTTGGCTGTTTTGAAGTTGGACTAAATTGAAAAAGCATTTTTATTATTGCAAAGTGACAATGTGTGCTTTGTTATATAATAAATCAAAACAAAATGAGACATTCTATAGGATATCTGCCGAAAGAGACAAGAGAAGAGCTGAGTTTTATTCTTCGCTTGATTCGCCATTATGTGAAAGATGTTAATATGGTGATATTGTATGGTAGTTATGCTCGTGATTCGTATGTGATTTGGGATGAAAGATATGAATTTGGTGTTCATACTTCTTATCAAAGTGATTATGATATATTAGTTGTTATTTCTAATTTGAATACAAAAATTACAGAAGAGATACTTCGACATAAATTAATCGAAACTTATCATAAACACTTGTCTTGGCGTCGTCATGCTACTCCTCGTTTTATCGTTGAAAACATTAAATCTTTAAATCAGAATTTAAGTAACTCCCATTATTTTTTTACGGAGATAGTGCGAGATGGAGTCTTATTGTATGATGATAAACAATTTAAGTTGACCTCTCCACGTATTTTGAATTTTTCTGAAATAAAAGATTTCGCTAAAGTTGAATTTGAACGTTATTACCCTTCGGCAGTAAGTATGTTAGATTCAGTCTCTTCTTATTTTATGAAGAAAGATGATTGGATGAATGCTGCCTTTTTGTTACATCAAGCTTGTGAAAAGTTTTATTGTGTGATTTTACTTGTTTGGACAAATTATCGTCCTAAGAATCATAAGTTAGCAGAACTGGCTGCAATGGTTAAAGACTTTGATCGTGAGTTATCTGCCGTGTTTCCATTGAATACACCTGAATCTGTAGAATGTTTCAATCTTTTGTGTTGTGCCTATATTGATGCTCGTTACAATAAAGATTATAGGATCACGAGTGAACAATTGGAGTATCTTCTTACTCGTGTCGAATACTTAAAGGATGTGACAGAACGTATTTGTAACGAGAAATTGGCTTCTTATGAGCAGAAGGATAAGAAGAATGTTATATATTCATATCCTAAAGACCAATCAAAGGCCGCTGAAGATCCTCTATAAAATGAGTGTTATTCTTTTGTCTGGGTTTCTGTTTTTTCTTGATATTTGTTTAAAATCAAAGTGGAAGGCATTTTTTGTAAAGCTTCTTTTCGCTGTTCAGAAACCTCGTTCCATGTCTCATATCCAATTAACATGAAGTTAAAACCATAAAATAGTCCCTGTGTTAAGTCATTATCTTGAAGTAGACTCGCTCTTGGTATAGAGGTAATAAAATCGTTAAAAGTGTTCATCATTTGGTTATATCCGGGGGTAGTTGTGTTAGCTCTATTGAGAATGCTTACTGAACCATGAGTGCTTTTAAGGAGTGTTTTTGCATAGTCCAATAAGAATAGTTCTTTTTCGTTGCTACAAATGATGATGAGGTTTGAAGCTTTGATGAAGTTACGGTTTATGAAGACTCCGACATCGCAATGGCTTCGGGCGATAAATGTCTTTGTCTTATCTTTTAATAAATCACCGGGATAGAACCATGATTCCGGTGCTTTGAAACGGCGGAAGAAACGGTTATAGAAAGAAGTTCGGTAGCGGTTGGCCTCTATATCTTCCGGAGAGTTACTATATGAGATTCCAGAACCGACAAGTAAGAAGTCATATCCTTCGTTATTGACAATGTTGCAAATATCTTCTCCTGCATTGTTTGATATTTCATATCGTGTTTGAATTTGGATTCCTAATTTTTTTGCTCCATATAAAATGGGTTCAAAACTAATTGCTTTGAAATTATCTGTATGCAAGGGGTTTATATCTGCTCCGACTGTTAAATGAAGAGCTGTTAAATTTAATTTTTTGCTTCCACGTGCAAACATTTGATGGGCAACATCCAACATGATTTGTCCGTTACCTGCGCGTCCAAAAGATAATAGGACTTTGAAAGCACCATTGAAAGGTTCAATTGTAGAACGATGTTGTTGCTTTATCTTATCATGAGTTTTAAATCCTAAGTCGATGAAAGAGACAAGAGGTGTGGTCATAAAGGTGGTGATTAATGTCATAAGAACCAACATGACGAAAATAGAAGGAGGGAGTATCTGCATATCATATCCGATAGTCAATACAACCAATTCCATTAAACCTCGAGTGTTCATCAAAGCTCCTATATAAAGACTGTCTTTCCAACTCTCTCCGACAAACCTGGCAGAAAACATCGCTCCTCCGAATTTCCCGATAATGGCTACAACAATGAAGATACCACACATACTCCAAAGTTCGGGTGTGTTTAATAGGCCGATTTCGGTTCGGAGACCTGTCGATACAAAAAATAATGGTAAGAATAAAGCCAAAGAGACATCTTCCACCTTCTCTGTCATAATTTTTCGGAACTTTACATTGCTTGGCATCACTACACCTGCGATAAAAGCGCCGAAAAGAGCATGTAAGCCTAAAATCTCCGTAAAATAAGAAGAAATAACCAATAGCAGGAAGATGAATGCAACCAACCCCTTGTCGATAACTTCTTTATTGTGATAGATATGTCCGACCATCCGTAAAAAAGGACGGACAACAAAGAACATAAAACCTATATATAAGAAAGAAAAAGCAATGTTATAAATAGCACTAAGCATACTTCCTGCTTGTGCAATAGCTATCACTACTGCTAAAAGACACCATGCTGTAATGTCACCATTGGCAGCACTGGCTAAAGAGATTGTCCCTAAATGAGTTTTGGTTAATCCTTTCTCTTGTATAATACGGGCCAATACCGGAAAAGCAGTGATGCTCATGGCTATCCCAATAAAGAGGGCAAATGAGATAAATGGAGTCTCTTTGTTGGCGTATGAGCCATAGACGAAATAGGCTGTCAACATCCCGCAGAAAAAGGGAACAATGGTACTTGTGTGGCTGATTAAGATAGTCTCCTTTAGTTTCTTTCGAACTTCGGTTATATCTAATTCCATCCCGATGGCGAACATGAATAAGATCAAGCCAAACTGGCTTAATATAGTAATATTTGATAAAGAGTCTGGTGGAAAAAGAAATTCCGACACGTTAGGCAGTAAATTCCCAAGGACGGAAGGCCCTAAAACGATACCTGCCACAATCTCTCCAATCACAGTGGGTTGGCCTATTTTCAGAAACAGCCAACCGAATATCCTGCAAACGATTAATATGGCGATGATTTGGAGCAGTAAAATCCCGATAGAAGAGTGTATGTGGTGGGTGACTGAATTTAAAAAGATAAGGAAGCCTTCTCCTAAACTTTGGGGAGCATCATGCATGGTTTGGATTGCATGGCCAACCTGTATACTTTCTCCTTCTTTAATGATGAGATACATCAGTGAACCAAAGATTAAGAGCATCAATATATAGAAGGTTATGCTTTTTGTCCCTTTTCCCATTGTTTTTCTTATACGTTTGCATGCAAAAATAGTAAATTTGGTTCAAGTATTCGATTAATAGTGGGTGAAACTTTATTAATGGTCTCTATTTTGTATTCATGTTTCTATTTTTTCTTATATCTTTGTGCAAAACCAATTAACATAAAATCATGGATTCGTTAAATCTAATAAAAAATGATCCTTGGTTGGAACCTTATAAGGATGCAATCGAAGGACGGTATCAGTATGTAGTGAATAAAGAAAAGAGTTTGACCAATAAAGGAAAACAAACTTTATCAGATTTTGCATCTGGGTATCTTTATTTTGGATTACATAAGACAAAGAAAGGATGGGTGTTTCGTGAATGGGCACCTAATGCTACTGCTATTTATTTGATTGGAGATTTCAATGCGTGGAAGAAGGAAGATCAGTATAAATTAAAACGATTGGCGAATGGTGTTTGGGAAATCACATTGGCAGAAGATTTATTGCATCATGGTGATTTGTTCAAACTTTTGGTAGAATGGAAAGGTGGTAGTGGTGAACGTATTCCGGCTTGGATCAGACGTGTTGTGCAGGATGATAATACCAAGATCTTCAGTGCACAGGTTTGGAATCCGGAAACTTCATACGTATTCAAACATAAACGATTCAAACCGAATGTGGCTCCTCTTTTGATTTATGAATGCCATATAGGTATGGGTTCAAATGAAGAGAAGGTGGGTTCGTACGATGAATTCCGTCGTAACGTTTTGCCCCGTGTTGCCAAAGATGGATACAATGCGATTCAAATCATGGCTATCCAAGAACATCCTTATTATGGTTCGTTTGGTTATCATGTAAGTAGTTTCTTTGCTGCCTCTTCTCGTTTTGGAACACCGGAAGAGTTGAAGCAGTTGATTGATGAAGCTCACGGTATGGGTATTGCGGTGATTATGGATATTGTCCATAGCCATGCCGTAAAGAATGAGATTGAAGGTTTGGGTCGTTTCGATGGTTCATATTCACAATATTTCCATAATGATGGTCGTAGGGAACATCCTGCGTGGGACTCCTTGTGCTTTGATTATGGAAAGAATGAGGTGCTCCATTTCCTTTTGTCAAATTGTAAATTCTGGTTGGATGAATATAAGTTTGATGGCTTCCGTTTTGATGGTGTGACATCCATGTTGTATTACAGTCATGGATTAGGTGAAGCGTTCTGTAATTATGGAGATTATTATAACGGCCACCAAGATGGAGATGCAATCGCTTATTTGACATTGGCCAACAAGTTGATCCATGAAGTGAATAAGAATGCGATAACAATTGCGGAAGAGGTTAGTGGTATGCCAGGACTTGCTGCCAAGATTGAAGATGGTGGTTATGGTTTCGACTATCGCATGGCGATGAACATCCCTGATTATTGGATCAAGATGATCAAGGAAAAGAAAGATGAAGATTGGCATCCCTCTTCTATCTGGTGGGAAACAACTAACCGTCGTGCCGATGAAAAGACTATCAGTTATGCGGAAAGCCATGACCAAGCGTTGGTGGGAGACAAGACCATTATTTTCCGATTGATTGATGCGGATATGTATTGGCACATGCAGAAAGATGACCATAACTTCATGGTGGAACGTGGTATTGCACTTCATAAGATGATTCGTTTGGTTACTGCTTCAACAATCAATGGTGGTTATTTGAACTTTATGGGTAATGAGTTTGGTCATCCGGAATGGATTGACTTCCCGCGTGAAGGTAACGGATGGTCTCACAAATATGCACGTCGCCAATGGGATTTGGTTGACAACAAGGATTTGAAATACCATTTCTTGGGAGACTTCGACCGTGAGATGTTGGATGTGATTGGCAGTGTGAAGAAATTCCAAGCAACGCCGATTCAGAAGGTTTGGGATAATGACGGAGACCAGATTTTGGCTTATATGCGTAAAGATTTGGTGTTTGTTTTTAATTTCAGCCCGAATAAGTCGTTTACTGACTATGGATTCTTGGTGCCGAGAGGTGAATATGAAGTGGTATTGAATACGGATGCTATCCGCTTCGGAGGTTTCGGCCTTTCTGATGATTCTATCCGCCATTTCACTCAGTACGATCCATTGTATAAGAAAGTAAGAAAGGAATGGTTGAAATTATATGTTCCGGCACGTAGTGCTGTCGTATTGCGAAAAGTTAAAGTAGAAAAGAAATAAAATAAATAAAGTAAAGAGGTTCATATATGTTATATCCAATGATTTTTAAGCCTATCCTAAAAAATATCATTTGGGGAGGCTCTGATATTTGTCCGTTTAAAGGTATTACTCCGGAACAAGAAGGTATTGGTGAAAGTTGGGAACTTTCTCATGTGGAAGGTAACTATTCGGTAGTGGATAACGGTGAATTGGAAGGAAAGACTTTAGATGAATTGATCAACACATATGGGGCGCAGTTGTTAGGCGAAAAGGTAATCGAACAGTTTGGAACGACTTTCCCTCTGTTGATCAAATTTATTGATGCACGCGACGATTTGTCTATTCAAGTTCATCCGGATGATGAATTGGCTAAAGAACGCCATAACTCTTTTGGTAAGACTGAAATGTGGTATGTAATCAATGCGGCGAAAGATGCAGCCCTATATTCTGGTTTCTCTCAACAGATTGATGCCGAAGAGTATGTGAAACGAGTAGAAGATAACACTATTATGGATGTCTTGCAGCGTTACGATGTAAATCCGGGTGATGTATTCTTTTTACCGGCAGGTCGTGTACATGCTATTGGCGCTGGTTGCTTCATTGCTGAAATCCAGCAGACAAGTAATATTACCTATCGTATTTACGATTATGACCGTAAAGGACCGGATGGTAAAGGACGTGAGTTGCATACAGAGTTGGCTAAAGATGCTATTGATTATACTTTGTATCCGGATTACCGTACTCATTATAAGGCGCATACCAATGCAACAGTCGAGTTGGCTAATTGTAAATATTTTACGACCAACTTATTGGACGTAGATACGATTATCGTACGTGATTTTTCTCAATTGGATTCTTTTGTCGTATATATCTGTATGGAAGGTAAAGCCTCCATTCGGGATAATAAGGGAAATGAGATCTATGTTCATCAGGGACAGACAGTCTTGATCTCTGCTGATACTGAGATAGTGACTATATCTCCGGTTCCGGGAGCCAAGTTCATGGAAACTTATATCGGATGATGAAATTGAGAAACAGAAGGATTCTACCTAAATAGGGTTGATGATAAAAAGAGGTTGTGGTTAAAAACAACCTCTTTTTTTATCCTTTATCGTAATTTGTGTTATACACACATTGTATTTAATCAGTAATTACTTCGGACTTATTTTGAATTACCTCCGATGTAATCTCCAATTATGTCGGAGGTAATAAGGATGTGTTTAAAGTGTGTTAATATGTAATACTTATGTTAAAATAGCCTTGTAGGATAGGTCGGTTTGATGGATGGAGACCAACTACCCATTGGTTATGGAAAAATGGATGATTGTCGAAAAATATTGATGATTAAATTTGATTTTTTTTAATAAACTGTTAACGATATGAATTTTATCATTAACTTTGTCAATAGTGTCTAAAGGTATGATGAATAGATTAAACTACAATAAATTATGAAAAAAACAATTGTATTGCTTTTGGTTGCTTTAGTGTTGGGATGGACTGGTTGTGTTCCTGATACTTCTGTGGTAGTGAAGAGTCTTCGTTTGGAAATGAAAGAAAACCCGCAAGGTATTGATGTGGTGAAACCTCGTTTTTCATGGCAGGTTACTTCAGACAAGGTGGATTTGATACAGCTATCGTATCAAATACAGGTGGCTTCTTGTCCGAAGAAGTTACAAAGTGGAAAAGACCTTTTGTGGGATTCTGGAGTGATTGTTTCGGATGCTTCCGTATTAGTTCCTTATGAAGGAAAAGCGTTGGAGAGCGGAAAACCCTATTTTTGGCGTGTGAAATTGGTTACAAACCAAGGTGAGACGGCGTGGAGCGAAGTGGCTTCATGGTCGATGGCATTGTTGGACAACGCTGAATGGAAAGCGACCTGGATCGGTGAAAAGGATCTATCTAATCCGGGTGAAACATTAGCCGGAAAAGATGCGAAGGTGGAAGGTAATAGAACTCGTTTGGCAGCCCGTTATTTACGAAAGGAGTTTGCCGCTGAAAAAGAGGTGAAAAGAGCGGTGCTTTATATCAGTGGTTTAGGTTCGCATGAGGCCTATTTGAATGGAAACCGTGTGAGTGAAGATGTGTTTGCTCCGATTCCAACCATGTATCATAAACGTGTATTTTATAATGTTTATGATGTGACGAATTTAATCGTTGCCGATAAAAATACGTTGGGCGTGGTTTTGGGTAACGGTCGTTATTTGGGAATGCGTAATCCGGGTATCAAGTCTTTTGGCATGCCGATGTTGTTAGCTCAGCTTCAGATTCAATACAAGGATGGTACACAATCTATGGTAGTTAGCGATACCTCTTGGAAAGTCTCCTCTCAAGGACCAATCGTGGCAAATAATGAGTTTGACGGTGAAGAATACGATGCTCGTCGGGAAATGGATGGCTGGAATAAGAATGGATTTGATGATAGTGCATGGAAAAATGCAGATGTGATGCCTAAACCGAAAGGAAAACTGATGGCTCAGCAGACACCGAATATTCGTATTCAAGATGAAGTGAAACCAATAGCTGTCATGGATCGTCCGGATGGAAAATATGTAATTGATATGGGGCAGAATATGGTTGGTTGGTTGGCTGTGAACCTGAAAGGAAAAAAGGATCAGCCGGTCAAGATGGTTTTCTCTGAAATGTTGAATGAGGATGGGTCGCTTCGCTTGGCTAATATGCGTTCAGCTCTTGTGACAGATATTTATACACCGGCTAAAGATGGGGCTTTCAGTTGGGAACCAAGTTTTGTATATCATGGTTTCCGTTATGTGGAGATCTCTGGTTTGGCAGAAAAACCGACTGTGGCTGACTTTACTGGTAAGGTAGTATATGATTATATGGAGACAACAGGTCATGTGAATACTTCGAATGCATTGGTAAATCAGATCCATAGTAATGCATTTTGGGGTATCCGTAGCAATTATCGTGGAATGCCGACAGACTGTCCACAGCGTGACGAACGTTTGGGTTGGTTAGGTGACCGTACAACAGGTGCGTATGGAGAAGCTTATATCTTCAACAATGCCAATCTATATAACAAATGGATGCAGGATATTGAGGATTCCATGAGTCCTCAGGGTAGTATATCAGATGTCTCTCCGAATTATTGGACAATTTATTCCGATAATGTAACTTGGCCGGCTGCTTTCTTTAATGTGGCTGATATGTTGTATCGTCAATTTGGAGATGATGCTGCTATCCGTAAACATTATCCGGCAATGAAGCGTTGGATGGCTCACATGGAAGAAACCACTATGAAAGATTACATCATGACGAAAGATAAATATGGTGACTGGTGTATGCCGCCTGAAAGACAAGATTTAATCCATTCTGAAGATCCGAACCGTATTACTGCTGGTTCGATTTTGAGTACAACTCTTTATTATGATTTGTTGAACAAGATGGTTGTCTTTGCCAAGATTTGCGGAAAAAAACAGGATATACAAGGTTATAAAGAATTGGCTGCAAAAATGAAAGAGGCCTATAACGCAAAATATTTCAATAAGGAAAAAGCACAATATGATAACAATACTGTGACGGCTAACCTACTTTCATTGCGTTTGGGCTTGGTGCCGGAAGGATATGAAGCGAAAGTGTTTGAAAATATCGTGAAGAAGACTAATGAGGATTTTAATGGACATGTTAGTACGGGTGTTTTGGGTATCCAGCATTTGATGCGTGGACTGACGGAGTATGGTCGTTTGGATATGGCTTACAAGTTGTTGACTAACGAAGATTATCCAAGTTGGGGATACACTATCAAGCAAGGGGCAACTACTATTTGGGAACTTTGGAACGGGGACACGGCTGATCCTGCCATGAACTCTGCTAACCATGTAATGTTGTTGGGAGATGTGATTATTTGGTATTATGAATATTTGTCTGGAATCAAGAATGCGCCAGGTTCAATTGCTTTCAAGAAGATTTTGATGGAGCCGGTATTCCCTGAAGGATTAGATGAGGTGACGACCTCTTATCTTTCTGTTTATGGCGAAATAAAGAGTGCTTGGTCTAAGAAAAATGGAACGTTTTGTTGGGATGTGACTGTCCCAGGAAATACGACTGCAATTGTTCGTATCCCGAAATCTTTTGGCGTGACAGTTTCGCAGATGCCGGGTGTCCATAAGATTTCTGAAACAGAAAACTATACAGAAGTTGAAGTTGGTTCTGGTAATTATCATTTTGGTAAATAAAAACCGTCTAAAACATTTGGATAGTATTGTGAGAAACAGTATTTTTGCACTCTGAAATTCCGCAGGAGGTAAACAAGTGATGCTTGAAGCGCATCCACCTTCGGGACATAACCTGTTAAAGTATAAAAAAACAGATGTACGTAATCGTAGAAATCAACGGACAGCAATTCAAAGCTGAAGAAGGAAAGAAGTTGTTCGTTCATCACATTCAGAACGCAGAAAGCGGTGCTGTTGTGGAATTTGAAAAAGTGTTGTTGGTTGACAACAATGGTGAAGTAAAAGTAGGTGCTCCTACAGTAGAAGGCGCAAAGGTGGTATGTGAAGTACTGTCTCCGCTTGTAAAAGGTGATAAAGTGTTGGTTTTCCACAAGAAGAGAAGAAAGGGTTATCGTAAATTGAACGGTCACCGCCAGCAGTTCACTGAAGTGAGTGTAAAAGAAATTGTTGCTTAACGTTTAAAGGAGAAAAGAAGAAATGGCACATAAAAAAGGTGTGGGTAGTTCTAAGAACGGCCGTGAATCACAAAGTAAAAGATTAGGTGTTAAGCTTTTCGGTGGCGAAGTAGCTAAAGCTGGTAATATTATCGTTCGTCAGAGAGGTACAGTTCATCATCCAGGTGAAAATGTAGGTATTGGTAAAGACCATACTTTATATGCTTTGGTTGATGGTGTTGTTACATTCCGTAGAGGTAAAGAAAACCGTTCTTTTGTTTCTATCAAAAAAGTTGTAGCAGAAGCATAAGGAAAAGTATTTTGATAATAAAAAAAGAGTTGTTTCCATGGGAAGCAACTCTTTTTTTATAGAAGTAAATCTGTGCTCTATCTTTTAATCTCGTTCTTTCAGCCTTTGTTTGAACGTTTCCACTTTGTCATTCATAATAAGAACTTCAGGAAATTCTGTTTCTTGTAGTAATTCATAAATATGGTCGTGTCGAGCAATATCAAATGAGATATGTGCATCACTTCCCAAAATTACCGGGACATCGTATCTTTTACATAGACGCAAGATTGTTAAGTTATTTTCTCGTGCATGAACTTTATTTCTACCTGGATTAAGCGAACTGTTATTGATCTCAAGTAGGGTGTGATATTCCTTGGAGGCTAAAACAATCGGTTCAAAATCAAGTAGGGCGGTACCATCACCCGGATGGCTGATGATATCAATGGCAGGATTACGAATCGCTCCGATAACGGCACTTGTGTTTTCCTCTATGTTTCCCGGTGTATAACAGAGGGAGTGGATACCTGCAATACGAATATCCAACATAGGAAAGTAGAATGCTTCCAAATCAATTGTTCCTTTATAATCGATGATGTTCAGCTCAGCACCTAAGAGTAGTTCTATGCCATACATATGTCGAGGAACTACATGCAAGTTCCTGAAATAGATGGGGTCACATGTCCCCGGAATGCCAGGGGAATGTTCGGTTATCCCTAATAGTTGAAGCCCTTTCTCTGCGGCAATCTGTGCCATTTCTTGTATGGTACTGTATGCATGTCCGCTGGCTACAGAATGGGTATGTACGTCAAGTAATGTTTTCATCTTAAATCAATAGCTTGCTTTTGCGCTCTTTCTCCTTAATTAGACCATTTCGGTATGCATATAACAACTTTTCCAAATCTAAAATCTGTTTTTGCAGGCTAACTCCTTTGTCTGTGTCTTTGACCATCTGGCGTTTTGCGCTCAACTCAACAACAATTGTGGTGGAACGGATGTCTTTTCCCTCTTTAATTGCTTCGTCTGTTGATAGGAATGGCTCATGTTGTACAAGTTGGAAACCTCTAGAATGGTAGACCAAAGTATAGCCTGCGATTCCTGTTTCTGGATGGTAGGCTTTGGAGAATCCACCGTCAATGACTAACAGCTTGCCGTTGGCTTTAATAGGATTTTCTCCTTTGATAGAGCGGACAGGAACGTGTCCGTTGATGATATGGCGATGTTCTCCTGTTACTTCAAATTCGTCTAATAACATATCGCATACAGCTTCTTCCTGTCTTAGTGTGTAATAAGCTCCCTTTTCCTCTTTTTGGACGGCTTTGTCTTCAATAAAGCAACGTTCAAATGTGGCCATTTTACTTTTATCAAATAGAGGAGAATCTTTACCTTCCCATAAATACCAAATATAATCCATGGCAAAATCCTTTTCCGGGCTATCTTCGGTATCGAAATAAGCTGTGCGTACTAACTGATCTACCTTGTCTAACAAACCTTTCCCTTTATAATCTACTCCTTCGATATTGATTGTTTTCAATGTCCCATCAGGGTTCATAGGAACAGAGGCGTGGAACAGTAGGTTGGAGTTACAGACTTGATACATACCACCATGTCTGAATAGGCAACGCATGTGTGTTTTCAATTTCTCGCTACATTCAAATGAATGTTTGATACGGCGCATCAAATCCTCTTCTTCAAAAGACAGAGCATACGGATCTTTAGTCTTGACTGTCGGCCAATTCTTATCCCGAAGTTCATATTCTTTACCTTCTATGAGAATTGTACCTCGTTTCAAATCGATTTGATGAAGCAATAATCGGTCATCCATCTGGAACTCCGGACGGCGACGGATGATTTCTCCTTCTAACTTAAATTGGATGATTGTTATCGCTTTGTGCATACGAGCAATCAGCTGGGCAGTTTTATCATCGAAAGTAGTATCAGATGCATTTGTACGAGGGAAGAATAGTTCGCAAGGGTCGTCGGCATACATCTCCATAGCAAAAGTTGCTAAAGGTAATAGGTTGATTCCGTATCCATCTTCCAATGTAGCTAAGTTCCCAAAGCGTAGGCACATACGGATAACATTGGCAATACTTCCCATATTTCCAGCAGCTGCTCCCATCCAAAGGATGTCATGGTTTCCCCATTGGATATCAAAATTATGATAGTTGCACAGTGTGTCCATGATGATGTGAGCCCCTGGACCACGGTCATAAATATCTCCGATTATATGTAATGTGTCAATGGTCAACCGTTGAATCAAATTACACATGGCAATGATGAAGTCATTCGCTCTGCCTGTGGAGATAATTGTATTGATAATTTGGTCTACATATGCAGATTTATTGGGTTCATCTGTTGACTCATGCAACAATTCTTGGATGATGTAAGAAAACTCCTTGGGTAAAGACTTACGTACTTTAGAACGTGTATATTTAGATGATACACTCCTGCAAACACGGACTAACTGATTCAGTGTAATTAAATACCAATCGTCCAAATCTTTTTCTGTACGGCGGATTAACTCTAATTTTTGCTCTGGATAGTAGATTAACGTACACAATTCTTTTTTCTCATAATCACGAAGTGTGTTACTGAAAATTTCATTGACTTTTCGTTTGATTGCTCCAGATGCATTTTTTAGCACGTGGTTAAATGCTTGATGCTCTCCATGGACATCAGACAGGAAGTGCTCTGTCCCTTTAGGAAGGTTCATGATTGCTTCCAAATTGATGATTTCCGTACTAGCATCTGCGATAGTCGGGAAACTTTTAGCGAGCAACGTTAGGTAACGTAGGTCACTTTGTACCTGTTCGGATGTTATGTTTTTATTCATATATCAGTTTATTTTATTGTCAATTGATTAAACCGTTTCCATAATAGCACTCCTAATGTGGTTAAACTGACAGGGAAACCGCTCCAAACACCGACCGGTCCCCAATCTAAAATGAACCCGCATAAGTAACCAATGGGGAGAGCTAAACCTAAATGACAAAAGCAAGCAATATAAGCCATCTGTTTGACATCGGCAATACCTCTTAGTGCGTTAGCAAATGTGACTTGTAGTCCATCTCCAAATTGATAGAGGATGACAGACCAAGCCAATAATGCAACTAACTCAACTACCTCTTTTTGAGAAGTAAAAATATATCCCATCGAGTCTTTGAACGATACTATGAGCAAAACTACAAAAAATGCTGTTATGATAATCAAATGAAGGCCAGCAAATGTTGCTTTTCTAATATTTATCCAATCATTCTTTCCTCTAAAACTGCTTACACGAATTGTGATAGCAGCTCCAATGCCGTAATAAATCATGAATCCCAGTGTGGTGATAACACTGACAATTTGATGAGCAGCCAATGCAATGCTTCCTAACCAACCCATCATAATCACACTTAAGCTGAATGATCCTGTTTCTACAGCCATCAAAGCAGCGACAGGAAGACCTATTTGGGTGAGTTTTTTTATGTCGGGAAAGTTGATGATCCCTTCTTTAAATCCGGACAAATAAATTTGGAATCGTTTGTGTTTCATGAATAATATGACAAAGAGTAGAAGAGAAACAAAACGACTAAAGAGTGTTGAGATTCCAGCTCCTGTCAATCCCAATTCGGGAAAACCTAAATGTCCATAAATAAGCAAATAGTTTCCGATGATATTTAAAAGGTTGGTACTTAACATGACCCACATCGGGGTTATGGTATCTGTAGTCCCATCGCTGAATTGTTTGAATGAGTTGAAAGGCATAACCAAAGGGATGGATACCAACTGTAAAATATAATAAGGTTTTATTAAAGGTATCAGTTCTTCAGGTTGTTCAAGTATTTCGATGTTAAATAAAAAGAACAACATGACAAGTGCTAAAAATATACTTATAAAAAAATTGAGGAGCAGGCTGTTTTTCAAAGTTTCTCCGGCTTTAGCATATTCTTTTTGTACGAAGAGGTTTCCGATGATGGGAGTTAACCCATAGGAAAATCCCATGCCGGCGATAAAAATAAGGTTGAAAAAATTATTGACAAAAGAAGCGGCTGCCAATTCATTTGAACTATGATGACCGACCATGATATTGTCGGCAAATCCAACAATAATAATGCCCAGTTGTCCCAAAATGATAGGGACTCCCAGGCGTATTGTCTCTTTATAATGAGTTTTGTAAGTTGATAATAACATCATTCCATTATCTTCACTGATTTGATAATGACATTTTCTGTCGGCCGGTCTTGCTTGTTGGTTTTTACTTGTTGGATAGCATCAACCACTTCAATTCCTTCTATTACTTCACCATAAACAGTGTATTGGTTATCAAGGAAAGGTACACCACCGATTGTTTTATATATCTCACGAATCTCAGCAGGGATTTTTGCCTCTTCTTTTCTCCTTTCAGCTTCCAATTCGGTTTTACCAATGAGTGTATCACGAAGAATAGCTAATTCTTCTTTATTACCACTACGGTATAATTCCATAATCTTAGTCCTGTTTTCTGTTTGCAGACGATTGAATATTTCCTGTTTTAAACGAATATCCAACTGTTTTTCCATTTGATTAAGTTCACTTTCTGGATATTTTTTCCCGGTGACAATATAGAATTGAGATGCGGAAGAGGCTCTTTCCGGATTCACTTCGTCTCCTGTTCGTGCGGCACAAAGGGCTCCTTTTTTATGGAAATAGGTGGGGTACTTAAATTCTGCCGGAACAGTATAACCTAAATCTCCAGCACCTAATTGTTTGTTCATTGGAGCATCTTTAGAGGTGACGTCGCCTCCCTGAATCATAAAGTCTTTGATAACACGATGGAACAACAATCCTTCGTATTGTCCCTCTTTGACTAACTTGATAAAGTTGTCACGATGTTTTGGAGTTTCGTTATATAATTTTAGTTTGATTTCTCCTAAGGTGGTGTCCATGACCACGATTGTTTCTTTTGTTTCCATATAGATAAATAAGTTTTATTTCTTTACAATTTTCATAGATTTGATTCTTATATTTTTCACCGGACGGTCATCATGGTTTGTTTCTGTAAACTGAATCTTTTCTACAGTCTTTAAACCATCTACAACTTCTCCAAAAATAGTGTATTTCCCATCTAAATGAGGAGCACCGCTTTCAAACATATAGGCTTCACGTTGTTCCGGAGTAAATGTGTAATCCTCTTCCTTCTCCATTTTATTCAATTCCATTTCGGTGAAAAACTTACCTGTAACAATATAGAACTGGGTGGCAGAGGAGGCTCGTTCTGGATTCTCTTCATCTCCGACACGCGCGGCACATAGCATCCCTTTTTTGTGGAAATATTTGGGATATATAATCTCCGCCGGGATCGTGTAGTCCAAATCGCCATCACCTAAATGTTGGTCGATTGGGGCATCCTTGGAATTGATATCTCCTGCTTGGATCATAAATTGTTTAATGACACGATGGAAAAGAAGTCCGTCATAAAGATTTTCTTTGACGTTCTTTAAAAAGTTATCCCTATGCAAGGGAGTGTCATTAAATAGTTTGACTTTGATTTTTCCCATATCAGTCTCTATTAAGACCAGTGTCTCAGCTTCTTGTGCTTGCACTTCAAAAGTCATAAAAGCCATAAAGGCAAATAAACAGGTCGCAAACCACTTTTTCATCTTCTTCTTATTTTAATTACCGATACAAAAATAATGTATATCTCTGGAAAAATCTAACGAATGAAGGAAAATAATGATGGCAGCACTGGTGTTCAATGACTTATGAGGACTTATATTGAAAGCCTCACCGAAGTAAAAGTGCAAGGAAATGAAAGGTAATGAGG
>SUXM01000036.1 GCA_015060925.1 Parabacteroides distasonis
TCAATAATGCAGAATCAGACAGATAAGGGAACTTCGCTTGTTTCTAAATCGTTAGCAGTCTAAAATCTTAATTCTGTAATCTGTTCGTTTTCAGAGAGTAAGATAAATTTCTATGTCTTGCTGTATGAAAAGTTATTTTCTTGTCGATCTTTGCCTGTTTGCCGATTTGCTTCAACTGTTGGTTTATGTACGAATTGGATTTTTCTGAGAAATCGAATAGGGTTTTCGCTTGCCTCTTTTTGTATTTTTCATAAAGTTCAACAGCTTTTCCCTTGAATAACAAATTCAAAGGCAAACGAACCTGTATGTGTGTTTTTATAGTTGTGTAGATCAACCAAATTCTGTTGTCTATCATCTGGAAATTATCGGTTGTTAGTTTGGCTGCGTCTGAAAATCGTAAACCGGTATAACAACAGAACAAAAACATATCCAACACATGCTGGAAAGCAGGTTCCGAGGTAGTGGCAGCCATCTGTTCAAGCGTATTGATCTCTTCAGGAGTTAGATATTCTTTATTTGTTTCAATATGCTTGATTCGATATTGCCGGAAAGGATATTTTTGTAGGGTAAACAATCCTTTGTTTATAGCCAAGTTGATATACCTTTTCACATGTTTCATGTGTTTGATAATCGTATTGGCATGGTAGCCTTTTTTTAATAAGTAATGTTCAAAATTACAAAGGAACTTGAAATTCAACTCTTTGAAAGGAATATCTTTCTTATATAAACTCAACTGTTGTAGTGTTGACAAATGGTTTTTCTTTGTGCTCTCTTTCAAATGGCTTTGCTTGATCTCTTCATCCATAAATGAAAGAAAAGAGACAGTGTATTCCTTTTTTTCTCCTTTTAATAAGTCTAAGGAAAAGGGAAGGTCATTCTCTATGGCATTAAGCTCTATTTGTTCAAGCTCTGCAATGAAGTTGGCCAAATATTGATTCAATATTTTTGCTTGGGGATGGTTCTTAATGCGTCTTCTCTTGTTGTCCCATTGGTTGGGCTTGACATAAACTTTGGTAGAAAAATATCTTTTTTTCTTGTTAAGATAGACTTCGACTTGAATAAGTGCTTTTCCTTCAGCATTCAATATGCCTTTTCTGTTAAATACCAAATTGTAATTGGTTTTTTCCATGGCGAATTTGTTTTTTGTATAGTAATACGAGGAAACAAGGCGGTGTCTCTTTCGCATTTGGCGTTTATTATTGTGGCAATAATACGAATAAAATATGAATAATCCATATTTATTTGTCTTTTTGTGCGAAATTAGCGGATATTTGACGAGAAATCAGAAAAAAATTGTATATTTGTCATATACATAATTTGTTAATTGTAATTGGAATATGAAAGCAGACTTTTCTAAATTTCTATATATTGCTATCCGCGCGGCGTTGGATGCAGGTAAGGCTATCATGGATGTCTATACCGATCCGGATTCGAATTTTGAAGTGGAGATGAAAGCCGATAATTCTCCTTTGACGAAGGCAGATAAGAGGGCGCATAACTTGATTTCGGTCGCATTGTCTGTCACTCCCTATCCAATCTTGAGTGAAGAGGGGAAAGAGATACCTTTCAAAGAACGGTCGGAATGGGAAACTTTATGGATTGTTGACCCGTTGGATGGTACGAAAGAGTTTATCAAAAAGAACGGTGAGTTTACAGTCAATATCGCATTGGTGGAAAAAGGTGTGCCGGTATTGGGCGTTATTTACGTTCCGGTACGGAAAGAATTGTATTTTGCGGCAGATTCATTGGGCGCGTTTAAAATCACAGGGGTGGATAGCTCCAACCAGCCGGCTGTCGATGAGATGCAGGAAAGTGCAGTCCGCCTTCCTCTGTTTATGGGACATCAAGGCATCGTGGTGGTTGCTTCACGTTCACACCAGTCGGAAGAGACTACTGCTTTTATCGATAATTTACGCAAACAGGGGCAGCCGGTCACGCTGATTAGCAGTGGTAGCAGTTTGAAAATCTGTTTGGTGGCTGATGGTTCTGCCGATATTTATCCTCGTTTTGCTCCGACTATGGAGTGGGACACAGCGGCTGGTCATGCCATCGCACGTGCCGCAGGTTGTGAGATATACCATATAGATGAAAAAACACCTTTAAGATACAACAAGGAGGATTTGCATAATCCTTGGTTTATTGTGAAACCTTTAAGATAGGGGTTGTCCTCTATGCTGAAACTTTTGGTCTGCAAGTAAGATATTTCCTTAAAATAGGTTATAATAGGAAGATTAGCTCTAATATTCTTATTACCTTTGCGATTTTTAATGAAAAATATCTTATTGATAAATAGGCATGAGTTTTGAGATAGTATTTGTGCTGCTGACGTTGGTGGGGATGTTGGCCGCATTGATATGGGATAAGATGAGACCGGGGATGGTCTTGTTGACTGTTGTTGTTTTGTTTTTATGTGCTGGAATCTTGACTCCTAAAGAGATGTTGGAGGGATTCAGTAATAAAGGGATGATAACAGTCGGTCTGTTGTTTCTTGTCAGTGAGGGAGTACGCCAAAGTGGAGCATTGGGACATATCATTAAAAAGCTTTTACCGAGTGGTAAAACAACTGTTTTCAAGGCACAGTTGCGTATGTTACCACCGATTGCCTTTATCTCGGCCTTTTTGAATAATACACCTGTTGTTGTCATCTTTGCACCGATTATTAAACGTTGGGCAGAATCGGTACATCTTCCTGCTACTAAGTTTTTAATTCCGTTGTCTTATGTGACAATCTTAGGAGGGATTTGTACGTTGATAGGTACATCTACCAATCTGGTGGTACACGGTATGGTTTTAGATGCCGGTTACGAAGGTTTTTCCATGTTTGAGTTAGGAAAGGTTGGAGTTTTTATCGCTTTGGCCGGCATGATTTATATCTTTTTGTTTTCTAAACGCCTATTGCCGGATTCCCGTATAGGTAATGCGGAGGAGGAAGAGGAGGAACGTGGTAACCTGCATCGTGTTGAAGCAGTGATCGGTGCCCGTTTTCCCGGTATCAATAAGAGGTTAGGAGATTTTAATTTTACTCGCCATTACGGTGCCATCGTCAAAGAGGTAAAGAGTGGAGGTGAACGTATCACACGTGACTTGGATAAAGTTCGTTTGCAGGAAGGGGATACCTTGGTGCTATGGGCTGATGACACCTTTGTCCCGACATGGGGGGAGTCAAGTGTCTTCATCATGTTAGCAAATGGAAGTGACAATGAACCGCAACCGATGTCCCGAAGAAAACGTTGGTTTGCTTTAGGTTTATTGATCTTTATGATTGCCGGAGCAACGGTGGGTGAGCTTCCTTTCATGAAGGAACTGTTTCCTTCCATCCGTTTGGATATGTTTTTCTTTGTTTGCATTACGACCATAATCATGGCTTGGACAAAGATTTTCCCACCTAAAAAATACACAAAATACATCTCTTGGGATATTCTGATAACCATAGCCTGTGCTTTTGCTATCAGTAAGGCGATGGAAAATTCCGGATTTGCCGATTTGATTGCCCGTAACATTATTGGTATGTCCGGCAGTATCGGGCCTTATGCTTTATTAGCGATTCTTTTTATTATCACAAACATATTTACCGAACTGATCACGAACAATGCAGCAGCTGCATTGGGCTTTCCGATTGCGTTGTCGGTCGCTACTCAACTGGGCGTTAATCCTACACCTTTTTTTGTGGTGATATGTATGGCTGCTTCTGCCAGCTTTGCGACACCGATCGGGTATCAGACCAACTTGATTGTTCAAGGGATTGGTAGCTACAAGTTCACTGACTTTGTAAAAATTGGATTACCATTAAATATAATTGCATTCTTGATCTCTGTATTTGTCATACCGATGATTTGGGAATTTTAATCAAGAATAGGAAAGATGGAACAAATGAATCATACCGAACAACCGGTCGCAACCTGTCCGGAACATATTTACCCGATCTTCGACAAGATGATGACTCGTGAAGACAAAGAGTCTTTGTTGAGACAACGTAGTGTAATGGTTTGGTTTACCGGATTGAGTGGATCGGGGAAAAGTACCATTGCAATCGCTTTGGAAAGAGAGTTGCACCAGCGTGGATTGTTGTGCAGAATCTTAGACGGCGACAATATTCGCAGTGGTATCAATAATAATTTGGGCTTCTCGGCTGAAGACCGTGTAGAGAATATCCGCCGCATAGCGGAAGTAAGTAAATTGTTTGTGGATACCGGCATCATAACCATTGCAGCCTTTATCAGCCCGAACAATGAATTAAGAAAGATGGCTGCCTCTATCATTGGTGAAGAGAATTTCTTGGAGGTGTATGTAAGCACGCCGATAGAGGAGTGTGAGAAAAGGGATGTCAAAGGATTGTATGCGAAGGCACGCAGGGGAGAGATCCGGAACTTTACCGGGATTTCCGCCCCGTTTGAAGCTCCTGAACAACCGGATTTGGCTTTGGACACCTCCGTCTTGAGCTTGGAGGAATCCGTAAAACAGTTGCTTGACCTAATATTGCCTAAAATATCAGTGGGCAAGGAATCGTAATTCCATAGGCATGGAATTGTTGTCTCATGCTGAAGAAATTTTTGTTTCGTGGGCATGGAATTTTTTACAGAAGGAAATAAAAATAATAAAACATGAATATGTCAGATTACAAATTAAGTCATTTGCAGGAATTGGAAGCAGAGGCTATCCACATTATCCGGGAGGTCGCTGCCGAGTTCGAGAATCCTGTTATGCTTTATTCGATAGGAAAAGACTCATCAGTCATGGTGCGTTTGGCGGAAAAGGCCTTTGCTCCGGGAAAAGTCCCTTTCCCATTGATGCATATTGATTCCAAATGGAAATTTAAAGAGATGGTGCAGTTCCGTGATGAGTATGCCAAGAAGCATGGTTGGAATTTGATTGTTGAAGCCAACATGGATGCGTTCAACGCAGGGGTCGGCCCCTTTACGCATGGAAGCAAGGTGCATACCGATTTGATGAAGACACAAGCTCTTTTGCAGGCATTGGACAAACATAAATTTGATGCCGCTTTCGGTGGTGCACGTCGAGACGAAGAAAAGAGTCGTGCGAAAGAACGAATCTATTCTTTCCGTGACAAGTTCCATCAATGGGATCCAAAGAACCAACGACCTGAATTATGGGATATCTATAATGCACGTGTGCACAAAGGAGAAAGTATCCGTGTGTTCCCTTTGTCCAACTGGACGGAATTGGATATTTGGCAATACATCCGTTTGGAGAATATTCCTATCGTACCTTTATATTATGCAAAGGAACGTCCGGTAATCGAATTGGATGGCAACTTGATTATGGCTGATGACGAACGCTTGCCGGAAGAGTACCGAGATAAGATACACATGCGCATGGTGCGTTTCCGTACATTGGGTTGTTGGCCGTTGACCGGTGCGGTTGAGAGTGAAGCTGATACCATTGAAAAAATTGTGGAAGAGATGATGACTACGACCAAGAGCGAACGTACGACTCGTGTGATCGACTTTGACCAAGATGCAAGTATGGAACAGAAAAAACGGGAGGGCTATTTTTAACATGGATAATAAAGTACAAGATAAGGATTTGGCAATGGCAAACCGCCAGTTGTCAATCGAAGAATTTCTTCAGAAAGATGAACAGAAGGATTTGCTCCGCTTTCTGACTGCGGGTTCGGTGGATGATGGCAAATCAACATTGATAGGCCGTCTGTTGTTCGATAGCAAAAAGATTTATGAAGACCAGTTGGATGCCCTTGAACGGGATAGCAAACGTATGGGGAACGCAGGTGAACATATCGACTATGCGTTGCTATTGGATGGTTTGAAGGCTGAACGTGAGCAGGGCATTACGATTGATGTGGCTTACCGTTATTTCAGTACAAATAATCGTAAATTTATCATCGCTGATACTCCGGGGCACGAACAATATACCCGTAACATGATTACCGGGGGATCTACCGCTAACTTGGCGATCATCTTGGTGGATGCACGTACAGGGGTGATCACGCAGACTCGCCGTCATACCTATTTAGTCTCTTTGTTAGGTATAAAGCATGTGGTTTTGGCTGTTAACAAAATGGACTTGGTTGATTTCGACAAACAAATCTTTGATAAGATTGTTTCTGATTATAAAGATTTTGTTTCTTCTTTGAATATACCGGATATTACTTGCATTCCTCTTTCTGCTTTGGATGGAGACAATGTGGTTGATAAGAGTGAACGTACGCCTTGGTATGAAGGACCTGCTTTGTTGGATTTCTTGGAAAATGTGCCAATCGATCAGGATCGTAACTTTGGTGATTTCCGTTATCCGGTTCAATACGTTTTACGTCCGAATTTGGACTTCCGTGGTTTCAGCGGAAAGGTCGCAAGTGGAATCGTGCGTAAGGGAGATACTGTTATGGCTTTACCTTCCGGTAAAACATCTAAAGTGAAAAGTATCGTAACGTATGAAGGAGAATTGGATTATGCCTTCCCTCCACAGTGTGTAACCATTACGTTGGAAGATGAGATTGATGTATCTCGTGGAGAGATGCTGGTTCATCCGGATAACTTACCTATCTCAGACCGTAATTTCGAGGCGATGTTAGTTTGGATGGATGAAGAACCAATGGATGTAAACAAGCAGTTCTATATCAAGCATACCTCAAACTTGACACGTGCCCGTATCGACACGATCCGCTACAAGGTTAATGTGAACACAATGGAGCAGCTATCTGTTGAAAATGGTTTGTTGACAGCAGATACATTACCTATGAAGTTGAATGAAATCGGTCGTGTGGTCTTTACAACCGGTAAGGAGTTGTTCTTTGATCCTTATCAGAAGAACAGACAGACCGGAGCCTTTATCTTGATCGACCCGATAACCAACAATACTTCGGCTGTTGGTATGATTATCGATCGGATAGATGCACGTGATATGGTAACGGATGACGCTTTGGCTGTCTTGAATCTGCCGGAATTGGGTATTGGAGCCGAACATTATGAGGCGATCCGTACCATCTGTAAAGAGTTGGAACGCCAAGGTGTATCGGTAAAATGTATAACAGAAAATAGATAAGCATGGGATTACTGGAATTTGATAAGCTTCCAATCAATACGTTGGTAGGAGCCAATTGGAAGACTTTTAAAGAGGTAACAGCTAATAAGACGATAGACAAAGGATTTCGTAACAAGTTTTATCTAACTAAATCGGTATGCCGCTTGTTGAGTTTGCTGCAACCGTTTGAAGATGCACGCTACCGGAAGATGGCTGACCAGCCGTTGGAGATGGATCCGGTCTTTATCTTAGGGCATTGGCGTAGTGGTACGACCTTTATGCACAATGTTTTCTCTTGTGATAAACATTTCGGGTACAATACTACCTATCAGACGGTATTCCCGAATTTGATGCTTTGGGGGCAACCGTTCTTCAAGAAGAACATGTCTTTCTTGATGCCGGACAAGCGTCCGACCGACAATATGGAGTTGAAGGTTGATTTACCACAGGAGGAGGAGTTCGCTTTGGCAAACATGATGCCTTATACCTATTATAACTTCTGGTTTTTCCCAAAAGAGACGTTGGATTATTGCGAACGTTATCTGTTGTTTAATACGATAACAGAAGAGGAACGAAAGATCTTTATGGAAACTTTCCGTAAGTTGATCAAAATTTCCCTTTGGAACACAAAGGGAACGCAGTTCCTAAGTAAGAATCCTCCCCATACGGGACGAATCAAGACTTTGGTCGAGATGTTTCCGAATGCGAAGTTTATCTACTTGATGCGTAACCCTTATACTGTTTTTGAGAGTACGCGTAGCTTCTTTACGAACACAATACAGCCGTTACGTTTGCAGGATATTACAAACGAACAGATAGAGAGCAATGTGCTGGAGATTTATCGCCGTCTATATGACAAGTATGAAGAAGAAAAGCATTTGATACCGGAAGGTAATTTGGTAGAGGTCAAATTTGAAGACTTTGAACAAGATGCTTTCTCCATGACCGAAGATATTTACAAACGGTTGGACTTGCCGGGATTCCAAGAATCCAAAGCAGAGATAGAGAAGTATTTGGGTAAAAAGAAAGGGTATAAGAAGAATCAGTACAAATACAACGACCGTACTGTCAAATTAGTTGAAGAAAACTGGGAGAAAGCTCTTAAACAGTGGGGCTATCAGTTATAGAAAGTTAGGTTTTAAGGTTAAGAAGATGATGATAAAGATGCGACGTATGCTATTGCTTTTGTTGATTGCCGATTGTTGTCTCTCGGTTGTCAATTCGCAAGAACGTGTGGTTCCGTTCAAGTATGGAGATATGAACCAATGGGTTGTCCGGGAGATTTATGAATCGGCTATCATTGGCGGAAATACAAAGTTATTGTATGAGATAGCACCGACTGATACCGTTAAGGGAAATGTTGAATATACCAATCAAGGAGGGTCGGTATGGGCTAACTCCAATGTCTTGGCCAAGGTGGCAGGAGTCGTTAAGACTAATACATCTGTCTTTCCAGAAAGACGGGACGATGGTTGGTGTGCCCGTTTGGAAACCCGCATGGAAAGCGTGAAGGTCTTTGGTCTGGTCGATATCGAAGTGGTAGCGGCAGGTTCAGTCTTTTTAGGGAAGATGTATGAACCAATCAAGGGAACCAAGAATCCCCAGTCCAAGATTTGCAGTGGGATACCCTTTACCGAAAAGCCTAATGCAATCCGTTTCGATTATAAAGTAAAGCTCGCACCGGAAAAGAACCGTATCAGAAGTACCGGGTTTAGTCGTAAAACTACGATTGCCGGGCAAGATTCTATCGCTGCGATCCTTTTCTTGCAAAAACGTTGGGAAGATAAAGAGGGAAATATCTACGCTAAACGGGTAGGAACAATGGTTCAACGTTATGCGCAATCAAGCAATGGTTGGGTGAATGATGCTACATATCCTATTCTATATGGCGATATTTCCAAACATCCGGATTACAAATCTTATATGCGTATTCAGGTAGAAGAACGTTATGCAATGAATAGCAAAGGGGAAAGTGTGCCTATCCAAGAGATAGGATGGGCAGCAGAAGGAGAAACTCCCACCCACATGATCCTTCAGTTTACCTCCAGCCATGGTGGTGCTTATATCGGTTCGCCCGGTAATACGATGTGGATAGATAATGTCAAATTGGTTTACTAAGTAAGTGGAAATAAAAGAAAAAATACAGTCGCTTCGTGAAGCATTGGAACAGCACAACTACAATTATTATGTGCTTTCTGCGCCCACTATCTCAGACCGTACGTTTGATGAGATGATGAAGGAGTTACAGCTACTTGAAGAAAAATATCCGGAGTATGCTGACCCACATTCACCTACCCAGCGGGTAGGAAGTGACCTTTCCAAAGAATTTGAACAGGTTGTTCACCAGTACCCGATGCTCTCTTTAGGAAATACCTATTCAGAAGGAGAGGTGCAGGAATTTTATGAACGTATCGCCCGTGATTTGAATGAGCCATTCGAGATAGTGGCTGAGTTGAAATATGACGGGACCTCTATTTCGTTGATTTATGAGGAAGGACGTTTGGTTCGTGCGGTAACACGTGGTGATGGTACCCGTGGAGATGACGTGACTGCCAATGTCAAGACAATCCGTTCTATTCCTTTAAAGTTAAGAGGTGAAAACTATCCGAAAGCTTTTGAGATCCGGGGGGAAATTCTATTACCTTGGGCAGAATTTGACCGTTTGAACAAAGAAAGGGAGGAACAAGAGGAAGCTTTGTTTGCTAATCCCCGTAATGCTGCATCTGGGACATTGAAACAACAGAACCCGGCTATTGTGGCGGCACGTAAGTTGGATGCCTATCTTTATTATCTGTTAGGAGAAGAACTTCCGGCAGAAACTCATTACGATAATTTGGAAGCTGCCCGTTCATGGGGATTTAAGATTCCGAACGTGATACGTAAGTGCAACTGCTTACAAGATATTTACGATTACATCGCCTATTGGGATGTTGAGAGAAAGAACCTTCCGGTTGCTACCGATGGTATTGTTTTAAAAGTAAACTCCTTGCGCCAGCAAAAACATTTAGGCTTTACCTCTAAGAGTCCACGCTGGGCGATAGCTTATAAGTTTCAAGCCGAACGAGCCGTTACCCGTCTTAATTCAGTCTCATTCCAAGTGGGACGTACAGGATCCATTACACCGGTTGCCAATTTGGAACCGGTCTTGTTGGCCGGTACGACTGTGAAACGTGCCTCGCTTCATAATGCCGACATCATCGAGGGGTTGGATCTGCATTTGGGTGACCAAGTTTATGTGGAGAAAGGGGGAGAGATTATTCCGAAGATTGTCGGTGTGGATCTGGATGCCCGCTCTATGTTAATCGGTGACAAAATCCGTTTTATCCAGACCTGTCCGGAATGTGGTACTTCATTGGTACGACCGGAAGGAGAGGCTGCACACTATTGTCCGAATGAATCCGGTTGCCCTCCTCAGATAAAAGGGAAAATCGAACACTTTGTGACTCGCAAGGCGATGAACATCAACATCGGGCCGGAGACAGTTGAAGATTTGTATGAAGCGGGATATGTGCGGAATGCTGCCGATTTATATTTGTTACGTGTGGCTGACTTGCTTCGTTTGGAACGTTGGGCAGAGAAGAGTGCTCGTAATTTGATGGCCAGTTTGGAAGATTCCAAGCAGGTGCCTTTTGAGAGAGTTCTCTATGCGTTAGGCATACGTTATGTAGGAGAAACGGTTGCCAAACGGTTGGCAACATCTTTCCTTTCGATGGAACGATTGTCACAAGCTTCTTTGGAAGAATTGGTAGCTGTTGATGAAATCGGGGAACGCATAGCTCAAAGTGTGATTAACTACTTTGCAGATGAACGTAATAAAACCTTGGTAAACCGCTTGAAAGAATTTGGTTTGCAAATGGCTGTGGCCGAAGAAAAATTGGCCAACCGTACGGAAAAATTAAAAGGATTGACTATCGTGATCAGTGGAACCTTCTCCAAACATTCCCGCGATGAATATAAGGCGATGATCGAGCAACATGGAGGGAAAAACAGTGGTTCCGTCTCCGGTAAAACGCATTATATCTTGGCCGGAGAAAATATGGGACCTGCCAAATTGGAGAAAGCCTCCAAACTGGGTGTGAAGATTATTCATGAAGATGAATTCTTAAAGATGATAACAGAATGAAATTGACTGATTATTTCATCAAAAAGCGTGTACAGGCTTTACAGAAAAAGGCTGTCAACCGTAAACGGAAATCCTGTTCATGGGAAGAGGCGAAACATATATGGGTTTTATATGAGGCGGAAGAACAGGAACAGATTCTACCTTTTTTGGAACAATTGGGAAAACAAAAGAAAAAGGTGCATATTTGTGTCTTTGTGGCAGAGAAAAAATTGCCGGAATTTCCTGATTCGGTTAGGGTGGTTCATGCTTTGACAGACTTGAATCTGTTTAATATTCCTTCAAAAGAGGTCTTGAAATCATTTATCGAACAAAAAGCCGATATTTTGATAGATTTGACACGAACCCAAAATCATCCGATGAAATACTTAATGTTACAGCATCCCTGTTCTTATAAAGTAGGTATTAAGGATTCTGAGGTTGACCTCTATGATCTGTCTATCTCGGTAGCCTCCCGTGATGATCTTAAACAAATGTGCAAACACATTTTATTTTATTTGCAGGCTATACGCTCGGAATAATATAAATTATTTATTTTTGCAGTTGTGAATCTTTAAAACGTATAAAATCCATTATGGCAAATATAAATTTGAAAGGAATGGGCGTAGCGTTGATTACCCCGTTCAAAGAAGATGAAAGCGTAGATTACGAAGCATTAGGTAAATTGGTGGATTACCAATTACAAAACGGGACAGACTATTTAGTGGTCTTGGGTACTACCGCTGAAACTCCGACACTGACTGAAGAAGAAAAGCAGAATATCATTCAATTGGTCGTTTCAAAGGTAAATAGCCGTATTCCTATTGTTTTGGGAGTTGGTGGTAATTGCACACGTACCATCGTAGAAAAATTGAAAAAGGATAACTTTGATGGTATTGATGCCATCTTATCTGTTGTTCCTTATTATAATAAACCTTCTCAAGAAGGAATTTACCAGCATTATAAAGCGATCTCCGAAGCAACTCCGTTACCAATTGTATTGTACAACGTACCGGGACGTACGGGGGTAAACATGACAGCGGAAACCACTCTTCGTATTGCACGTGAATGTAAGAATGTCGTTGCAATTAAAGAGGCTTCCGGCAATATCACACAGATGGATGATATCATCAAGAATAAACCGGAAAACTTTGATGTTATTTCAGGTGATGACGGTATTACATTCCCGTTGATTACATTAGGAGCTGTTGGTGTGATTTCGGTTATCGGTAATGCTTTCCCACGTGAATTCAGCCGTATGGTTCGTTTAGGCTTGGCCGGTGATTATGATAATGCTCGTACCATCCACCATAGTTTTACTGAATTGTTTAATCTGTTATTTGTCGATGGTAACCCGGCTGGTGTAAAAAGCATGTTGAATGCAATGGGTTATGTAGAAAACAAACTTCGTTTGCCATTGGTTCCAACCCGCATTACTACGTTTGAAAAGATTCGTGATGTCTTGCGTCAGTTAAATATCAAGTGTTAAATACAATCTTCTAAGATACATGAAACGGTAGTCATTATCAACATGGCTACCGTTTTTTTATGATTAAAATTACCTCCGACCTATTTTGAATTACCTCCGATGTAAGAGAGGATTTCATCCGATGTAATTTAACTTATCCTTTTACTATTTGTAAATGCCACATTTTATGACCTAAAAAGGTGGTAGGATTGATGCGTTTGAAACCGATGGAATGATAGAGGGCTTCAGCACGTGGGTTATCCACATCGACCAAAAGGCCAACACGTTCATGTCCTTCGGAAAAGGCTTTGTCACGCATGGCCTCAAGAAGCATACGACCGATACCTAATCCTTGGTAAGAGGGGAATACGGCTACCGAGTCCATATAAAATTCCCCGGCTTGTGTTTCCTCTTCTATTTCGATGGTCTTACCCAAATGCTTTTGGATGAGCGGATAGATCGGTGTACGCAACTCATGCAATAGGGCACCGTCATACCCCACGATAGCCCCAACGGGTTTACCATTCAGTTCAGCTATTAACGCGTTACGATAACTATATTGAGCCGATTCATAACCGGCAAGTTCCAAAAATACAGGGTAAAGCGGATGGGTGGAAGGATCGCCTCCAAGTGCCATAGCGACAACCTGTGCAATGGTTGTTACATCCTCTGTTGTCGCAGGTCTGATGATTACATTCTCTTTTTCCATACCACAAAGATAGGAAGAACTCGCGAGAAAAAGGCAGGAAATTGGGAAATAATGCAATTCGTTGGTAGATTGTTTAATACGCAACGGGCTTCCGTGGTTGTAATGCGGTCCTGAAAGACCGTATATAGATGAGTTAAGA
>SUXM01000011.1 GCA_015060925.1 Parabacteroides distasonis
ACTCGCAGGTATTGCCCTCCGAGTTAACTTTATAATGGGGCGAAAGCAAGTGAAGCGTACCGCAGACTTCTATCCTAAATTCACTATCGCACTCTTCACATTCATCATATCCTTCAATATCGAACTGTCAAGCACTTTTGCATAGTGTTGCGTCATCTTGATATTAGAGTGTCCGAGCATCTTTGCTACATTCTCTATGCTCACGCCATTAGCCAAGCATACAGAAGTGGCATAGGAATGGCGGGCGATGTGAGTGCTAAGATGCTTTTGGATTCCGCAGACATCGGCAATCTCTTTCAGGTAGCTGTTCATATTCTGATTGCAAGGAACGGGGAGTAATACGCCACGCTTGATGCAAGTTGGGTTGTTCTCATATTTCTTGAGAATCGCCAATGGGATATCCAACAGCGGGATATTACACATATTATTTGTCTTTTGGCGTGTCTTGCGAATCCAATAGTGTCCGTTGTTGTCTTGCACGATATGTTCGGCTGCGAGTTGTTGAACATCTATAAATGCTAATCCTGTAAAGGCTGCGAAGATAAACACATCACGCACCAATGCAAGGCGAGGCAGCGAAAACTCCTTTTGGTATATTGTCATAAGTTCGTCCATAGTCAAAAACTCGCGAACCACCTCTTTCTCGTGAAACTTAATGCCCACAAAAGGATTCTTCTCTATCCATTCGTTGGCAAGTGCGAGGTTGATAATCTTCTTCAAGCACTTCATATAGCGGATAACGGTATTCTGCTGACAATTTTTCTCGGTTTTCAAATAGAACTCAAGGCTCGCACAAGTTCGCCGTTTACCTCCGTAATAGGCAAATCCTCTTTGTCATATTTCAGTTTGATTAGTTCGGCAAGATAGCGGGTACAACTTTCGTATCGCCTTACGGTGATTAGGGCAAAATCTTTACCCACCAAAGCTCGGCATTGCTCGTTGTGCTCACGCATAATACCGATGATGGTGCGTACTTGCTCCACCTTTTTGTCCACTCCAAAGAACTTTTCCTGTAATATTCGGGCAGTGATAAGTTCCCCATTCTCTTCGAGTTGCGTATAGATTCGGTGGAGTTTGATTCGACTCTCCTCGATGTAATTGTTAAGCTCGGTTGATTTACGGCTTTTGCCCCTCGCACACTCCTTTGCCTGGTTCCACGACACAGGCTCAATACTTTTACGGATGTTTGTTTCTACTCTTGCGCCATTGACTGTGATGCGCATACATACTGAAGCTTCTCCGTTTTTCAGCAGTTTGGTTTTCTTGATAAAGAAAAGTACATTAAATGAATCTCGTCTCATTTTCTCCTACTTTTAAGTTAAACATTTATTTGGCAAAAGTAAGAATCCGAGTACGTTTTGACGCTATGCAAAATGTTGTGAATCAGCGAAAAAGGCTCTTTCAAGGTGGAGATGTTTGGAACACCCGTTTGCTCCACCTTCTGCTCCACCAAAGGCGGTCGTGAACCGCACTTTTTTGCGTTTTTTGGGAAAATAAAAAATCCCGATTTTCATTGAAAATCAGGATTTTACGTTGTTTTGCTTTTCTTTGCTGTGGTGCCACCAGGAATCGAACCGGGGACACAAGGATTTTCAGTCCTTTGCTCTACCAACTGAGCTATGGCACCGTTTTTGTTTTACGGGTGCAAAGGTAGTGTTTATTTGTAATACTCCAAATGTTTTTGGGTATTTTTTAATTAAATATTTATTTTTTTTCTCGTGGGGTAAGAATTTTTGCCTCGTTTATGAAAAAAAATAGCAAAAGAGTTTGTGGTTTAAAATTTAGTTGTACCTTTGCACCCGTAATCAAAAATCGGGATGTAGCACAGTTGGCTAGCGCGCCACGTTCGGGACGTGGAGGTCGGAAGTTCGAGTCTTCTCATCCCGACTTGAAAAAGGATAAATATCAAGAGGTATTTATCCTTTTTTAGTTTTATGGAGAAAGAGCAGCTTTAATCAATCAAATTTGATATTAAAACTATTTTATATCCGGTTAATTCTTTACATTTGCCATAAAATTTGCGATTATGAGAGAATGCAAGGATGAGTACATATTAAATAAGATAGATTCTCCTGAGGATTTGCGTAATCTGTCTCCGGATAAGCTAAATCAAGTATGTGCAGAGTTGCGTCAATATATAATAGATATACTTTCCGAAAATCCCGGCCATTTAGGAGCCAGCCTGGGAACAGTCGAATTGACTGTCGCTCTCCATTATGTTTTTAATACCCCTTATGATCGTATTGTGTGGGACGTGGGTCATCAAGCCTATGGGCACAAGATTTTGACCGGCCGCCGAGAGGCTTTTCATTCGTTGCGCAGGTTTAAAGGAATCAGTGGTTTTCCTAATCCGCAGGAGAGTGAATATGATGCTTTTGTCGCTGGTCATGCCTCCAATTCTATTTCTGCGGCTATGGGTATGTCGGTCGCTTCTGCATTGAAAGAAGAGAAGGAACGACATGTGGTTGCTGTGATAGGTGATGGTGCCATGACAGGGGGGTTGGCTTTTGAAGGTCTCAACAATGCTTCTGCCAATCCGAATAATATGCTTATCATCTTGAATGATAATGATATGTCGATTGACAGGCCGGTAGGAGGATTAAGCCAGTATTTGGTGGATATCACAACGAGCCAGACGTATAACAAGATGCGTTATGATGTCTATAAGGGGCTTCGTAAGATGAATTTGATTAATAATAATCGGAGAGGAAATATTCTTCGTTTTAATAATAGTTTAAAGGCTTTGCTTACCCAGCAGCATAATTTGTTTGAAGGGTTCAGTATCCGTTATTTTGGCCCTGTTGATGGCCATGATGTGGATTATTTGGTAAAGGTGCTGAATGATATCAAGGATTTGCAGGGACCGAAGCTTTTGCATATCAAGACTAAGAAAGGGAAAGGATTCAAACCGGCAGAGGAGTCTGCAACCGAATGGCATGCTCCGGGATTGTTTAACAAAGAGACCGGCGAACGTATTATCAGTCATAAACTGAATGAACCCCAGTTATACCAAGATGTGTTTGGGCATACTTTGGTTGAATTGGCAGAAAAGGATGAACGAATAGTGGGGGTTACTCCGGCTATGCCTACTGGATGTTCGATGAGCTATATGATGAAGGTTTTTCCGAAACGCTCTTTTGACGTGGGAATTGCCGAGGGGCATGCTGTTACCTTTTCAGCCGGACTTGCCAAAGATGGGATGATCCCTTTCTGTAATATCTACTCTTCATTTATGCAAAGGGCGTATGATATGGTGATCCATGATGTCGCTTTGCAGAACCTTCACATGGTAATCTGTTTAGACCGAGCAGGGTTAGTAGGTGAAGATGGAGCTACCCATCATGGCGTTTTGGACTTGGCCTATTTGCGTCCGGTCCCTAATCTGATAATCTCTTCTCCATTGAATGAATGGGACTTGCGTAATCTGATGTTTACTGGATGTACTGCAAACAAGGCTCCGTTTGTGATTCGTTATCCGAGAGGAAAAGGGGAGTTGTCGGATTGGCAGAATGAAATGCAAGTCTTGCCAATAGGAAAGGGAAAGAAATTGCGGAAAGGAAAAGATATAGCGATCCTTTCTTTAGGCCCTATAGGCAATGAGGTTGTCAAAGCAATAGATGAGGTCGAACAAGAGGGAGTGTCTGTCGCCCATTATGATATGATCTATTTGAAGCCGATGGATGAGGAACTATTACATGAAGTTGGTACACGCTTTGAACATGTCATTACGGTGGAAAATGGAGTGGTAAAAGGTGGATTGGGTAGTGCCGTTTTGGAATTTATGGCAGACCATGGTTATAGGCCGTATGTGAAACGTATTGGTGTCCCCGATGCGTTTATCGAACATGGGACAATTCCTGATTTGTATAAGTTGTGTGGTATGGATGCATGTAGCATAGCTTCTGAGATCAGAAAGATGGTGGGAAAGGATAATTGATTCTTAAAGAAAGATCAGATGAAAATCATTATAGCTGGAGCTGGTGAAGTTGGTACGCATTTGGCCAAGATGTTGTCACAGGAAAAACATGACATCATTTTGATGGATCCCAGTGAAGAACGTTTGAATTTTACAAACTCAAGTATGGAAATCCTGCCTATGGTGGGTAATCCAACATCTATCAGGGAATTGGAAGAGGCCGGTATCAAGAAAGCTGATTTGTTTATCAGTGTGACACCGGAGGAAACGACTAATATTGCAGCAAGTATGTTGGCATCGAAGTTGGGGGCTCGTAAAACTTTGACCCGAATAAATAATTACGAGTATTTATTGCCGAAAAACAAGGAATTGTTTGAAAATATGGGCATTGACTCCATGATTTATCCTGAAATGCTTGCAGCAAAAGAGATTGTGACTGCAGTCAAACGTCCTTGGACTCGTCAGTACTGGGAGTTGTTTGGTGGGGCTTTGATTTTGATAGGAGCGAAGATTCGGGAAAATTCTAAACTTGTAAATAAACAACTGTTTGAGTTGTTGAGCGAACAAAAGTTGTATCATATCGTGGCTATTAAAAGAAAAAACGAGACGATTATTCCGCGAGGCTTAGATCGGATCGAGGCCGGTGATATTGTATTTTTTACTACGACAAAGGAACATATTGAGGATGTACGTCTGCTTGCCGGTAAACCTGATTTGGAGGTAAAGAAGGTTATTATAATGGGAGGTAGCCGTATTGCTATCAGAACATGCCAATATCTTCCGAATAACATTCGAGTTAAGATTATTGAACCAAATAAAGAAAAAGCTCATCGTGTCGCAGAAAAAGTTCCAAGCAATGTTTTGATTATTAATGGAGATGGACGTGATACGGATTTGTTAATGCAAGAGGGTATTAACGATGCGCAGGCTTTTATCGCATTAACCGAAAACTCCAGTACCAATATTTTGGCCTGTCTTGCTGCGAAACGCATGGGAGTCTTTAAAACCATTGCAAAAATAGAGAATATAGATTATATATCTTTGGCGGAAAGCATGGATATCGGGGCGGTGATCAATAAGAAACTGATAGCTGCCAGCCATATCTACCGTTTTTTGCTTGATGCCGATGTCTCCAATGTCAAATGCCTTACTTTTGCGAATGCTGATGTGGCAGAGTTAGTTGCTCGTCCTAATTCAAAAATTACCCGTAAGCAGGTGAAAGATTTGAACTTACCAAAAGATATGACATTGGGAGGCTTGATTCGTGATGGTAAACCGATGATGATCAAGGGGGATACACATATCCAAGCCTATGACCATGTGGTTGTGTTCTGTCTGGATACAGCTATGCGTAAATTAGAGGATTATTTTAATTGATATGTTGAATATCCGTTTTATATTAAAAATGTTGGGGATCATGTTTATCCTCGAAACATTTTTTATGTTGTTGGCTACGGCTGTTTCCTACTGGTATAAGGGGGATGATTTCCCCGCTTTCCTTCAAACAAGTGGGTTGATGCTTGGTGTTGGCCTTCTTTTTACTTTGATAGGATATAGGGCTGATGATCATACGACCGGCCGTAGGGAAGGGATGCTGATTGTCTCTTTTACGTGGATCTTTTTCTCTTTGTTTGGTATGTTGCCCTATTATTTAAGTGGATATATTGATAATGTGACAGATGCGTTCTTTGAGACGATGTCTGGTTTTACTACTACCGGATCTACGATATTGAGAGATATTGAGGCGTTGCCTCATGGATTGTTATTCTGGAGAAGCTTGACTCAGTGGGAAGGAGGATTGGGGATCATCGTGTTTACGGTAGCTATCCTCCCTATGATTGGTGGAGGAGTGATCCAGATGTTTAATGCTGAAATGCCGGGTATCACGCATGAACGGTTTTTGCCCCGTGTGACACAGGTTGCCAAGCGCTTATGTGGGGTTTATCTGTTCTTAACTGTTGTTTTGATTGGACTGTTATGGGCTGGACCGATGGATTTGTTTGATGCTGTTAATCATGCGCTTACCTGTATTGCAACAGGTGGTTATTCAACGAAAAATGCAAGTATTGCTCATTGGAATTCAGCATATATTGAATATGTGATTACTTTCTTTATGTTTGTGGGAGCAACCAATATCACGCTTATCTATTTCTGTTTGAATGGAACCCCAAAAAAGCTATTGAAAGATGAGGAGACACGTTGGTATTTTTGGGTGGTAGCGATTGCTACTGTTGCTACTATGATTTGGGTGTTAAGCAAAGGATTTGTATCGGGGTTTGAGGAGGCTTTCAGACAGTCTGTATTCCAAGTGGTCACATTGATAACTACCTGTGGGTATGCCACCGTGGATTATATATCATGGGGCTCTTTTTTCTGGCTTGTGGCGTTGTTCTTGATGTTGGTTTGTGGTTGTGCCGGTTCAACCAGTGGAGGATTGAAGATGGGACGTTTTGTTATCCTTGCCAAGAACTTGCTGAATGAGTTTAAAAAACAGACTCACCCGAATGCGATTCTTCCGGTTCGTATGAATGATCATGCCGTTTCCAGAGATGTGGTACATCGGGTGTTGGCGTTTACTTTTGTTTATGTAGGGTTGATATTTTTTTGTTGTATCATCTTGACATTGGATGGAATGGGATTTGAGGAGACGATAGGGGCATCTGTTTCTGCGGTAGGTAATATAGGACCGGCGTTGGGGAGCTTGGGCCCTGTAGAGAATTATGCGGATGTACCTGTACTATCCAAGTGGGTTATATCTTTTTTGATGTTGGTCGGCCGTTTGGAAATCTTCACGATTGTTACCATATTATTGCCAGGATTTTGGAAACAATAATCTCTATTCTAAATATTAATTTATAGGAAAATATACGCTTTTGTGTTATTTTGCGTTATAATAGGTACGAATCATTAAGATGTGATGCAAAATGATAGAATATATCAAGGGAGAAATTGTTGAATTAGCTCCTGCCCGCATGGTTTTGGAGTGTGCAGGAATTGGGTATGAACTGAATATTTCTCTGAATACATATAGCTTTTTTAATGGGAAACGGGAGGGTAAGATTTACGTATATGAGGTGATACGTGAAGATGCCCATCTGCTCTTTGGATTTGCAGAGAAGGTTGAGCGTGAACTGTTCCTGTTGCTTACTTCCGTTTCCGGTGTAGGTCCCAATACGGCACGAATGATTTTATCTTCATTGCCTCCTTCCGATTTGATTCGGGTGATTGCTGAAAAGAATGAAACCGCATTGACTTCCGTCAAAGGAATAGGTTTAAAGACTGCCCAACGTATTCTTGTGGATTTGAAGAGCAAGGTGAAGAACATGGAGGGGGCTACCGTAGAATCGAAAGAGATTGTATCGTCTGCCCTTGCAGGTAATCAGCATGTGGTGGTTGATGAAGCTGTGGCAGCATTGGTGATGTTAGGCTTCCAGAAAGCGGCTTCACAGAAGGTGGTTCATACCATTTTGAAGGGTTCGCCGGCATTGACTGTCGAACAAGTGATAAAGACAGCATTAAGAATGCTTTAAAGGTTGAAAGCTTACGGCTTTGGACGGTTTAGCCGGCTTTCAAGAATAATATGAGAAGATTGTTTAAATATATACTTTGGATAACAATTCTACTGTTTGGTGCAGGTCTGTATTCCCTAAATGCAGATTTTCTGGCTTATACATCGTCGTTGCCGGATCTTGAATTGTTGACACCTCCGGAAGAGGATACGATCCGGAAGGTGAAGACGCGTTATCCTGTAGCCAAGACCGTCCCGGAGGAGTATCAGGACATTCTGAAGCAATCCCCTGCGGATTTGAAAACTCCTGAGAATGTAAAGACTACGATTGAATATGATATTCATACTGGTAAATATGTTGTTCGTACCAAATTAGGCGAATTTGACCTCTCTACTCCAATCTTGTTGACACCGGAAGAGTATCAAGATTACAGTTTCCAGAAATCAATCCAATCCTATTATCGTCAGAAGAATGAAGAGGAATTTCAGAAGGCGATGAACAAGGAGTTCAATTTAACAGATATGCAGTTTAATATTGGAGCTGCGGAACGTATCTTTGGTCCGGGGGGAGTACGTGTGAGAACCCAAGGTTCTGCATCCGTTGAGATAGGATTGAAACAGAACAAGACAAAAAATCCCTCGTTACCGGAGCGAGCACGGAACCGCACCTTTTTCAACTTCGATGAGAATGTGCAGCTGAACGTGCAGGCATCGGTTGGAACGAAGGTGAATTTTGATATGAATTATAATACCGAAACCTCTTTCGACTTTGATTCCAAGAAACTTAAACTCGCTTATACCGGTGAGGAAGATGAAATCATCAAATCATTGGAGGCCGGTAACGTGAGTATGACCACCAGCAATTCTTTGATTAATGGTGGGGCGGCTTTGTTTGGTATGAAGGCTGATTTGCAATTTGGCAAGTTACGAGTGAATGCTCTATTTGCTCAGCAGGAATCGGAATCTAAAACGGTTAGTTCCAAAGGGGGAGTACAGACTAAGCCTTTTGAGTTGACTGTTGACCAATATGATGAGAACCGCCACTTCTTCTTGTCCCATTATTTCCGTGACCGATATGATGAGGCGGTAAAGAATCTGCCATCCATTTCTTCTCCAGTGAAGATAAACAAGATCGAGGTATGGATTACCAATAAACGAAGCAATTATGACCAATCACGTAATATTGTCGCTTTTTCAGATTTGGCCGAACATGAACAGGTACATATCTATAACAAGGTGGCTGTTTCTCCTTCGGGCACTAAGCCTATCCCTTATAATAATACCAATACGTTGTATAACGTTTTGACTCAGCAATATGCGGCTGCTCGTGACATTAGTACGGTGAACCAAGCCATCGGCAATGATTTTGTCAATGGATTGGAATATGAAAAGGTGGAAAGTGCCCGCCTATTGGATCCTTCCGAGTATTCGATCAATACTCAGCTTGGATATATCTCATTGAAAACACAATTACAGGCAGATGAGGTGTTGGCTGTAGCCTACAATTTTACCTATTCGGACGGACAAACCTATCAAGTTGGTGAATTTTCAACAGATAATCCCTCTTCGGCTAATGCCTGTTTGTATGTGAAGTTGTTGAAAGGTACTTCTATGTCTCCCAATATGCCATTCTGGGATTTGATGATGAAGAACGTCTATTCTTTGGGTGCCTATTCGGTACAGAAAGAAAAATTCCGTTTGAATGTCATGTACCAGAGTGATACGACAGGTACTTATGTCAACTATCTTCCAGAAGGAGCTATTGCCAATCAGATTCTATTGAGAGTATTGAATTTGGATAACCTTGACTCTAATAACGAACGTCATGCCGATGGTATTTTCGACTTTGTGGATGGATATACCGTTCTTGCAGAAAATGGAAAGATCATTTTCCCATCTGTAGAACCATTTGGCTCTTATCTAAGGAAACAGATTAATAATGATGCAATTGCAGATAAGTATGTTTTCCAAGAATTGTATGATTCTACGCTTACCATTGCACGTCAGATTGCGGAAAAGAATAAGTTTATCCTGCAAGGGGAGTATAAAGCCTCTTCAGGAGCTGAGATACAGTTAGGAGCTTCCAATGTGGCAAGAGGTTCCGTAAAGGTGACAGCCGGAGGAGCAATCTTGACGGAAAATGTGGATTATACGGTAGATTATACCTCCGGAGTCGTGACTATTTTGAACGAAAGCATTATAGCATCAGGTACTCCTGTCAGTGTCTCATTGGAAAACCAGACAGCTTATAATATGCAACGTAAAACCATGATGGGGTTGGATTTGAACTACCAGTTTAATCCGAACTTTATGATCGGGACAACCATCATGCATATGTCGGAGATGCCTCTTACAACCAAAACCGTAATGGGTGATGAGGCAATCAAAAATACTTTATGGGGAGCGAATATGTCCTATAAGGGGGAAAGTCAGTGGTTGACCAATATGTTTGACAAGTTACCGTTATTGACATTGAGTAAACCGAGCCAGATTTCTTTCAATGCGGAGTTTGCCCATTTGATAGCCGGTCATTATGAAAATAAAAATACAGGGGGATATTCCTATTTGGATGATTTTGAATCGACTCAGAGTAATATTGATTTAACAGACCCTTATCCTTGGCAGTTGTCAAGTGTTCCTTACAATGATGGAAATCAGTTATTCCCCGGTGCAGAACTTGTGAATAATATTGATTATGGTAAAAGTCGTGCACTATTGGCTTGGTATCGGATTGATGGTCTGTTTACTCGACAAAATTCATCCTTGCGCCCTAAGTATATAACCAAAGACGATTTGTCGAATCATTATGTACGTGCGATACAGTCGAATGAGTTGTTCCCGGAACGCCAGCAGACGATGAGTGAAAGTAATACTTTGAATGTATTGAACTTGGCTTATTATCCGAATGAACGTGGTCCGTATAACTTGGATGCGGATTATATTAATCCGGATGGTACATTACAAAATCCGGAAAAGCGTTTTGGGGGTATGATGCGCCGTATCGAACAGAGTGATTTTGAAACGGCAAATGTGGAATATATAGAGTTTTGGGTATTGGATCCTTTCATTGATAATCCTCAGGCCACAGGGGGAGAGTTGTATTTCAACTTAGGTGAAATTTCAGAAGATATTCTAAAGGATGAAAAGAAATTTTTTGAAAATGGATTACCAATCGATGGAGATACGACTAAGTTTGAATATACTGTTTGGGGTAAAATCCCTAAACAGCAAAGTACGGTATATGCTTTTGATAATACAGCCGGTGCTCGTGCATTGCAGGATGTGGGTTTGAATGGTTTATCTTCGGAAGAAGAAAAAGCTTATCCGACTTATCAAGAATATTTGGATAAATTACGTTTGAAATTAAGTCCTATGGTTCTTGATAGTATGGAGAATGACCCATTACGACTTTCTCCATTCTTTGACCCGGCCGGAGATAAGTTTCATTATTTCCGTGGTTCTGATTATGATGCAGAGGAGGTTGATATCTTAGGTCGTTATAAACGTTATAATGGTACGGAAGGTAACTCCAAAGATATCAATGATTCAGAAGAAAGGTATAGTACCTCTTCCAAGACAGTTCCAGATGTGGAAGATCTTAATCAAGATAACACATTGAATGAGAATGAGAAATACTTTGAATACAAGGTGTCTCTTACTCCAAGCGATACGGTTGTCGGGGAGAATTTCATTTCGGACAAACGTACGGCACGTGTCACTTTGGCAAATGGTGAAAAGACATCTGTGAATTGGTATCAGTTCAAGATACCTATCAAGCAGTACCAACGCCGGGTAGGAGCTATCAATGACTTTAAAACGATCCGTTTCATGCGTATGTATATGACGGGATTTAGGGAACCTGTCATCTTACGTTTTGGTACGTTACAGTTGGTTCGTGGTGAATGGAGGTCGTATGAGCAGGATCTTTCCGATCCGAAAATGCCTCCTGCTGTAAAAGGAAAATTAGAGGTGGCAACATTGAATATAGAAGAAAACAGTGATCGTGATCCGGTTAATTATGTTTTACCTCCGGGTGTGACACGTGTGTTAGACCCAAGCCAGCCACAGATCCGTCAAGAAAATGAACAGTCTATTTCGTTGAAAGTGACAGATTTGGCCGCGATGGATGCACGGGCTATCTATAAGAATACCAATTATGACCTGCGTCAATATAAACGTTTGCAATTGTTTACGCACGCTGAAGCGCCAAAGTTGGATATTTATAATTTAGGCAATGGAGATTTGTCTGTCTTTATTCGTATGGGTTCGGACTACCGGAACAACTATTATGAATATGAAGTGCCGTTGAAATTGACACCTCATGGGGAATATAGCAAGAACAATTCAAGTGACCAGGAGATCGTTTGGCCGGCAGAGAATATGTTGAACTTCCGTTTGGAGGTCTTGACAGAATTGAAATTGGAACGTAACCGGCAGAAACGTGCCGGAGAAAATGGGGTCTCTTTCCAATCCGTCTTTTCAAGTCGAGACCCGGATAATGAGCGGAATACGATCCGTATAAAAGGAAATCCGACCTTGTCTGAAGTTAAAACGATTATGATCGGTGTGCGTAATAACTCAAGAGACATCAAGAGTGGGGAGGTTTGGGTGAACGAATTGCGCTTGACCGACTTTAAAGAAGATGGAGGTTGGGCGGCTAATGCCAATTTGAACGTAGCTCTTTCTGATTTAGGTACGGTGAATGTTTCAGGGCGTATTGAGACGGCCGGATTCGGGGCTTTGGATCAATCGTTGAATGAACGGCGCATGGAAGATTTCAAGCAGTATAGTGTGGCAACTTCCATCGAATTAGGGAAGTTATTCCCGGAAAAGGCTCAGGTGAGTATCCCGTTCTATTATGCTTATTCTAAGGAGACTTATGCTCCGAAGTATAATCCGTTGGATCAAGATGTGGAATTGAAAGATGCGATTGATACTGCGGAGACGAAGGAGGAAAAGGATTCTATCCGTAACTATTCTCAAGACCGGACAGTCATCAAGAGTGTCTCTTTTAATAATGTGCGGGTAAATATAAAGAGTAAGAACCCGATGCCTTATGACCCCGCCAATTTCTCGTTTGGATATTCATATAGCGTGAATGATAAAAAGAACCCGGAAACGGAGTATGAAACGACCAAGGATACACGTGCCAATTTCGCCTATAATTATATTCCGTACATGAAGCCGCTGAAACCGTTCGATAAGATATTGAAGAAGAACAACGGCTATACACGTTATGCGAAGCAGTTGGCCTTTAACTTGGCGCCTTCTATCAACTTCCAGACGGCAATGATGCGTAATTATTATGAAATAAAGTTGCGTGATTTGACCGGATTGACAACCGGTGTCACTAATGATATTCCGGTTACATTCAGCCAGAATTTCTATTGGGATCGTGCGTTTAGTCTGAATTGGGCATTTACCAACAACTTGAATATCACCTTCAGCTCAGGAACAAACGCCCGTATCGAAGAACCGTATGTGCAGGTAAACAAAGAACTTAATCCGGATGATTATCAGTTATGGAAAGATTCTGTCAAGAGAAGTTTGGCTGATTTAGGTACGCCGATGAAGTATGACCAGCAGTTTATGGCCACTTGGCAATTACCGTTGCAACTGATTCCGGTATTGGATTGGACGAATGCCTCCATGAGTTATAATGCGACCTATAATTGGGAACGTGGTGCCAATATCAGTGAAGATATAGAATTAGGAAACACGATTAAAAATCAACGTCAGTTTGATGTCCAGGCTGGTTTGAACTTCCAGTCTCTTTATAATAAGAATAAGTATCTGAAGAAAATAAACCAGAAGTTTGGTAACACTCGGAATACGGCGAGAAAAAATGAAAAGAAGAAAAAGGTTAAGTTGGAGAAAGAGATTACGTTGAACCCGGATAGCGGAACGGTGGTTGAGCATGGAATGTTCACGAAGAAGGTATATATCACCGCCCGTGGAGCAGACGGACGTGTCTATAAGGTCAACTATAAACCGATAAACTTAGCACAGGTCATGATTACCAACCAAGATACCGCTCATTTGAAGTTGACGATCGTGCCGGGTGCTGCTCCAGCAGAGAATTTCTTGAACCAAGCTGCGGAATATGGAACCCGTTTCTTGATGATGGTTCGTCGTGTGAACTTCCAGTTTACCAATTCAGCCGGTATGATGTTGCCGGGATTCCGTCCGGAGATTGGAGATATTTTCGGTCAAGGACGTTCTACGGTCGGGCTATCTCCTGGTTTAGGATTTGCATTTGGTAGTGTCAACCGTAGCTATATTGATGAGGCATCCGAAAGGGGGTGGTTGGTTGAAAGTACGGAAAATAACTTGAATCCGGCAGTGATAACCGGAACGAAGAACCTGACGATACGGGCGAACCTTGAACCGATCCCTGGATTGAAGATTGATTTGAATGCCTTGCGTAACGATACCCGGAATACAGAAATACAATATATGTATGAAGGAATGCCGGAGATTATGGGTGGAAACTTTACGATGACGACAATTGCCCTAAGTAGTGCATTCGGAGGTAGTGGTAATGCCATGAACAATTATTCATCAAAAGCGTTTGACAAGTTTTTGGCTCATAGGGAAATCATTGCGCAACGTTATGAAAACCAATATGCCGGATTGACCTACCCGAATGAAGGATTTATCCGTGAACAGGGGTTGGGAGGTAAACCATATAACCCGGGGGCGAACAATGAGAACGGTATCAATCGAAATTCACCGGATGTTTTGATCCCGGCATTCTTGGCTGCTTATACAGGAAAAGACCCGAATAAGGTTGGGCTGACTGCTTTCCCTTCATTGAAAAGCATGCTTCCAAACTGGCGTATCACGTATGACGGCTTGAGCCGTATCCCGGCGATTAAAAAATATTTCAAGAGTGTGACACTGAGTCATCAATATCGTTGCTCTTATACAGTGGGAGCCTTCTCCTCTTTCTTGAACTGGGTAGATGCAGGGCAAGACGGGTTAGGTTATATCCAGTCTATTCTGAATGATAACCCGACACCATCATCTCCGTATGACATCTCTTCCGTTAGTTTGACAGAGGCGTTTAATCCGTTGTTCGGTGCTGATGCGACATTGTTGAATAACATAACAGTTCGTGCGGATTATTCTACCACACGTAATTTGAGCCTGAATACAACCTCTTATCAATTGGTGGAAGCGTTGTCCAATAAGGTTACGATTGGTATCGGATATAAGTTTGCTGAGTTTAACAAGGTGTTGAAGATGAAGAAGACTCGCGACTTCAGTAACGACTTGACAGTTCGATTGGACTTCTCTTATAATAAGATGCAATCATTGATTCGTAAGATTGATACGGAATTGACGCAAGCAACCAGCGGGAATGTTGCAAAGACCATTCAGTTCTCGGCCGATTATGGATTAAGTCGTGCGTTGACCATTCGAGCGTTTTATGATCTTCAAATCAATCAACCGTTGATTTCGAATGCGTCATATCCGACTTCCAATTCCAATTATGGAATCAGTCTGCGTTTCTCCTTGGCTCAGTAATAATCTTAAATAATCGTGTATGAAAAAGTTCTCTTTATGGATCTGTTTAACAGCCTTATTGATTGGTTGTGCGAGTAGCCATACTGATCGTATGGAACCTGTTCATTTAATCCTGGATACCGACTTAGGCCCTGATTATGATGATGTGGGGGCGGTGGCTCTTATGCATGCTTTGGCGGATAGCGGACAAGTGAATGTATTGGCGACCTTGTCTTCCAATAAAGATGAACGGGTAATCCCCTGCATAGAGGTACTGAATACCTATTTCAAACGTCCGAACCTTCCTGTCGGTGCACCTAAAAGTGAAGGAGGGGTAAGCATGACAAGCAATCATAAGATTAAGTGGACAGAGGCATTGCCTGCCCATTATCCCCATCATACAAGGCAGACATCCGATGCGCCTGATGCGGTGAAGGTGTATCGTCAGGTATTAAGTCGGCAACCGGATAGCAGTGTGGTTATCTGTACCATTGGTTTCTTTACCAATCTGAAAGACCTTTTGCTTTCCGAGGGTGATGAATATAGTCCGCTTACAGGAAAAGAATTAGTTGCCCGGAAGGTAAAGCGACTCGTCTCCATGGCTGCCGGATTTCCCAAAGGCAAGGAATTCAACGTGTATTGCGATACGCCTGCCTCCCAAGTCGTCTTTGGACAATGGCCTACCGAGATTGTCTGTAGCGGATTTGAGATCGGGGAAAAGATTCTTACCGGTAAAAAGGTGACGCAAATGAATGTGGAGGGTAGTCCTGTCAAAGAGACCTATTCACTTTGTTTGGCAGAGGGAGATTTTAATGGACGGATGAGTTGGGATCAGACCGCAGTGTTGGTCGCTATAAAAGGATATGAACCCTTTTATACGGTCGAACGTGGTACAGTTCGTATCATCAATGATGAAGGTGCGAATGATTGGGTGCCAGATGAAAAAGGAAAACATCTCCGTTTAATAGAGAAAGTACCGGTACAGGAGATGGCCACCCTTATCGAAAACTATATGATGCATCAACCCCGATAAATCCTTATAGAGATAGTTGATAAAAAAAAGCATGTGTAAAGGGAAAGCCTCCCTTGCACATGCTTTTTTTATATGCCAAGTAAAAGAAAGTTTCATCCGATGAAACTTTTAGTTTCTCACCTGAAACTCCGAGTTTCATAGGCAGAAACTTTTAAATCGATGCCTGTCGGTTGAAGATAGTTCCCGTTTTTATTGTTAATCTAACTCATTTTAGGCTTTTCTTAATCTTTCTTGATTTAATATTTTTTTTAATATTTTTTATTTGCAATAAAAAAAACTATATCTTTGCTGTGTTCCCATGCCGATTTATTAGGGTGGGAGCAGACATATATGTGAAAGGCGTTTACTTGACGTCTTGTCTTCTATGTTCCAAACTTCGCAACTTTAGAACTATACAAGGAGGCAGGGCAGCAGTAGATGTCTACGGGATGTGTATATATGCTTTATACCTCAAAAGGTATAAGGTCGTATTTCATATCGGCGTGGGCTTCTGCGTTGCTTATCCTTGTATAGTAGGCAATGCGAAGGCCTGGAACGTGGGATAAGTAACAGGTACAGATCCCGCGCTTTTTGTATATGTATATTCCTTTTTATAGAACCGTCCGGTTCGGGAGCTGCGGACAATAAACTACAAGATTGTTATGCGAAAATTTTACGTAGGATTATTACTCTCTTTTTTTACATGTTGTATTTGGGGGCAATCAAAGGATGATTTGCAAGAATTATTGGATAGCAAAGGGTTATTGCGTTCGGATGAGGTAACGGTTGTTGATTTATCAAACTATTCTTCGTTAGAACGAACACGTCCATTATATGTTCGAAATGGAGGAAAGTTTAAATTTATTAATGGAACATTATTAAGAACTGAACACCTGAAAGATAGTGCCATGTTGGTTATTACCAATAATAGTTCTGTAGATTTGGGAGATGGGGCTGAATTGTCCGGAGCAAAAGAGTATAATGAGAAATATATGGTGGATTCTGAATTGGAATTGGTCTTAGTTGATCATGGAAAGTTAAGTATTTCATCAGGAAGAATACATAATGTTTTTTCTAATGGTAACTCTTATCTTTTTAGTACTTCTTATTACAATCGACGTGCAGTTACGGTTTCTTCTAAAGGAATATTTGAAATGACCGGAGGTATTATTGTAGAATCTACAGTTGAGAATAATGGACAAATGATTTTTAAGGGAGGACATATAGGATGTGTGAGATCTTATAATGATTTTGAGATGTCAGGTGATGCTTGGTTTTATGATGTTTGTTATGAAAAAGATAAGATAATAAAATTATCTTCGGCATTGAAGAATGAGATGACTGTATGGTTGAATGACTTAGCAATAATGAGCACAGCACCTGGTGCTTCGCCTAAGTATATAGATTATGATGGAGCGGTGTTAATGACAAGTAATGGTTATGAGATAACAGAAGCCGATTTACAGAAAATACGGTTACAGACTAATCGAAAATATAAATTAATTTTAGAGAATAGTCATGTTCTTATTCGAAAGGCTGATGATGAAATTAATACACAAAAGGATTTTATTGAAGCAATAGAGAATGCCACAGGAACGTGTGAATCTCCTACTGAAATAAAAGTGTCGGGTGAGATTCTTCTTGATAGTAAAATAGAAATTAAAAATAAAGGTATAAAACTAACTGGTGGTGGAACTTTGAAAAGAGCATCCGGGTATTTAGGTGAATTGTTTGTTTTGAATGGTGCTTGTGTCACTTTGGAGAATATTAATTTTGATGGAAATGCTTTTGCCTTTTCTAATTATTCAGATTCAGAAATATTAAAATCTCCTATTGTTTTATATAATCAAAGTGTTTTAAAGATAAATGAAGGGACATTGATTAAAAATCATAGAGTAAATGATAATCATGCAGGCTTAATATGTGCTTACAGTGCAAGTATGCCTGTTCATTCCTGTTCTGTTATTATGAATGGAGGACAGATAACAAATAATATTGTACCTCTTTCTGATATAATAAGTAATACAGATCCTTATTTGTCTGATTTTTATGTCAAAATAAATGGGGGAATTATTTCAAACAATCGTTGTCTTTCATTGGTTGTTGCAAATGATGTGGATATTTTAGATGTTTATATAGTTGATAATAATACTAATAATAGTATTATTCGATTTGAGACAGGATGGATTCAGAATTTTGAGAATGGAATACCTGGTTTTATTTCTGTGTCTTCTAATGTGATTTTACAAAATACAACAAATGTATCCTCTTTTATATTAGCGGGAGAGAATGCATTTATTTATAGGTTTGGTGAATTCAAAAATAAAATAAACATAAAACATTCTTCTTATTATGAGAATAAATTAATTACAGGTACTGCAATTGTTAAAGGTTGGCAAGGTTATGAATTGACAGAAAAAGATCTGTCTATGTGTCATTATGAGAGTGATAAATGGGAACTTGAATTGAAGGATAATGCTTTTGTTTTAAAAGAAAAAGGTTCAAGTTCTCAAGATGAGATTAAGAATGGTGATGATTTGCAAGATTTCTTGGATGGTTTAGTTGAAAAAGGAACAACAGGTACAGAAAAAGAACCTATTGATATTATTTTAGGTGGTGGAGTTAATGATGGTATTACATTGGGTGTTTTCCCAAAAATAAGAATATATGTTAATATGCATATTCGTATTGTTGGTGGAACTTTTGTTCGTGGAACAGGCGTAGATGCATCTTATGACGGAACTATGTTTGATGTAGCTGAAGGTGCTAGTGTCGTTTTTGAGAATGTGACGATTGATGGAGGAAAACGTGATTTTCCTAATAGTTTGATAAAAGCCGGAGGTACAGTTTATATTACGGGAACAACTATAATTAAAAATGGTTCGGGTAATGGTTTATATGGAGGAGCTGTTTATATCCCTATAGGAGGTCGTGTTGTAATGTCAGGAGGTACAATTACTGAAAATTATGGAACACAAGGTGCTGCATTCTTTAATAATGGAACTTTAATTATTAATGGAGGCTTAATTTATGGTAATAGCGGAACAATTGGAGTTATTGTTAATAACGGAGGATCAAGCTTTACTTTGAATGGAGGTTCTATATATGACAATACAGGTTTACAAATGGGCGGTATATTTAATGGGGATGGTTCAACTATCTTTATTAATAATGGAATAATAGATGGAAATAATGTCTTTGATTTTTATACATGGGTGAATATTATAATAAACGGAGGTGTTCAAATTAATGGTCCATTAGCCTTATTGCCCCCTGCAAAATTATTGATAACTTCTAAATTAGAGTATACAATTTATTTGACAATTATTGTAAATGTATTTGTCAATGGAACAGTTATTGCTGAGGGACATAATGGATATAAATTGACGGAACAGGATTTATCTCATATTTATTTTGTAAATGAAAAATGGGAATTAAAATTACAAGATAATACAATCGTTCTTGTAGAGAAAAGTCCTGCTACAGCCATTGAGGATGTATCGAATACAAAGGTTGTATATGTTGAAAATAATAATTTAGTGTTAAAAGGGCAAATAGTAGGAGAACCTTATTATATTTATTCAATCAATGGACACTTAGTGCATAAAGGATTGATAGATAGCGATTATACTCAATATTTATTGAAAGAAAAGGGCATAATGATTGTTAAATGTGGAAATAAGACATATAAAGTTGTAAATAAATAGAAATTTAGAAAGATGAAGATGTCTTAAAATCGAAGTGCCCCCGAAAGTTAGATAAAAAACTTTCGGGGGCACTTTTAAATTTGAATGTTAATAAATCGGTGTTTTTTAGAACTTCTTACAATCTTTTTAGGCTTTTCTTACTCTGCTGATTAGGCGGGCGAATTCTCCGATCCATAAGACAAGTGAAGTCGAGCCGATGATGATTCCCCAATCTTTCCATGTTAATGGAGTAACACTGAACATCTCTCCTCCGAAGGTCACAATTAGGTATTGTCCGATGATGATGAGTAATGCGACAAATAGGAAGCTTTTGCACTCTTTTAAGTTTGCAAAGGCTGAACGGCCTTCCATAAAGGCTTTTGCATTGAACATATTCCAGAATTGAAGCATTACAAAGAAGCTGAAGAACCAAGACAGGAAGTATTCATGCTTTTCGGGAGATAAGCTTTCTTGTGTTTGGATATACAGTAACAGCCCGATAAGTATTGCTACAAAGGTTAAACCTACTCCAAAGATGTTATAAGCCATCGGACGGGTAATGATGAAATCTCCTCCTTCACCACTTTTACGAGGTTGGTCTTTCATCACACGTTCGTTGGGAGGGAGAGAGGCCAATGCTCCGGCTGCAAATGTATCCATAATCAAATTGACCCAAAGCATTTGGGTGATGGTCAAAGGAGATTCTGCTCCCAGTAAGGAACCTAATAGGACAATGAAGCAGGCTGCCACATTGATTGTTAATTGGAACAACAGGAACTTTTGGATGTTTCGATACAAAGAGCGTCCCCACATGACTGCACGGGTAATGCTACTGAATGAATTGTCGATAATGGTAATATCGCTTGCCTCTTTCGCTACAGATGTACCGTCTCCCATGGATAAACCAACTTGTGCTGCTTTTAATGCCGGAGCATCATTTGTCCCATCGCCTGTTACAGCTACAACCGCGTTTTTCTGTTGGAGAAGTTGAACCAATCGTTGTTTGTCAGTCGGACGAGCACGGCACATAATCTTCAAATCTAATACACGATCCAATGCCTCTTCATCGCTTAATGCTTCAAATCCCGGACCGGTAATGATATTACGGTCAGTATCTTCCGTATTCCAAATACCAATTTGTCGACCGATTTCTTTTGCTGTTCCCGGTGTGTCTCCTGTCACGATTTTGATGTTGATACCGGCGTCCAAACAGCTTTGTACTGCTGCCGGAACATCTGCACGTACAGGGTCGGATATAGCAACAATCCCTACATAGGTAAGGTCTGTATTGTGTAGGCGGCCGTTGACAAAGAAAGAGGCCTCTTGGTTGTCATCTAATATTTGATAAGCAAATCCCAATGTTCGCATCGCTTGGTTTTGATAGTCCAGTAACTGCTTTTCGATGACAGACTGACTCTCTTCTACGGTTTGGTAAGTGTCTCCCATTGCGACACGATTACAGTTGGCCAAGACTATTTCAGGTGCCCCTTTCACATATAGAACCCGTTTCCCTATCAATGGCGATTGCACGACTGTTGCCATATATTTCCGCTCAGTAGAGAAGGTTAATTGATCCAATATACGTGCATTTTCCCTATATGTAAGGTAGTTCTCCTGTTGATTGTTCAGCCATAACAATAGAGCGGCCTCAGTTGGATTTCCTAACGTTTTTATCTTATCTTCTGAAAAATCCAAGAAGGCAGTGGAATTGACTGATATACCTTCTTTGATAAGGTTACTCAGTTCGTCTTCGCCCAATTGTTGGTCTTTCAAGTTGTAGAACCGGGTTTCGTGTACCTGCATTTGGTTTTGAGTGAGTGTTCCTGTCTTATCAGTACAGATAACCGTGGTTGCTCCCATTGTTTCGCATGCGTGCATCTTACGGACAAGATTGTTGGTTTTCAACATCCGGTTCATGCTAAGAGCCAAACTTAAAGTTACACTCATAGGTAATCCTTCCGGAACGGATACTACGATAAGTGTTACGGCTACCATGAAAATATTTAGAATTTGCGAAATTATATCCATGATAGGCATGCCGGAAGAGGATAATAACACTTTGGTCAATAAGGCAACAAATGTAATAGCTGCAATCGTGTAACCGGCTTTGCTGATTACATTGGCCAATCCGGCTAACTGCATTTGCAGTGGGGTGTCTATGTTATTATCTATTTGAGAGCCTTCATATACTTTACCGTAACCGGTTTGGTCACCAACCTTTTCCACTTGCATCACACCATGACCGTCCACAACTGTTGTCCCACGCATTACAACATTGGATGGATAGGTGGCATCTTTGTCAAAATCTGCCTCATTCGTGGTTTTGCTGATAATAGGTTCCCCGGTTAAGGTAGATTCATTGATTTGCATAGAGACTGCTTCCAATAGTTTACCATCGGCCGGAACCTCTTCTCCTGTCTCTAAGACGACAATATCACCTACTACCACCTCTTTGCGAGGAATTTGGCAGATATGTCCCTCTCTGATGACCTTGACTAAAATATCATCATTGACAGTGTTTAATACTTCAAAAGCACGGTTGGCTTTTACTTCAAAGAAGAAGCCGACACACGATGCTAACATGATTGCAAAGAAGATACCAATGGGTTCAAGAAAGGCGGTGAACCCTTTTGCCTCCGGTCCCCAACAGTGGACACCGGCAATAATCATGGATAATCCCCAAGCTACTAACAAAATTTTGATAATAGGATCATCGAATTTTTCCAGAAATTGACTCCATAAAGAGGCTTTCTCCGGAGGGGTAAGGATGTTTTCTCCATAAAGGCGTTTGTTCTCTTCTACTTCTTGTTTAGTTAAGCCTTGATATTGATTCTTACGTTCCATATATATAGTGTTTCAAAATAAGTCGGCAAATAAACGAAAGTTCATGTGAATAAACAAATATAGGGTGTTAAATAAATAAACGACCCTGATAAGTTTTTCGTTCGGCAATGCGTTTATTTACTTTGGCTGTAAATTCAAAGTTTTTTAGTCCCCAATCAGGAGCGATCAGTAGCTCTTTAGGTGATTGGGAAACGAACCGTTCAACCACAATATTAGGATTTAATCGTTCAATGAAATCAATGACTAAATCAATGTATTCATCGGCGGTATAAAGATGGAACTGTTCGGGGTGTTCTTCCTGTTCTTTCGCCATGCGGGTGTTACGGATGAGTTGTAATTGATGTAGCTTGAGAGTCGTGATAGGTAATGCCGAGAGTATATCAGCGTGATGTAAGATCTCTTCTCGGTTCTCCCCGGGTAGCCCTAAAATCAGATGGGCGCCGGTATGGATGCCTCGTCCGGCTGTCCGTCGTATAGCCTCTTCCGATTCGGCATGCGTATGTCCCCGATTGATACGGATAAGCGTACGGTCCAAAGTGCTTTCCAAACCATATTCGATCATGACAAATCTCTTTTGGGAAAGCATGGTGAAATAATCCAATAACTCATCCGGCATACAATCCGGACGAGTACCAACAATTAGGCCGACAACATCAGGGAAGGAGAGAGCCTCTTCATATTTGGCAATCAACTTGTCAATCTTGTCGTAAGTGTTGGTGTAAGCTTGGAAGTAGGCCAAGTATTTCATTTCCGGATATTTGCGGGAGAAGAACCGAATTCCTTCTGCTAATTGTTCCTTTACACTTTTTTCCGTATGGCAATATTCCGGACTGAAGGTTTGGTTGTTGCAATACGTACAACCACCGAACCCTTTTGTCCCGTCACGATTAGGGCAGGTAAATCCGGCATTGATGGATATTTTTTGAACTTTGTAAGGGAATGCCTCTTTTAAGAATTGGCTGAAATCACGATAGGCTTTATTTGTTTCCATGCAGACAAAGGTAGTTTATAATCGTAAAAGAACCATATAGGGTTGCGGATAATTTTGTGAAAAGAGATTTATAACCATTTATTCTATATAAATAACCTTTAATACTTTTCTAAATTCAATCATATTTGATAGAATGTACTAACTTTGCACATATATTATATCACGGAATAAATTAGAAAAACAAATTATAAATGAGAAAGTTTTATATTGCAGCAACTTTGCTTTCTCTCTTGTTAGCAGGGGAAACTTATGCTCAAAATGGTGGAAAACGTGTTGAGCTTAAAGAAATCACAGATGGCCGTTTTTCTCAAGTAACAAATACTGGGGAGATGCGCTCATTACCGGATGGAGAACATTATACAGCCATGAATGACGCCCGTAATATGATTATCAAGTACTCTTATCGTACGGGTAATCCGGTAGACACTTTGTTTAATACCCAAAAGGCGCGTGAATGTACGTTTGATACTTTTGAAGGATATTCCATCAGCAGTACGGGACATCATATTTTGGTTTGGCGGGATACCGAACGTATCTATCGCCGCTCTTTCCGTGCGAATGTTTATAATTATGATGTACGCCGTAATTATGTGAAGCCACTTTCTGATTCCAAAAGCAAGCAAATGATTCCGACCTTCTCTCCGGATGGCAGAATGGTCGCTTATGTGAGTGATAATAATATTTGGATTCGTAAGTTTGATTTTGATACGGAAGTTCAAGTGACCAAAGATGGTGAATTGAATAAAATATTGAATGGTATAACCGATTGGGTATATGAAGAGGAGTTTTCGGTTACAAATTTGATGGCTTGGTCTCCGAATAGCCAGCAATTGGCTTTTGTCCGTTTTGATGAATCGGAAGTCCCGCAATTCTCCATGCAGATGTATAGAGATGGTTTGTATCCGGAGTATTACAATTACAAATATCCGAAAGCAGGAGAAAAAAATTCCAAGGTCACGCTACATGCGTATGATGTGATGACTAAGGATACAAAGACCTTGAATGTTCCAATCGAAGAGGATAGTTATATTCCTCGGATTGCCTTTACAAATAATTCCGATCAGTTGGCGGTAATGACGTTGAACCGCCATCAGAATATCTTTAATATGTATTATGCAAATCCTAAAAGCGGGGTGTTCCGCTTGATTTTGCGTGATGAGAATAAAGCGTATGTGGATTCAGAGTGGTTAAGCTCGATCCATTTCTATGATAACTGTTTCTCTTACGTGAATGAGCAAGATGGTTACGCACATATTTACTTGTATTCTCCAACTGGTGTCTTGCAACGTCAAGTAACCAAAGGTAATTGGGATGTGACTGCCTTTTTAGGTTATGATGAGGCGACAAAGACTGTTTATTATCAATCGGCAGAAGAGAGCCCGATGCGTCGTGCTATTTATAAAGTGGATGCTAAGGGGGTTAAAACCAAACTATCCAAGCAAGAGGGTACAAACAATGCTGTATTCAGCAGTAATTATGCTTACTATGTAAACAAATATTCCAATGCAAATACACCGATGAAGATTACGGTCAATGAAACGAAGGCAAATAAGGTGTTACGTGTTTTGCAGGATAATGCCCGTCTTAATGAAAAGTTGGCCGGTTATACTTATGCAAAGAAAGAATTTATCAAGTTACATACTGCCTCTGATATTGAACTGAATGCGTGGATTGTGAAGCCGATAGATTTTGATGAATCAAAGAAGTATCCGGTATTGATGTTCCAATACAGTGGCCCAAATTCACAGAAAGCATTAGATGCGTATAGCTTTGATTGGGAACAATATCTGGCTACAAAAGGTATCATTACGGTTTGTGTGGATGGACGTGGTACCGGTGCACGTGGTGAGGCTTTCCGTAAATGTACTTATTTGAAGATGGGTGTATTGGAATCCAAAGACCAGGTAGAGGCTGCTCATGCGTTGGCTAAGTTACCTTTTGTGGATAAAGACCGTATGGCTATATGGGGATGGAGCTTTGGTGGTTATAATACATTGATGGCAATGAGTGTCGGAAATGGTACTTTTAAAGCTGGTATAGCGGTAGCTCCTCCTACGGATTGGAAGTATTATGATACGGTTTATACAGAACGTTTCATGCGTACTCCAAAAGAAAATTTTGAGGGTTATGCCGTAACATCACCGATCCGTTTGGCTAAAGATTTGCAGGGAAAATTGTTGTTGGTACATGGTACTGCCGATGATAATGTACACTTCCAACAGACAATGGATTATGCTGAGGCATTGGTGCAAGCCGGAAAGCAGTTTGATATGCAGGTGTATAAGGATCGAAACCATAGCATTTATGGGGGAAATACCCGTTATCATTTGTATACTCGGATGTCTAATTTCTTATTTGATAATTTATAATGTCGGAGCATGTAAGAAAGCCGGATTGGTTGAAAATCCGGTTTCGGGGAAATGAACAGTTTACTCGAACAAAAAGTATTGTGGAAAATCACTGTTTACATACGATTTGTACCAGTGGCAAGTGTCCCAATATGGGGGAATGTTGGAGTCGAGGAACTGCTACGTTCATGATTGCAGGGGATATTTGTACCCGTTCTTGCCGTTTCTGTAATACATTGACAGGTAAACCGCTCCCGTTAGACCCGAAAGAACCGGCCAATGTAGCGGAAAGCATTCGTCTCATGCAATTGAAACATGCAGTGATAACCTCTGTTGACCGAGATGATCTGCCTGATTTAGGAGCACAACATTGGGCTGAAACGATACGGGTGGTAAAAGAGGTAAATCCTGAAACGACAGTAGAGGTGTTAATTCCTGATTTTCAAGGACGTTTGGAGTTGGTTGATAAAGTAATAGGTGCGGCTCCGGAAATTATATCCCATAATATGGAAACTGTACGGAGGATATCTCCGGAAGTTCGTAGTGCAGCCAAATATGAAACCAGTCTTTCTGTTTTGAAGCATATAGCGGAACAAGGTGTGGTTGCTAAAACCGGTATCATGGTTGGGTTAGGTGAGACGATCGAAGAGGTGTATGAATTGATGGATGATGTTAGAGCAGTGGGGGGTTCTGTCTTGACTATTGGTCAATATTTACAACCCAGTCGGAAAAATATTCCGGTAAAGGAATACGTTTCTCCGGAACAATTTGTTATGTATAGAACAGTTGCTTTGGATAAAGGTTTTAAGCATGTGGAAAGTGCTCCATTAGTACGTTCTTCCTATCATGCAGAAAAACATGTCTGAATCGTAAATCATTTGATAGGATTTATTTGTTATGGGTAGCGTGAAAAAAGGTGTAGTAAATCAGGCTATGGGATTAATCCCTTTGTTGTTGTTAATGTTTCTTGACAACTATCTGCCCTATTTTTACTCTTTTGTATTAAGTGCATGTTTGGGGATTATCTCTCTTTGTCTTTTTAAAATCTTAAAGAAACGTGATACCTATTATTTTATTCTAAATCCGGTAGGAATAACGTTGCTTCTTTATTCTTTGTTTTTAGCTCTCCAGTTCTCATTCATTCTGCATCTTTATTTACCGCTTGTCATAGAGATATTATTGGTGTTGAGTTTATTCTTTGTTGGGATTTTTAAAAATGTGATTTTCCAGCATATAAGATTGAACAAAGAGAATCCTTATAAGCTGGCATGGCAACGTTTGATGTGGGAAGAGTCTCTTTATATAGCTAAACTGATACAATTTTTTTATACATTGCATCTTTTCGGATTACTATTGTATGGCATCCTGCCAGAGAGTATGAAAGAACCGGATATTAGTCTCTTCTTGTATCGGAAGTTTGGTTTTGGGATAGGTGTTTTGATTGTTGTTTATGGACAGATTCGTTTCTTTTGGATGAATAAAGCCCTTGACAAGGAGATGTGGTTACCGGTTTTGAATAATAAAGGAAATGTAGTGGGACGTGTGGCTTATTCTGTAAGTGATTCTTTACCCAAGGATCATTTTTTACCGGTTGTTCGTGTGGCGGTTATTTATAAAGGGATGTTTTATTTGGTACATCAAGGAGAGAAAGCTTTATTCTTCCCTGATAAGATTGATTATCCTTTTAGTAGTTATCTTCAATATAGTCAAACAATGGAGAAGGCTGTACAGACGATGATTAGTGGGGATGACTCTTTAAAACCTCGCTTCTTGGTTCGTTATATATTTGAAAATGAAAAGTTAAAGCATTGGGTGAGCTTATTCGTCTTACGAATCCAAACGGAAAAATCTTTTGAACAAATCAAAAAGGATACAGGTAAATTATGGACTGTGAAGCAAATAGAAGAGAATCTTAATTCGGGTATTTTCAGTGATTATTTGAAAGAAGAATTTGGATATTTGCAAAGTACAGTCCTGTTTGTCGAGAACTTGAATAAGTAGCAATTACCGATGTCCGAGTTCGATGACCTCCAAATCTTTAATCTGTTTGCCATCAATGGCGAAACGGATTAATGTCCTAACTTGATGGAATCCACTTTTGCCCGCAGCCCCAGGGTTTATATGCAGGCAATTGAGTGTTTGGTCGAAAGCAACTTTCAGAATATGGGAATGACCAGCAATGAATAGGTCTGGGCGCTTGTCATACAACTCTTTTCGGATAGCAGGATAATAACGTCCGGGATAACCTCCTATATGTGTCATCATCACTTTGACCTCCTCTACCGTAAAGTGAAGGACTAAGGGATATTGGATGCGTATGGGATATCCGTCTATATTCCCACAAACAGCTCGCAAAGGTTTTAAGGCGGATAACTTGTTGGCAACCTCTTCCGAACCGATATCACCGGCATGCCAAATCTCATCACAATCGGCGAAATACTCTGCATATTTCTCATCCCACCAGGCATGCGTATCTGAAAGTAAACCTATTTTTAACATAAAGAATGTATTATATATGCAAAAGTAGGAAAAACTCTGATTGAATCCATGAAAATAAGTATATTTACCGGACGAAGATCAAATACGATGGAAACTGTACGGAAATATTTCAAGCGAGACATCAGTTGGCTGTCATTCAACTATCGGGTACTCTTGGAGGCGGAAGATGAAACGCTTCCTATCTATGAGCGTATTAAATTTCTTTCTATCTATTCTTCTAACTTGGAAGAGTTCTATGAGATACGTGTGGCTGAGCATCGGGGAGTCATTATGAAAAAGAATTACACCGAAGAGAGTGGGGCTGAAGCGGAAGAAGTCTTGGCTGAGATAACCGAAGAGGTCAATCGGCAACAGCGTGAGTATTACCGGATCTTTTCAAAGGTGTTGCAGGCTTTGAATCAAGAGAACATCTATTTGTATCAGGATAGTAGTCCAGAACCTTTCCATGAAGCTTTTATCCAGAACTTTTTTAATGAAGAGGTATTCCCTTTCCTCTCTCCTGTGATGATACAAGCCGGTGATATTCGTACATTTATACGTGACCGCCGTCTTTATTTGGTTATTCGCATGTGCAAGAAAAGCAAGCGGATGAAAGAACCGGATTATGTTCCGGAGTACCATTATGCTTTGATGAAAATTCCCTATTCCAAAGTGCCTCGGTTTATAGAACTTCCTCCACATGAAGGAAAGCATTATATCATGTTTATAGATGATATCATTCGGGCAAACTTATCGAGTGTTTTCCCCGGTTATGTGGTAGAGAGTTGTTATAGTATCAAGATATCCCGGGATGCTGATATCTATTTGGATGATGAGAAGGGTGGCAATCTGTTGGAGAAGATTCGGAAGAAGGTGAAGAAGCGCAAGATTGGAGCATTGAGCCGGTTTATGTATGACAGCAGTATGCCGGCAGACTTCCTTCAGTTTATTTGTCAAGCGTTTGGAATTACTTCGGATGATTTGGTACAAGGGGGGCGGTATAATAATTTGCAGGATTTGGCAAAACTCCCAAATCCGAAAGGAAAAGTGCTGGAACAGGTTGTTCCCGCTCCTATGCGGATTCCTTTTTTGGATGAAACCGGATCGGTATTCAAGGCGGTTAAGAAACGAGACATCTTGTTACATTTCCCTTATCAATCTTTTGATTATTTGATTCGTTTCTTGATGGAAGCGGCTTTTGACCCGAAGGTGGATGAAATCAAGATTACGCAATATCGGGTGGCTGAAAATTCGGCAGTGATAAATACGTTGATTAGTGCAGCTCAGAACGGGAAGAAAGTGACTGTTTTCGTAGAACTGAAAGCCCGTTTTGATGAAGAGAATAATATGAGTACGGCTGAACGGATGGAACAGGCCGGTATTCGGATCATATATAGTATTCCTGGATTGAAGGTACATGCCAAAGTCGCTGTTATTTTACGAAAAGACACTGTGGATGGGAACAAGAGGCGGGACTTTGCCTATTTGAGTACAGGTAACTTTAATGAGAAAACGGCTCGTATTTATTCGGATATGGCACTGTTAACCTCCAATGTGGATTTGATAAAGGATATAAATAAGGTCTTTGCAGTATTGGAGGGAAAATTGCATGAACCGACATTTCATCATTTGTTGGTTGCACGTTTTAATATGGTACCGGAACTGACACGTATGATTCGCCGTGAGGTGGAACATGTGAAAGCCGGTCGTAAAGGACGTATTGTTTTAAAGATGAACGGGCTTCATGATCAAAATATGATTAATGAGTTATATGATGCCAGTGAGAATGGGGTAGAGATTGATCTGATAGTGCGGGGTATTTGTTGTTTGGTCCCCAATCAACCTTATAGTGCAAATATCAAGGTAACCCGTATTGTGGATATGTTTTTGGAACATTCCCGTATATGGTATTTCTATAATGATGGGGCAGAGGAGCTGTATTTGACTTCGGCTGATTGGATGCGTCGTAATTTGAGCAGGCGGATAGAGACGGCTTTCCCGATTTGGGATCCGGAAATCAAACGGAGTATCATTGATATTTTGAAGATACAGTTGCAAGACAATGTGAAGGCCTGTTTGTTGGATGAACATTTGGGGAATCATTTCAAGCGGGATTCCCAAGCTGAAAAGGTGCGAGCACAATTAGCTATTTATGATTATTTGAAAAAGAAGGGGTAGAGAGGTGGATTCATCTTGGATATACGTTTTGTTTAGTTTAGGTAGCATCGCTTTGATTACGGGTGCAGTCTTAGGCTACTTGTTCGGGCTTCGAGCAGGAGGGAGACGAGAACGTTTTATTCAAATGAAAGAGAAATTGAGACGAAATAAAGCTGCTGTTTTTAAACAACAAAAAGACCGTTATGAATATGCGTTGCATATAAAGCAGTTGGAGTTAGAGATACAACAGTTGACTTCCGAATCGGATCTTTACAAAGAGCGTATGGCTGATTTGGAGTTTTATCAGCAGAAGCTACGTGAGAGTGAGAGAATCATTGCTGACTTATCTGATGAAAGAAAGGAAATATCAGATCAATCCGGTACGCTTTCTTTATTAGTTCAAATGAAGGAAGACCCTTTGCATGCAAACCTGACACGTACGGAATGGAATGAAATATTCCATTTGACTGACCAGTTATTTAATCATGTCTTGACTACATTTAAAGAGCAGTATGCCATTACCCGCCATGAACAAGAAATTTGTTGTTTAGTTAAATGGAACTTTTCCCGTAAAGAACAGTTAGCTGTTTTTAATAATACCTCTGAAGCCTTAACAAAATCAAAGAACCGATTGAAAAAGAAGTTCCAATTAGACGAGAAAAGTGATTTAGATACTTTTATTCGTTTGTTTTAATCTCTCCATATATCTCAAATTGTCCGTTTAATAGTCTGCTGTCTGTTGTTTTTGCCTTTTAAAACGATGTGCTATAGTGTTTTATGATGATGGTGATTTGTCCACCTGTATTCCTTTCTTGTTTCCAATGAACAGCCTACTTTTGCCTTGTGTCGTTTAATTTTTTAAGAAATCTAATCACAAACAGTATGAAAACACGAACAATTTTAACTTGGCTCCTGCTTGTTTTGGCAGGCGGGAGCTTAATCTATCACTTTTCAGAACCATCAAAACGTTCAATCTTTACAAAACGAGCGACTGGTGCTGCGTATGAGGTGTTAGTTGTAATGGATAAAGAATATTGGAATAGAGAAGCAGGGAAACTACTGAAGAAACAGTTGATAGCCCCTATTTCGGGACTACCCCAAATAGAACCATCCATGCGGGTAACGTATGCCGAACCGAATCAGTTTAATGGATTATTGCGCTATGTCCGTAATATTATTCAAGTACAAATAGACAAATCTCTTTATACAAAAATTACTGTATCCAAGGAGCAGGATGTATGGGCTACGGGGCAAGAACTGATTCGTATATATGCTCCATCCGAAGAACTATTGATTCCTTATTTAGAGGAAGAGGGTTCTTTGTTAGTTTCTTATTTGGAGACTAAAGAGCGGGAAAGGTATGCAGCTTATTTGGATGAATCACATAATCTTTGGGTTCAAGATTCGGTGATGTCTCAGTTTCAAGTACAACTGTTTGCTCCGAAAGAGATTTCTTCGTCTAAAACCTCTACGGATTTCTTTTGGGCAACGGATCATGGTCGGAATGGTAGAACTGATTTTGTACTGTATAGTTTTCCCTATATAGATGAAAGAACCTTTAGTTTGGACTATTTGGTCACAAAGCGTGATTCTGTTTTGGGGAAACAAATCAAAGGCGCATATCCGGATTCCTATATGACAACCGTTAAACATCTTACCCCTTCCTATGAAACAGTGAAACTGAACCATACATATTGTGGAGTAGTAAGAGGTTTATGGGAAATGGAAGGTGATATGATGGGAGGTCCTTTTGTCAGTTATGCCTATTTAGACGAGAAGAATCAGCGTATAGTGGTTGCTGAAACTTTTGTCTATGCCCCTAATACCGACAAAGCAAAGTTTATCCGTAGAGGGGAGGCTGTACTGCATACCTTACGGTTTATGGATACAGATTAATCTTTTCAGGTATGTGGCTTGTGCGGATGCGCCATTCTTGTGGATAGAGGTTGTTTGCCCGGTTGCCTAAGTTCTTGACAAAGCCTAACGGGAAACCTTGGTAACGCATAAGCACATATCCTTTGGCTGTACCTTCAGGTAGGATAAGAATCTCTTTCCTTAGAAACTTGATAGCATCTTCCCAGGTCAGTTCAACAGAGGGAAAAGCCTCCGGATTGAGTGCTGCGCTGAGTGCCAGCTCATGGGCGGGTATCAGATCTTTCCCTTTCAACTCTCCTATACAAACTCCAGCAGAGAGGATGTGAAAGCGTTCTTGTAACAGAAGAAAAACTTCCCGAACGGATTCCGGTTGCATGGTCACAAGATTTCCATCCGATCGTAGTCCGTTTATGAATGCCTCCCGAACAAATTCTTTGGCGATAGGAGGGATTGTTGGAGTGGATTTCCCTTTCTCTTTTTTCCCCTTATTTTTGCTTTTGACACGTATCTCCTCTATTTCTCCTTCCGCTTTTCGTAAAACCGCCAAGAAGAAACCTTCTCCTTTTGTTTTATGTGGAAAGAAACGGTAAACCGGATGGGTGTATTTGAGTGCCCCGGTGATTCCCCATGCTGAAGGAGTAGGGATTGCCAAGGCTTCGGCTCCTAACTCCTCAATGATGTAGTGGATGTTTTCCTCGTTCTCTTCTGTGTTATATGTACAGGTACTATATATCAAAAGTCCGCCCGGTTTTAGGGCGTTCCATATATCATGGATGATTCTTCTTTGGCGGGCTGCACACAGTTCAACATTCGCTACGCTCCATTCACCTGTGCTGTCTGTGTCTTTGCGGAACATTCCTTCACCGGAACAGGGAACATCTGTGACGATAACATCAAACAGATGGGTGAGTTGACCGATCTCTTCCGGGTCGTTGTTGAGGACGATGCTGTTTGGGTTTCCCCACTTGGCGATGTTCTCTGCCAAGATATGGCTTCGGCTACGTATCACCTCATTACTGACGAGCAGGCTGCCTTCGGGCAAGAGGCTGAGCAGATGGGTGGATTTCCCTCCGGGTGCTGCACATAAGTCCAAACATTTGACTGGCGTTGTCACATGATTTCGTATGGCTTGTTCCAAGAACATGGAAGAGGCCTCCTGTACATAATAAGCTCCGGCATGGAACAAGGGGTCGAAAGTAAAAGAGAGACGCTCCGGTAGGTAATATCCGGTGTCGCTCCAAGCAACGGCACTTCCTCGTTCGTTGGTTGGTGGAAGAGTCTCTTTTGAGTGGTTGATACGGATGCTGACAGGGACATCTGCAAGCAACGCTTTTTCTAATTTGTCGAACTCATTCCCTAACAACGTACGGGTACGGGTAATAAAATCAATAGGAAGTGCCATGTTATTCTATATTGTTTGGTGCAAAAGTACTACATTTGTATCGAATAAAAAACGGCTGTCGGGTCGGTAATCCGATATTATAGATATGCAAACAGCTCTTTACCTCATACCGGTTACTTTAGGCGATACGGAACATCGCCGGGTACTTCCTGAATATAACCGGGAAGTGATACTGTCTATTAAACATTTTATCGTGGAGAATGTGCGTACGGCACGTCGTTTCTTAAAAAAGTGCGAACCCTCCATTGTGATTGATGATTTGACCTTTTATGAATTGAACAAACATACCTCCCCGGAGGATGTGGCCGGTTATTTGGCTCCGATGGCAAAAGGTGAATCAGTTGGTGTCATCTCTGAAGCAGGTTGTCCGGCTGTTGCTGATCCCGGAGCGGATGTGGTTACTATTGCCCAGCGGAAAAAATACAAGGTTGTCCCATTGGTCGGCCCCTCTTCCATCTTGATGTCGGTGATGGGTTCCGGTTTTAATGGACAGAGCTTTGCATTTCATGGTTATCTGCCGATTGATGCCTCTGAGCGTACCAGTACCATTAAGAAATTGGAGGGACGCATCTATGCCGAAAACCAAACGCAACTGTTTATCGAAACTCCTTATCGCAATAATAAGTTGGCAGAAGAACTAATCCGTACTTGTCGTCCTTCGACGAAGTTGTGTATCGCTTCCAATATCACGTGCGAAGATGAATATATACAGACACGCCCGATCAAGGAGTGGGCAGGTAAAATACCTGACTTAAGTAAGAAACCTACCATCTTTCTAATTTATAAATAGCGATGGAAATGTATCAAGCACATGAAACAGCCGTTATAGACGCGGGTTGCCATATAGGGGAAGGCACACGTATTTGGCATTTTTCCCATATCATGTCGGGTTGTACGATAGGGAAGTATTGTAACATCGGGCAGAACGTGGTGGTCTCTCCGGAGGTTGTATTGGGTGATCATGTTAAAGTTCAGAATAATGTATCGATTTACACCGGGGTGACCTGCGATGATGAGGTTTTTTTAGGACCTTCTTGTGTCTTTACCAATGTCATCAATCCTCGTAGTGCAGTTGTTCGGAAAGACCAATACCGAAAGACGCATGTCGGGAAAGGGGCAACGATTGGGGCAAATGCAACGATTGTCTGCGGACATCAGATCGGAGCGTATGCTATGATTGGAGCAGGAGCGGTAGTGACCAAAGACATCCCACCGTATGCTTTGGTTGTGGGTAATCCCTCCCGGCAAATTGGTTGGGTAAGTGAGTATGGCCATCGGTTGGTCTTTGACGAAACAGGAAAGGCCACCTGTCCGGAAACCGGCCAACAGTATCAATTAACAGATAATCAAGTAAGAAGGGTATGATAAATAGAAGGCGAAGAGGTTCGCCTTTTTTTATTTGTGGAAAATAATTTTCATTTTCTCTCTTTTTTGTGTTACAAATATCAGACATATTCGTTTCCCTTTATGAACGAACTAAAAAAATAGTGAAAACGGTTCATGAGTGAAGAACTATTGACATCAACATTTACCAAATTACATAAGAAGTTTCAGCGGATTGCATTGAAACTCCTTCCCTCTGAATCCGATGCAGAAGATGCCTTGCAGGAGGCCTTTTGCCGGCTTTGGCCAAGAGCCGGCGAACTGAATTCATTGCAGGAGGTGGAGGCCATGACGGTAACAACTGTTCGGAATCTTTGTATCGATACGTTGAGGCGGGAAGACAGGGTTAAGATGGTTGAGTTGGATGTTGAGCGGGATACAAGAATGACGAAGTCGATAGATGAGGAGATAGAGAGGCAAGAGCAGTTCCAAGCAGTGGAGGCGATAATTGATAAGGAATTGTCTGATTTGCAAAGACAAATTTTGAGAATGAAGGAGTATGAAGATGAGAGTATCGAATCCATTGCGGAAAAGTTGGATATGCAACCGGCAACTGTGAGAGTAAACTTATCACGTGCCCGAAAACAGGTTCGAATGTGTTATTTAAAACAGAAGGAAAGATGAAGAGGCATATATATGAAGATAAACAGTATTGGTTGGCATTGGGAGAGCGGTATATGGAGGCGGAAACCACTGACCAAGAAGAGAAGCAATTGGCTCGCTTCTTAGCCTCTCCTTATGCTGAAAGTGTTGAGTTTGATGAACTTCGGGCGGTGATGGGGTTTATGGCTGTTGGAAAGAAGAGATATGCCAAAAGGCAAATATCTTATATGCAGCGGTATGTACGCATAGGAGCGGCGATTGTAGCCGGGTTGTTGATGGTTGCATGGGGCAGTTATGAAATGGAACGAAGACAGAACGTATGTATCGCCTATGTGTATGGTGAGCGATTTACAGATCCCGAACGGGTAATGTTGGAGATGGAAAGCTCGTTGAAGAGTTTGCATTATGGGGAGACTGAAAGAATTGTAGAGGAACAGTTGTCTTCTATCTTTCAGACTTTGGATGAAGAATCAGAAAGTAACAAGAGTAAATGAATAGGAATATGAAACGAATCTTATGGATAATCATAACGCTTTGCCACTCATTATGGGTTTGGTCACAAGAGGGATTGCAGGTTGCTACCCTTTTTGACGGGCCTTATAAGAAGAAACACAATGCGATTGAGGTTTTGGTCAAAGGCGAACAACTCTCCGCTTATCATTTGACCCTGTTTAGGAGTCTTACCATAAAAGACGATTCGGTAGCTTTCAAGGATATCGAACGATGTATACGAGCAGATGCTAAGAAGGCAATTGATAAAGAGGAGGGTATGTTTGGTCAGGAGTTATATTATGGATTTTATTGTTTCCCTCCGCAAAAGGAACAAAATCGTTATCTGTTTTATAGGAATGCATATTTGAAAGAAAGAGGAAAACCTGAGGTGACGACTGTTTACATGGAAGGTTATGCCACAATGGATGAGTTAAAGAAAATGTTTAAAAAAAATAGATGATATGAGTATGAAGAGTGTTTATTTATCGGTTTTAGTAACCTTGGTTACTTGTTCTGTATGGGCACAGGATGTGAAGGTTATAGAGCGTCCGCAGCGAGTGGTGATAAATAGTAAAGGAGATACTTTAGTCGTTGAGGTTGAAGGAAAAGAGGGAAATCCGGATTTTCGATATACGCACCAAGCTATTATCGCCTCAGACGAACCGGTTGTCATGAAGGAGAAGGAACGGGATTGGGAGTTCCAGATTCCCTTTAAGAAGGAAGCAATCAAACAGAAAGCCCATTATAATTTCAATATGAGAGGATTAGGTTTCGGTTTGGTAACAGCTTTGAATGCTCCGGAACAGATGAATGTCGATATGGGAGCCTCTTACGAGATCATGGCTCCGTCAGTCTTTGAGTTGGAATATTGTATGGCCGGAGGAAAGAACACTTTCTCTATTGGTATCGGTGTCGATTGGAAGAATTATCGGATGACAGGACGTAACCGTTTTATTAAAGAGGAGGAGAACATTGTGTTGGGTACTTATCCGGAAGGGGCAGATGTCCAGTTTTCACGCTTGAAGGTTTTTAGCTGGACATTGCCACTGTTATATACCCATAAGTTTTCCCGTAAGTTAAGTTTCAAAGTGGGGCCTATGGTTAACTTTAATACCCATGCAAGTATGAAGACTTGCTATAAGCTGGCTGGGGAGAAGGTGAAGCTGACAGACAACAACATTCACCAGTCTCGAGTGACGGTGGATCTATTGGCGGTGTTTAGAGTCAGTGCTATTGGGGTATATGTAAAGTATAGTCCGTTCAAGGTGCTTAACAGTGATTTTGGCCCCGACTTCTCCGGATTGTCAACCGGTCTGACTCTGTTTTATTAAGGAAGAATCTACGTTTTTTAAAGGATAAAACAACGGTTTCATTACCTCGGATGTAGTTGGGTTTACTTCGGATGTAATCTCAACTTACCTCCGAGGTAATTTTTTGTACACTCATATAAGATTAGAGAGTTTAGTTATCAACCGTAAACAGGAATGTAACAGGATATCCGCTTATCGGTGTTTCTGCTAATTTAAGTTCGATGCCCTGTTTGATCATCATTTGTCGTGAAAGAGAAAGGCCAATGCCGCAACCTGTTTGCTTAGTTGTAAAAAATGGGATGAAGATTTCTCTTGCCACATCGGCCGGGATAGGCATTCCGTTGTTACTAATACATAATCCCTCTTTCCATCTGACATCTATCTCCTTGGCTCCGGCCTCAATGGCGTTTTTTACTAAATTAATCATTACTTGGCGCAACATGTTTTCGTCGGCTGTTATTTGAATATCTGCAGGTAAATCAATACGCCACTTTACTTGAGGATAAAGTGTCATGAAGTTCTTAAAGAAGGTTGGGAGATGGATAGGTATCATATTCGGCTCTTGGAGATTGGTGAACTTTCGATAACTGTCAACAAAGTTGGAAAGTCCACCTGCCGTTTCATAGATAGCCCGGATACCCTCTTCATAGATCGTACCTTTGATTTGAGAGTTGTTCAAATAGGCTTGACTGATACTGCTGATAGGGGCAGTGGCGTTCATGATTTCATGCGTTAGGACACGAGTCAGGCGTTGCCAAGATTCCACCTCTTTTTGTGCGACCAACGTGCGGATGTTTTTTCCCATATCGTTGAGTGCCTCTTGTAAAGCACGTTCACCAAAGAATAAACCTTTTACCGGTAGATGAAAGGTGAAATCTCGGTTATGAATCGCCTCACGCATCAAATGGGCACGATCTTTCAATAATAGTTGGTGGCGGTAAAACCAAAAGGATACAGCCACAATTACGATTAGGATGAATAGGAGTATAATCATTTTTTTATTTTAGCATAGAGTGTTTGTCGAGTGATTCCAAGTAATTCGGCAGCCTTGCTGATATTACCATGGCATTTGTCCACAACCTTGTGGATATGTTCCGTCTCCATTTGGGATAATGGGATTACATTTCGATTTTTGTCGATGGCATCTTTCAGCACACGAACCAAATCATCATTGTCCCAAGGCTTGGTGACAAAATCTGCCGCTCCGCTCTTTAGCCCTTTGACTGCCAGTTGTACTTCGGCATAAGCGGTAATCAATACGACCGGAATATCCGGATGTCGCTTCTTGATGGTTCGAAGCCAAAACAGCCCGTCCTGGCCGGAGTTGACCCCAAGGGTGAAATTCATATCTAACAATACGATATCCATCCTCTCCTGGCAAAGTGTAGTCAATATACTGTCCGGGGAAGATAGGGCAATTATGTTGTTAAATACACCATCCAAACAGATTTTCAAAGCAGTCAGGATAGAAGGATTATCATCTACCACCAATATAGTTCCGTAATGAGCCATCTCTTTTTTCTATTTATTTAGGAAATATTACCCGTACAAATATAGGATAAAACTTGTGTCGGGCGGGTTGATCGGGTGGCTTTCTTTTAAAGACTGGTCAGAAGTGTATGAATTTCATACAATGAGGTGTGTGATATTCATACAACCCGCCTTTGGATGCTCTTAAATCCATGGAGGGTTGGATTTGCCTCTCTAATTTTGTCTCAACAAAAAAACGGAAAAAGATGAAACAGTTGGTATTTATAGGAGTATTTATGGTCGCTTATTTGAACTGCCATTCCCAAGAGGGAGCGGGGAAAAGGTGGAGCTTGCAACAGTGCATACAATATGCAGTGAAACATAACCATGAGGTACGCCAGCTGCAATATACGCTGAATGATTATAAGGCAGAACGTACACGTGCCATCGGCTCTTTCCTGCCGGCCATCAGTGGAAGTGTCAACGGACAGTATAACTTCGGGCGTGCGGTGGATCCGGAGACCAATACCTATACGAATGTCAGTACATTTCATAATGGTTACAGTCTTTCAGCATCTATCCCTTTGTTCGATGGGTTGATGCGTTTTCATGAGTTAAAAATGGCAAAGGCCAACCTTTTGAAGGGTAAACATGGGGTAAGTGCACAGAGGGATGAGGTAGCCTTACAGGTAATGCGTTCGTATATGGATGTGCAATATTATCAAGGTATGGTAGAGATGGCGGAACGGAAACGGGAAGAGAGTGAAGCCTTGCTCCGGCAGACTTTGGTGATGTTAGAAGTTGGTACGAAGGGAGAGTCGGATGTTGCACAGATGAGGGCGACTGTCGCTTCGGATGATTATGAGGTGACAAGGCAACAAAACCTGCTTTCTAAAGCGGTTCTTACCCTGAAGGGGCAGATGAACTATCCGATAGCTGATAGTTTAGCTTTGGAGGAGACGAGGAATCTTCCTTCCGAACTTGTTTTGGAAACGGCAGGAGAGATTTATGAGCGTGCACAATCGTATCATCCGCAAATCCTTCAGGCTAAACAGGCCTTTGAGGCTGTTAAATACAGCCTTCGTTCGGCTAAAGGAGGATTGTCTCCAACGATCTCTATCGGAGCGGGTGTCTCTACCTCTTATTATAAGAACTTAGATAGCCGGGATGCCTTGAGGTTTCGTGAGCAATGGAAGAACAATGCGGGGCAGTATCTCTACGCTACGCTTTCCATCCCGCTATTTAACCGGTTGAGTACGCTTACCAATATCCGTAAGCAACGGAACAACTTGCGGCGTGCCCAAGAGAATCTGGATTATCAGCAAACCGAATTGCAACGGTTGATAACGGAAGCTGTTTCCGAACAACAAAACAGTTGGAAAGAGACTGAGAAGATGCAACTAAAGATGGAATCGGACAGTATCGCTTCTCAACTGACTATCCGAAAATGGGAGGAGGGACTTGCTTCACCGATTGATGTACAGACGGCGACCGTCATACTGTTACAGAGCAGGGCGCAACTGTTGCAATGCCAACTGACCTATTATTATCATACGCAATTGTTGAACTATTATAAAGGAGTACCATTATGGATCGAATAATTGAAAAGAAACGCGGAATCCAACGGAAGCATTTTCCCTATATTGGGGTCGCTGTCTTGTCTGTAGCCTTGATTGCTTGGGCTTTGTTGGGAGGACAGGGAAAAAGCTTGAAGGTGGAGAAGCAGCAACAGACCATCAGTACGGTGATACAAGGTGAATTTAAGGATTATGTACGTTTGAACGGACAGGTTGTGCCAATACAGGTTGTGCAGATTTCACCCGAAGAGGGAGGTATTGTGCGGGAAAAGGTGGTAGAAGAGGGAAGCCGTGTCAAGAAGGGGGATGTGATCCTGCGTCTGTCGAACAGCAGCTTGGATTTACAAATTCTGAATTCGGAGGCGGAATTGGCTGAGAAACAAAACCTGTTGCGTAATACACAGGTGGCGATGCAACAAGACCTGCTTACCAATCAGACGGAACAGGCTTCGCTTGACATGGATGTCCGCCGTAAGGAGCGTTCCTTCTTACAGAACCAACGGTTGTACGAAGAGAAATTGATTAGTAAAGAGCTTTATTTACAGAGTAAGGAGGATTATGAATTGTCACGAAAGAAACATCAATTGATTACCCGCAGGTTGGCACAAGACAGTCTTTACCGTACGGTACAGATGGAACAGATGGAGGATAACCTTGATAATATGCGGAAGAATGTGCTGATGGTACGTGACCGCAAAAACAAATTGGAGGTTCGTTCGGCTATTGATGGAGAATTGGGATTGTTGGATGTCGAATTAGGACAGAGTATTGCTGCCGGGCAGAAGGTTGGGCAAATCAATGACCTGTCGGCTTTCAAGATCGAGGCACAGATTGACGAACATTACATCGATCGGGTAAAGGCGGGGCTTGTTGCCTCTTTTGCCAGAGAGGGAAAGGTGTATCAGTTGAAGGTGCGTAAAGTGTATCCGGAGGTTCGTGAGGGTCAGTTCCGTACCGATTTTGTTTTTGTCGATGAACGGCCGGAAAATATCCGAAGCGGTCAAACGTACTATCTGAATTTGGAATTAGGGAAAGCGGAACAGGCTTTGTTAGTCCCTCGTGGAACCTTCTTCCAGGCGACCGGGGGCAATTGGATCTTTGTCGTAGATAAAGAGGGGGATAAGGCATACCGTAGGAATATCCGTATCGGCAGACAAAATCCTCAGTTTTATGAGGTAATCGAGGGGCTTGAACCGGGTGAGCAGGTAATTACCAGCGGTTATGAACCGTTTCGGGATCATGAAATGCTAAGATTAAAGTGATTTATGAAAAAAATAAAAGAACTTTGTATAAGAATTAGGGAGATATGAAAGGATTAATGTTTATCGTACGTAAGTACAAGATGGCCTCTTTCTTGAATGTATTGGGGTTGACAGTGGCTTTCTCGGTTTTTTATGTCTTGTTGATACAGATAACCGATCAGCTGAACCATAACAAAGGATTGAAAGATTGGGAACAGCTGTATCGGGTAGAGAATACGGTTGGAGATGGTGACTGGAGTGCTATTTGTAATCGTCCTTTGGCAGAGAAAGCAGCCGAACTTCCACAAGTAGAAGAATTGTCTTTGTGGTGTGGAATGGGGGGATGTTATGTCGATTTGAATGGAACACCTATGTACATGAGTGAAGGGCTGATGCTTCCCGGAACTCTTGAAACATTGGGAGCCAAATGTGTGGATGGAAGATTAAAGCCACATACCGGTGAAGAGGGGGTGATTATTCCGGTATCCTTTGCTCAAAAATATTTTGGAGAGACAATGGTGGTCGGACGTAGCATCCGAATATGGAAGGAGAGTAAACAACTGACCGTGATAGGTGTTTATGAAGATTTTCCGAAGAACAGTGATGTGGATAATTATTGTTTTCGTGATATGGGGGATAGAGACCAGAATAGGCCTAATAACTTTAATTATACCTGTTTGGTTAGACTGAAAAAGGGAACCAATCCGGAGCAAATGGATGAACTCTTAACCACAACTTTGCATAAGTTATATCTGGATTGGGGTACTTCCAATGGATATCAAGTAACGCCAGAGATCGATGCACATGTTAAAAAGTTTAAATCGCGTCTTGTTTCAGTGGATAAGACCTATTTCTCAAATGTTGATTTGAACGTAGATAAAGGGAATAAGGGTATTTTGTTAGTACTTGAAGTCATTGCTTTGCTTGTCATTCTTGTGTCGGCCATCAACTTTACCAATTTTACCTTGGCGGAGTCTCCTGTACGGATGAGAGGAATCATGACACGTAAAGTGATGGGTAGTTCTACCTGGAGCTTGAGAGTGGGTTTGATGGGTGAGAATGTGTTGCTTTCTTTATCGGCATTCCTTTTGGCTTTGTTGCTCATCGCTTTATTGGAAAGTAGTCAACTTTTTTCTGAGATGTTACAGGCCTCTTTGGCATTGACGGAACATGTTGATTTAATCCTTCTTTTATTGGTAGTTGCAATCGGGGTGGGTATCTTGACGTCACTCTATCCCTCTTGGTATGTGACCTCCTTCCCGCCGGCTATGGCTTTGAAGGGTTCATTCGGGCTTTCGCCTAACGGTCGTCGGCTTCGTGGCTTTCTGATAGCTTTACAATTGATTGTGTCGTTTACCATGGTGGGATACTTAGGTATTTTGTGGTCTCAAAAGGACTATTTTTATTCTTCGGACTATGGTTTCGATAAAGAACAGATTTTGTATGGAAATATGTATGGCGTTTTTCCGCTGAGTCAAGCCGAAACAGTTCGTCAAGAGTTGGTAAAAATACCCGGGGTAGAGGATGCCTCTTATTCTCGCTTTACATTAGGGATGCAAACGGAGGTGATGAGCTGGTCACGAAGTTGGGGGGAAAATCCGGACGACCAATATTTCTTTAAGGTATTTCCGGTCGATGAACATTTCTTGCGTACCTATGGTATCAAGGTGGTGGAAGGGCGAGATTTTAATGCACACGATCGGAATGCTTACATCATCAATGAGGCGATGAAACGTAAGTATCCGAGGATTGCCATTGATGAACCATTCTTTAAAGGTTCTTCAGGAAAGGTGATAGGAGTATGTGAAGATTTGCGTTTCTGTTCTGTACATGTCGATAACATGAATGAACCGGCTGTCTTTGTTGTGATGAATCAAGATCCGGAAAAGGATGATATGGGGGTGCTTAGTATCCGTTTGGCGGCAGGAATGGATAAGATTCAATTACGCAAAGAGATTGAACGTACCATCATGCGTTTTGCAGATATGGATCCGGATCTCTATTTCTATGATGAAAGGATTGAAAGTGCCTATAGGGATGAGGTACGTTTCATGAGACAATTCAATTGGTTTGCATTGATTGCTTTGGTCATCACTTTGATTGGTGTATTCTGCCTGACCATGTTTGAAACGGAGTATCGCCGGAAAGAGATCGGTATCCGTAAGGTAATGGGTGCATCGGTAATGGAAATCATAGAGATATTCTTGCGGTATTATTTGAAACTGATTCTGATTGGTTTTATCCCTTCTGTCCCGATAGCTTACCTGTTTGGTAAAGAGTGGCTGCAGAACTTTGCTGAGCAAACCCCTATTTATTGGTGGATATTTGTCATCTCATTTGTCTCTGTGTCAATAATCGTTTTGTTGACAGTCATCGTACAAAGCTGGCGTGTAGCCAATGATAATCCTATAAACAGTATTAAAACAGAATAATAAAAACAGATCATTATGATAAAGATAGAAAATCTTAGTAAAATCTTCCGTACAGAGGAGGTGGAAACAACCGCTCTTAATGGAGTGAACATTGATGTGAAAGAGGGTGAATTTGTCGCAATCATGGGGCCTTCCGGCTGTGGAAAGTCCACTTTGCTCAATATCTTAGGTTTGCTTGACAATCCGGACAGTGGTAGCTATTGGTTGGGCGGTGAAGAGGTCGGCCATTTGAAAGAAAAGGATCGTACACAGTTCCGGAAAGGACGTATCGGTTTTGTATTCCAAAGTTTCAATCTGATTGATGAACTGACCGTCGAGGAGAATGTGGAATTACAGTTGAAATACCTGAATGTCCCGAAAGAGGAACGTAAACAACGGGTATTGGATATACTGCGAAAGGTAAATCTCAGCCAGCGTGCGAAACATTATCCGCAACAATTATCCGGAGGACAGCAGCAACGTGTGGCGATTGCTCGTGCCGTAGTAGGTAATCCGAAACTGATATTGGCCGATGAACCGACCGGTAATTTGGATTCAAAGAATGGACTGGAAGTGATGGAACTGTTAAGCCAACTCCATGCAGAAGGTACGACTATCGTCATGGTGACCCACTCTCAGCATGATGCTACCTACGCCAACCGGATCATCCATCTGTTTGACGGGCAGGTGGTCGAACATGTAGATGGCTTGTTATAAACAAAAGAGGTTACTTCTTTCTGGAAGTAACCTCTTTTATCATATAGAATGATAGATGTTTAGTTTATCAACAGGCTTTGAAGCTCATGTCCAACCCTTTTACCGAGTGGGTCAAAGCACCAACGGAGATATAATCGACACCGCATTCGGCATAGTCACGTAATGTGTCGAAAGTAATACCACCGGAAGATTCTAATTCATAACGGCCTGCTACTATTTCAACCGCTTTCTTTGTGTTTTCCGGATTGAAGTTATCCAACATGATACGGTCGATGCCGCCTACACGCATTGCTTCTTGTAATTCGTCGAAGTTACGTACCTCGATCTCAATCTTCAAATCTTTGTTTTTTTCTTTTAAGTACTGGTGGCAACGGGTGATAGCCGCTTCGATACCTCCGGCGAAGTCAACATGGTTGTCTTTTAACAGAATCATATCAAACAAACCGATACGGTGGTTGACACCTCCACCAATCTTAACGGCTTCTTTTTCTATCATACGTAATCCGGGAGTAGTCTTGCGAGTATCCAACACGCGGGTTTTAGTTCCTTCCAAAGCCTTTACATAACGGCGAGTGTTGGTTGCGATACCACTCATGCGCTGCATCACGTTTAACATCAAACGTTCTGTCTGTAATAAAGATTGAACTTTCCCCTCTACCACGAATGCGATGTCACCTTTTTTGACTTCCGCCCCGTCATGGATGAAGGTAGTCATTTTTAGTTCAGGATCAAACGTATGGAATATGCGCTCTGCCATCTCCACACCTGCCAATACACCATCTTCTTTGACGATTAACTGGCTTTTACCCATTTCTGTGTCCGGAATACAACAAAGTGTCGTATGGTCGCCGTCCCCGATATCTTCAGAAAATGCCAAGCGAATTAGATCCGCAATGAGTTGTTCTTTTGTTTCTTGTAAGTTCATATCTTATTAGTTTACACGATTTCCTGCTATTATCTGCAAAGGTATGTTTTTTTCCTGTAATTTAGCGTTCTCAATCTTTAAAATATACAAGGATGAAAATTGTATTGGTTGTTATAGGGAAAACAGATGCCGGATACTTTGTGGAGGCGATCAATGAGTATAAGAAACGTTTGGTTCACTATCTGCCTTTTGAGATGGAGGTTATCCCTGATATCAAGAATGTGAAGAACTTGTCGGAAGCCCAACAAAAGGAGAAAGAGGGGGAACTAATCTTGAAATCTTTACAATCCGGAGACTATTTGGTTTTATTAGATGAAAAGGGAAAAGAATATACCTCGATGCAGTTTGCCGCCTATATAGAGAAAAAGATGCATACCGTACCTAAACGGTTGGTCTTTGTAGTGGGTGGCCCGTATGGATTCAGTGAGGCTGTTTACAAAGCTGCAGCAGAGAAGATCTCTTTGAGTAAAATGACCTTTTCTCACCAAATGATTCGCCTGATCTTTGTGGAACAGATTTACCGGGCGATGACGATTTTGAATAACGAACCGTATCATCATGAATAGAAAAAACGTATGGAAATAGTTGTATTGGATGGGTATACGTTGGATTTGGCGGATGCTTTCAAAAAGGAGTTGAGCGTACTGGGTGAGTGTCGGTATTATGACCGTACATCGGCGGAGCAGGTTGTAGAGCGGGCACAAGGGGCAGAGGTTGTCTTTACCAATAAGGTGCTCCTTTCGGAAGAGGTAATTGCTGCGCTTCCTAATCTGAAATACATTGGTGTATTGGCTACCGGTTATAATGTGGTGGATATAGAGGCAGCCAAGAAGCGTGGGATTGTTGTGACAAATATTCCGGCTTATAGTACCGAATCGGTGGCACAAACGGTTTTTGCACATTTGCTGACCATCTCCAATCAAGTCGCCCATTATTCAGAAGAGGCACGAACTGGAGTGTGGACAAAGTGCCCGGATTTCTCCTATACGAATACTCCTCTTTTAGGGTGGAACGGGAAGACTATGGGGATTGTTGGTTTAGGTAATATCGGTCAAGCTGTCGCACGTATTGCTTTAGCTTTCGGAATGAAGGTGATAGCCTATACCTCTAAGAAAAAGGAGGAGTTGCCGACAGGTATTTTTCCGGTATCTAAGAAGGAGTTGTTTCAACAAAGTGATGTATTGTCTTTGCATTGTCCGTTGACACCGGATACGAAGGAGTTTGTTTGTGCTGAGACTTTGTCATGGATGAAACCTACGGCTATTGTCATCAATACCAGCCGGGGATTGGTTGTTAATGAGGCTGATTTGGCAGATGCCTTGAATGAAGGGAAGATTATGGCGGCAGGTGTGGATGTACTTTCTTCCGAACCTCCAAAAGCGGACAATCCGTTGTTGAATGCACGTAACTGTTATATCACCCCTCATATCGCTTGGGCAACCTTGGAAGCTCGTACTCGATTGATGCAAACAGCTGTAGATAATTTAAAGTCCTATCGGAAAGGAAACGTTAAGAATAATGTAGCTGTATGAACAAACAAGGGAAAGACTAAAATCTTTCCCTTGTTTGTTGTATGAGTAAATAATCTAAGATTGTCATTGCAGCCATCGACTCAACGATAGGGACTGCCCGTGGCAGTACACAGGGGTCATGGCGTCCTTTGGCTTTTAGGATGGTTTCTTCACCCTCTTTATTGACAGTCTCTTGCTCCATCAAGAGTGTAGCCACCGGTTTGAATGCCACTCGGAAATAGATGTCTTGTCCATTGGATATACCTCCTTGAATCCCTCCGGAATGGTTTGTGCGTGTTTGGATTTTTCCATTAGCATTGAAGAAACGATCGTTGCGTTCCGAACCACGAAAGGATGCCGATGCAAATCCATCGCCATATTCAAAGCCTTTTACGGCATTGATGGTTAACATGGCGTGGCCTAAAGCGGCATGGAGTTTTCCGAAAGCTGGTTCCCCTAATCCTACCGGAACTCCTTGTATAACACATGTGATCACACCACCGATGGTATCTCCTTGCGCTTTAACCTCTGCAATCAGTGCTTCCATCCGGTTGGCAATCTCTTTGTCCGGACAGCGTACGGCTGTCTCTTCAGTTCGGTGAAGGTCATAGTCTTGGTAAGAACCCGGTAGACAAATATCACCGACTTGTGAGGTATAGGCCTGGATCTGTATATCTTTTTGTTGGAGTATCTGTTTGGCAATGGCACCTGCTACACAGCGGGCGATGGTCTCACGTGCGGAAGAACGTCCACCCCCGCGTGGATCCCGTATGCCATATTTCATTTGGTAGGTGTAATCAGCATGAGAAGGACGATACACCTCTTTCATGTTATCGTAGTCGGAAGAGTGTTGGTTTTTATTCCAGACAATGAACCCAATAGGTGTTCCGGTAGTCTTTCCTTCGTATAAACCGGAAAGGAACTGCACCTCATCATCTTCTTTACGGGGGGTAGTCAGTTTGGATTGCCCCGGTTTACGTCGGTTAAGTTCGCTTTGGATAAACTCCCTGTCTAACTCGATACCGGCCGGGCAACCGTCAATGACGCCTCCTATCCCCGGGCCATGCGATTCTCCAAAGGAGGTTAATCTATAAATGTTTCCGAATGTATTCATCATTACAAATGAATTAATCGTTTATAAAATAGACAAAGGACAATGAAAAATCCTTTATTCATTGTCCTTTGTTTTTATGTTGTTTAGTGGCAACCACCACAACCGCAACCTCCGTCGTGATCGTGATCTCCACAACCACCTCCACATTCGTCACAGCCGCAACCACAACCTCCGGCAGGAGCTGTTAATGCTGCAATTTCTTCAGCTGTCGGTTCGTGAACATCGATTACTTCACCATCAAAGTGTAATGTCTCTCCAGCCAATGGATGGTTGAAATCCATTACAACAATATCTTCTTTTACTTCCAAAACAGAACCATTCATACGGTTTCCGTTTGAGTCCATCATTGGAACAGTATTACCTTCTTTGATCATTTCAGCATCAAACTTACCGTCCACCTCAAAGATATTTTTCGGAAGTTCCAATACATGTTCATCTACATATTCGCCGTATGCGTCAGCCGGTGCGATAGAGAAACTGAATTTATCACCGACTTCCAAACCTTTTAGTGCATCTTCAAAAGCAGGAAGCATCGCTCCTGTACCGAAAATAAATTTCAAAGGTACTTCTTGAGTAGCTCTTTCCATTAATTCACGTTCTTCGCCTTCACCAACGTTTAGGTCGTAAGTAACCGCAACGTATTTATTTGCTGTAATTTTCATTTTGTAATTGTATAGTTAATAAATAAAACGAGGACAAATTTATAAATAAAATCCTTACCCTTCATCAATGCTGTTCTTAAAGCGAGCTGATTGCTTTCTTTAACGCTTTCATCGCTTCCTCCAAGGTTGAGCGTGGACAACCAATGTTCAGTCGCATATAACCTTCACCTCCCGGGCCGAACATGCTGCCATCATTGAGGAGCAAACCGGCTTTCTCTTCAAATAATTGAACCAATTCGGGCTGGCTTAAGTTTAAGTCCCGGCAATCCAACCAGACCAAAAAAGAGGCTTGCGGCTGATATACCTTTATTTGAGGTATATTGTTTTTTAAATAAGTATCAATGTAACGGACATTCTCAATGATATAGATACGCATTTGTTGTAGCCATTCAGCACCATAAGTGTAAGCGGCTTCTGTAGCTGTATAAGCAAAAATGGTGCCGGCATTCAGTTCTCCGGCTTCTAAGAATGAATGGAATTGTTTACGTATAGACTCATTCGGAATGATGGAATAAGATGAAACGATACCGGCGATGTTGAATGTTTTGCTGGGAGCCATGAACATGATTGAACAATTGGCAGCTGTCTCTGATACGGTGGCAAACGGGTAATGTTTGTATTGCGGGTAAACCATTTCTGAATGTATCTCATCTGAAATAACCAAAATATGGTTTCGGTGGCAGATCTCAGCCAGTTTGACCAAAGTCTCTTTCTCCCAAACAACTCCTCCAGGATTATGAGGGTTACTTAGGATAAGCATTTTGCACTTTTCATCAATGATGGATTCTAATTGTTCAAAATCCATTTGGTAAACTCCGTCAACCAATTGGAGTGGATTGTAAACCACCTCACGCTGCATTTTTTCCGGGACTAACCGGAAAGGATGGTAGACAGGTGGCTGGATGATGATTTTGTCTCCCGGTTGGGTGAAACATTGCAAAGCAAACCCGATTCCTTTGACAATGCCAGGTATGTAGCTGATCCATTCACGTTGGATTTTCCAAAGATGCTTGTATAAAACCCATTCTTCTATACTCTTGAAATAGGAATCGGAACCAAAGGTGTAACCAAAAACTTCATGCTCACAGCGTTTCTTCAATGCGTCAACTATGAAATCAGGTGTACGGAAATCCATGTCCGCTACCCAAAGAGGAAGTAACTCTTTCCCATCTGAACCTTTTTTTGCTCCATCGAACTTGACACAATTTGTACCATGCCGTTCGATTACTTCGTCAAAATTATAGTGTTTCATCGTATTTGAATTCATTCTTCAAGGGACAAAGATACAAATATTTGTTATTTTGGAGAAAAAAGATTAATATTGCATGAGTAGAATCACAGACTATTATGATTATGGATCGAAGGAGTTTTCTTTTATTGTCCTCTGCAGGTTTGTTAGATTTTGCAGTGGGGAGTAGCTTATCAACGCTTAAAGCTAAAGAGTCGGGCTTGAATGGAAAGTATTCAATTGTTATGTTGGGAGATACCCATTTTGATACGGAGCCGGCAAGTGTTTATCATTCTAACTATAATGAAAAAGTAGAATGGTTGAACCGTGTACAACGGGCAGAATTTGCTCGTAATGGTGAAATGTGGCGGGAACGTTGCCCCCGATTATTACGGAGGGCTGCAGAATTGGTGGATAAAGATACCCGTATGATTTTCCAAATGGGCGATCTTATCCAAGGAGATTGTGGAAAAGGGGAAGTTCATCAAAAGATGTTGGAAGATGTGATGAACCATTTTAAAGGGGAGTTGGGAGGTTTACCTTTTATCTCCGTAGCAGGTAACCACGATATCAGAGGGGTGGATGCCGAAAAGGTTTATCATGAGTATATGCCGGCAAGAATCAGCCAGGAGTTAGGACAGCCGGTATCAAAGACAACATTCTATTTCTCTATTGGTGAGGATGTGTATCTGTTTGTGGATTTTAATAAACCGGATGATGATGTCGTTGAGACTGCTTTGCGTGAAACAGAAGGTGCTCGCCATACATTTTTGGTGACGCATGGGCCTGTATTCCCTTGTGATGGAGGAAGTTGTAGATGGTTTTTGTATGGAGGAAATAATGATAGAAATAATACGGCTCGCCGTCATTTCCGTAAAGAGTTTGCACGTCGCCATACGATCTGTTTGTGTGGACATACCCATCGCACTGATCTGTTGGATTGGTATGGTGATGGAGGGCGTATTACACAGATGACGATGAATAGCGTATGGTCTAAAGATGAGTTAGCTAATTATGAACTGATAGCTGAAAGACCGGACGAGTTTGGTAAATTCGCTTTAGGCAAAGAAGATGTAAAGGATCATGAAAGGGCACTCTTTGATGAGTATCGTCCGGGAGTTAAGATTTATAAGAGTTCCAAGGCGGCAGGTTCGTATAAGATGCTAGTGACGAAGAAGCATGTCCGGGTTGATTTTTATGCCGGGGATTCACAAAAGGTAACCCAATCCTTTAAGTTGAGATAAGGTTTAAATTACCCTTATAATAAAAGAATAACCCCGATTGTTTCAAAAGAACTTTCGGGGTTTGTCTTTATATGTTACAGGATAATCCTTTTATCTTTTCTTTTTCTTTGTGAGATTACGAGCTAATTGGGATGCAAAAGTTTTAGCGAAATAGGTAATAGCCGTACCGATTACAGTGGTAAGGATACCTTTGCTTCTGCTGTTATCAGAAGAACGTTTGCCTTTACGGCTCTCCTCTTTTTCTTTGCGCTCTTTTTCTTTTAATTCAGCTGCTTCTTGTTCCGCCTCTTCTCGTTGTTTGATGATTTGTTCAAAAGCCGATTCACGGTCTATCAATGTTTCATACTTCCCGCTGATACGAGAGGAAGAATTAATTACATTCCGTTGTTCAGAAGTAATGGCTCCGATTTGGCTTAAAGGAAAAAGGATTTTCGCTTTTTGGACAATAGAAGGTGCTCCTTTTTCGTCCAAGAATGAGACTAAGGCTTCACCTGTTCCCAGTTCTAATATTTCTCGTTCTGTTTCGAATGCGGGATTCGGCCGGAATGTTTGTGCAGCAGCTTTTACGGCTGTTTGATCCTTAGGAGTGAAGGCACGTAACGCATGCTGTACTCGGTTTCCACATTGTCCTAAGATTGCTTCCGGAAGGTCTGATGGAGATTGGGAGATGAAATAGACCCCGATACCTTTTGAGCGGATGAGCCGGACGATTTGTTCTATCTTATCTGTTAAAACTTTTGAAGTATCTTTGAATAACATGTGGGCTTCGTCGAAGAAAAATACCATTTTAGGAAGTTCCATATCTCCGATTTCCGGCATCTTCTCATAAATTTCAGAAAGAAGCCACATCAGGAATGTGGAGTATAGTTTGGGTTGAAGCATTAATTTATCTGCAGCCAAGATGTTCATCACGCCCCGTCCGCCTTCTGTCTGTAGAAGGTCATAAATATCGAAAGCCGGTTCGCCGAAAAACTGATCACCTCCTTGTTCCGATAGAGCCAATAAAGCCCGTTGGATGGCACCGATGGAAGCAGAGGAAATGTTACCATAGGTGGTGGCATACTGCTTAGCGTTTTTAGCCACATAATCCAACATAAGCCGTAGGTCTTTCATGTCGATCAAAGGAAGGTGCTCGTCTTTAGAGATACGAAAAGCCAGTGTTAGAATCCCGGTCTGTGTCTCATTTAAGTCCATCAACCGGGCGAGTAACATCGCTCCCATATTTTCGATGGTAGTACGCATAGGATGTCCTTGTTCGCCATATACATCGTAGAATCGTACAGGACAACCTTCAAAATGCAAAGAGGAGGTCTCCATTCCCCATTCATTGCACCGTTTTTCTATAAATTTGCTTAAGCTGCCGGTTTGTGATATACCGGATAAATCTCCCTTCATGTCTGCCATGAAACAAGGGACACCAGCCTGTGAAAATGTCTCCGCCAATACTTGGAGCGTTACTGTTTTGCCCGTACCGGTAGCACCGGCAATCAATCCGTGACGGTTTGCCATTTTACCGATAAGATGTATAGGCCCTTCTGTGGAGTGAGCAATATAGAGTTGTCCTTCTTTATACATAGTTTTGTTAGTCTATAAATTATAATTCTGTTTGTAAAGGTAGGTGATGTAGGTTAAATATTCAACGTTTTTTTGTTTTATCTGTGATTTTATTAGAAAAAGAAAGGGTAAGGTGTGAAAATGCAAGCTTGAAAGTTGTCTTTTCTTGAAATATGTAAGAATGTAGATGATTATTTTTTATTTAAATTCTTTGGTGGTATCAATTATTATTCTACCTTTGCGGCGTTAATAAAGTTAAAGGAAGAAAAAATGATGAACAATGTGTTGCATATTCTCGTGGTGGTCCTTCTATTCATTAGTAGGTAAGGAGAAAGGTGTGCAAGAAGTTGTGAAGTCATGTAAAAGATATTTCTTAAGCCTTTCTCCTTATAGAGAAGGGCTTTTTTGATTCTATATATAATTATAATGTAGATTATGATGAAGAATCCGTTAAGAAGTTCATTCAGCACAGAAGGTAGACGTATGGCAGGTGCCCGTGCGTTATGGCGTGCCAACGGTATGAAAGAGGAACAATTTGGCAAGCCGATTATCGCTATAGTCAATTCATTTACCCAATTTGTGCCCGGGCATGTGCATTTGCATGAAATAGGACAGTTGGTAAAAGCGGAGATTGAGAAATTAGGCTGTTTTGCTGCAGAGTTTAATACAATTGCCATTGATGACGGTATCGCTATGGGACATGATGGAATGCTCTATTCGCTCCCTTCACGTGATATTATTGCGGATAGCGTAGAATATATGGTAAATGCACATAAAGCTGATGCGATGGTTTGTATCAGTAATTGTGATAAGATTACGCCGGGTATGTTGATGGCTTCCATGCGTTTGAATATCCCTACTATCTTTGTGTCTGGTGGTCCGATGGAAGCCGGGGAATTGGATAATCGCCATTTGGATTTGATCGATGCAATGATTGAGGCTGCAGATATGACTGTGGATGATGAACGGATAGCACAGGTTGAACGAAGAGCTTGCCCTGGTTGTGGTTGTTGCTCCGGAATGTTTACAGCCAATTCTATGAATTGCTTGAATGAAGCGATTGGTATGGCTCTTCCGGGTAATGGAACCATTGTGGCGACTCATGTGAACCGTACCCAATTATTCCGTGAGGCAGCTAAGCAGATTGTAGATAATGCTTATAAGTATTACCGGGATGGTGATGAGTCTGTCCTTCCTCGTAGTATTGCGACACGTCAGGCTTTTTTGAATGCGATGTCTTTGGATATAGCAATGGGTGGTTCAACCAATACGGTTCTTCATTTATTGGCGATAGCTCAAGAGGCAGAAGCTGACTTCACCATGGATGATATTGATATGTTGTCTCGTAAGACTCCATGTTTATGTAAGGTGGCTCCCAATACGCACACCTATCATGTACAGGATGTAAATCGAGCCGGAGGTATCATGGGAATCATGAATGAACTGTTGAAAGCCGGTTTGGTGGATGGCAGTGTGAAACGAGTGGATGGCTTGACATTGGCAGAAGCGGTAGATAAGTTTGCGATTACCTCTGCCCATGTGACAGAAGAGGCAATCAATAAATATAAGAGTGCACCGGCTTGCCGTTTCAGTATTCAAATGGGATCACAAGAAACCTATTATAAAGAATTGGATACAGATCGTACATCGGGATGTATTCGTGATGTGGAACATGCCTATTCAAAAGATGGCGGTTTGGCTGTATTAAAAGGAAATATCGCTTTGGATGGTTGTGTCGTAAAGACGGCCGGTGTGGATGAGAGCATCTGGAAGTTTGTAGGGCCAGCCAAAGTGTTCGATTCGCAAGATGCCGCTTGTGAAGGTATTTTAGGAGGAAAGGTCGTTTCCGGTGACGTTGTGGTAATTACACATGAAGGTCCTAAAGGAGGACCGGGTATGCAGGAAATGCTTTATCCTACCTCTTATATCAAGAGCCGTCATTTAGGTAAGGAGTGTGCACTGATTACGGATGGCCGTTTCAGTGGTGGTACATCCGGTCTTTCTATCGGTCATATCTCTCCGGAGGCAGCAGCAGGTGGTGCCATCGGATTGGTGAAGGATGGGGATATTATCGAAATTAATATTCCGGAACGAACCATCCAAGTGAAGGTCAGTGATGAAGAGTTGGCTGAACGCCGTAAGGCTGAAGAGGCTCGTGGAGAGAAAGCATTTACCCCACCATATCGCCAGCGTGTCGTATCCAAAGCATTGCAAGCGTATGGTAAAATGGTTACTTCGGCTGATAAAGGTGGAGTAAGAGTGATATAATAATCTTCAAGCAACATATTTTCAATGAAACAACAAATTACAGGTTCGGAAGCTTTATTGAAATCATTAATAGCAGAAGGAGTTGACACTATTTTTGGTTATCCGGGTGGTGCTGTGATTCCGGTCTATGATCAATTATATGATTATAAAGAACAATTGAAGCATGTCTTGGTTCGTCATGAACAGGGTGCAACACATGCCGCACAAGGGTATGCTCGTGTCTCAGGGAAAGTAGGTGTGGCTTTGGTTACATCCGGCCCCGGAGCAACAAATACCTTGACAGGTATTGCAGATGCAATGATAGATAGTACCCCTTTGGTGGTAATAACCGGTCAGGTGGCTTCTCCATTGTTAGGAACAGATGCGTTCCAAGAGATAGATGTAATTGGTATAACATTGCCGATCACCAAGTGGGCATATCAGGTTCGTAAACCGGAAGATATTGCTTGGGCTGTCTCTCGTGCCTTCTATATCGCTTCTACCGGACGTCCGGGACCTGTAGTGCTTGATATTGCCAAAGACGCACAGGTCGGGTTGGTTGACTTTGAATATCAGAAAGCAGATTATATCCGTAGTTACCAACCGGAACCCTCTATTAAATCAGAACGGATTCAAGACGCAGCGAAGTTAATTAATGCAGCAGAGAAACCATTCTGTTTGGTTGGACAGGGGGTGATATTGGCCGGTGCAGAAGAAGAATTGAAAGCCTTTTTGCTGAAGAATGATATACCGGCAGGTTGTACGACCTTAGGTTTGTCGGCTTTGCCTACTGATTTTCCTTTGAATAAAGGGATGTTGGGTATGCATGGCAATGTAGGCCCTAACCGTAAAACAAATGAATGTGATGTACTGATTGCCATTGGTATGCGTTTTGACGATCGGGTAACGGGTGATTTGAACACGTATGCCAAACAGGCCAAAATCATCCATTTGGATATTGATAATTCAGAGATAGGAAAGAATGTCCCCGTTGATGTAAAGGTGTTAGGGAATGCGAAGAAAACACTGCCTTTGATTACAGAATTGTTAGACAGCCGTAAACGTCCGGAGTGGAATGACGCATTTGAACCGGATGCGCAAGAGGAGTATGAAAAGGTCATCAAGAAGGAGTTGTATCCTACTGAAGGCTATTTGAAAATGGGTGAGGTGATCCGTAAAATTTCGGAAGCAACGAATCATGAGGCGGTGTTGGTGACCGATGTTGGACAGAACCAGATGATGGGGGTTCGTTATTTTAAATACAAACAGACACGCAGTGTGGTAACCTCCGGTGGTTTGGGTACGATGGGATTTGGATTGCCGGCTGCTATTGGAGCAAAGATGGGTGCACCTGAACGTACGGTTTGTTTCTTTACAGGTGATGGGGGCTTGCAAATGACTATCCAGGAACTGGGAACGATTATGCAAGAACGATTGAATGTAAAGATCATCCTGTTGAATAACAATTTCTTGGGAATGGTTCGCCAATGGCAAGAACTATTCTTCCAAAACCGCTATTCGGCTACCGTGATGGAGAATCCAAATTTTGTGATGGTAGCAAAAGCGTATGGAATTGCATCCCGAGAGGTACAGAAGCGGGAAGAGTTGGATGAGGCTATCCGTGAAATGTTGGAACATGATGGTCCTTATCTGTTAGTCGCAGATGTGGAAGAGAAGGGGTTGGTGTATCCGATGATTCCGGCGGGTGCGACCATTACCAATATATTGATGGGAGATTAAAGTGAGGGAGAGTGAGTTATGATAGAAAAAAAATTATATACAGTAATTATCTTCTCTGAGAATACAGTCGGTCTTTTGAACCAGATAACGATTATCTTTACACGCCGGCAGTTGAATATCGAGACGCTTTCAGTATCTCCTTCTGCCATACCGGGTATTCATAAGTTTACGATTACTACCTTTGCCGATGAAAATATGATAGACAAGGTCGTCAAACAGATTGATAAACGGGTGGATATTTTAAAGGCCTACTACAATACAGATGAGGATTTGGTTTTCCAAGAAATCGCTCTGTATAAATTAAGTACGGAGAGATTCCTTAAAATGGGAACGGTAGAGGAGTTGATCCGCAAATATAATGTGCGGGTGTTGGAAATGAATGAGACCTGTGTGGTATTGGAGAAGAGTGGCCATTACGATGAGACACAGAACCTGTTTAAGGAACTGAGTGAAACCATAGGGGTTTTGCAATTTATTCGTTCCGGACGTATCGCTATCACGAAAAGCCCGGTTGAACGGCTGAGTGATATGTTGGCCAATATGGAACGAGTGTTGTTGGAGAAGAAGAACGAAGATGGAAAAGAGTAAGATAGGAGAATTTCATTTTACCACAGAACCCTATTTGTCTGACTTCCGGGGGCGTGTGACAATCCCGATGATTGGGAATTATTTGTTGAAGGTTGCTTCGACTCATGCCGGACAAAGAGGATTTGGTTATAATGAAATGTCGGAAAAGCATACAGCTTGGGTGTTGTCTCGCTTGGCTATTGAGATGGTTGAATATCCGGCTATTTCGGAAACAATCACTTTATATACATGGGTGGATGAGGTCGGACGACTTTTCACAAGCCGTTGTTTTGAGTTGGTAGATAGTCGTGGAAAGACGGTAGGATATGCCCGCTCTATTTGGGCAGCCATCGATTTAACTACTCGCCGTCCTACGTTGTTGAATATAGAGGATCTAAGTTCATATATTTCGGATCGTCCTTGTCCGATTGAAAAACCGGGAAAGATTACAGCCGTTGAAAATGAGATGGAGGGAGTTCCTTACCGGGTTAAATATAGTGATTTGGACATTAATGGCCATTTGAACAGCATGAAGTATTTGGAACATCTGTTAGATTTGTTCGATATAGAGCTGTTTAAGGCAAAAGATATTAAACGTATAGAAATCGCCTACCAGTCTGAAGGTAAATATGGAATGGAACTGATGCTGCATAAGAAAGAGATTGTTCCGGACAGTTATCATTTGGCGATTTGTAATGAAGGTAAAGCAATATGTAGAGCCTCTGTTACATGGATTTAAATAGAATTAGTTTTACATTTTAAAATAAAAAAGAAAATGGCAATAATGAATTTTGGCGGTGTTGACGAAAATGTAGTAACCCGCGAAGAGTATCCGTTGGAAAAAGCAAGAGAAGTGTTGAAAGATGAAGTAATCGCAGTGATTGGTTACGGCGTACAGGGTCCGGGACAGAGTTTGAACTTGCGTGACAATGGTTTCAATGTGATTGTAGGACAACGTAAAGGTGGTAAAACTTGGGACAAAGCTGTTGCAGATGGTTGGGTACCGGGTGAAACCTTGTTTGATATTGAAGAAGCATGTGAAAAGGCGACCATTATACAGTATTTGTTATCTGATGCTGCCCAGATTGAAGTATGGCCACGTATCCAGAAATATTTGACTCCGGGTAAGGCGTTGTATTTCTCTCATGGTTTTGCAATCACTTACAAAGAACGCACAAACATCGTGCCTCCTGCTGACGTGGATGTGATTTTGATTGCTCCGAAGGGCTCTGGTACCTCTTTGCGCCGTATGTTCTTGCAAGGACGTGGTTTGAACTCCAGTTATGCAATTTTCCAAGATGCAACCGGTAAGGCTTGGGATCGTGTGATTGCTTTGGGTATCGGTGTCGGTTCTGGTTATTTGTTTGAAACAACTTTCAAGAAAGAGGTTTATTCAGACTTGACAGGTGAACGTGGTACGTTGATGGGAGCTATTCAAGGTTTGTTGTTGGCTCAATATGAAACATTGCGTGAAAACGGCCACGAACCATCAGAAGCATTCAATGAAACAGTTGAAGAATTGACGCAGTCTTTGATGCCTCTATTCGCTGAAAACGGAATGGATTGGATGTATGCAAACTGTTCAACCACTGCACAACGTGGGGCATTAGACTGGATGGGCCCGTTCCATGATGCAACTAAGCCGGTGTTTGAAAAATTGTATAAAGAGGTAGCTTGCGGTAATGAAGCACAGCGTTCTATCGATTCTAACTCACAGCCGGATTATCGTGAAAAGTTAGAAAAAGAGTTAGAAGCATTGCGTAACAGTGAAATGTGGCGTGCAGGTGCTGTCGTTCGTAAATTACGTCCGGAAAATAACTAAAAAGAGATAAAGCATTATTATGCAAAAGGAAAAGGGGTGTCAGTTTGGTACCCCTTTTTTCATGTTAATCTGTATCCTTTTTTAAGTTTTCATAGAAAACGCTGAACGCAAAAAGGTCCAAAAGGTCCAAAATATCCTATGATACTATTTAAAAAGTGCTTCATTCTCCAAATGTCCGTGAGAGTTCATAGAAATGTCCGTTTATTTTGCTTAAGTTTAGTTTATATTATTGTGTATTAATGAATTACGTTTGTTAAGAAAAAACGTATGTAGAAAACAACCATAAGGATATTTTGGACCTTTTTTTATTGCTCCCTCCTCCTTTTCACTTCCGACCAAGGACAAACGGATGCCTATGTAGTCAAAAAAACGTAGGCATCTTGATAAAGCCTCTTGCCGAAGTCTTCCCTCCTTATACCTTATATTTAGAATGTGTTGGTTTGGACTGCTGATTATTACGATTATCACTTGTTCAATATTGAAAAGGTGGCTGCTCCTGCAGGTGTAGTAGTTGTTAAGGTTGAAGGTGAAGCTGCTGTTAAGGCTATCGTAAAGTAAGATTTACAATCTGAAACTTTTTAATTAATAATATATCGCTGCAAGTATCTCTGTGAAGAGCGAAAGCAGACAAAAAACAAGCGGTGAGGATTCGTCCCCACCGCTTCTTTTTTTTATAAAGTTTTAAATCCATACAAATTGATATCGTGAGAAAGATATTGATTTATATGGATAGTACTGCGGAATCTTTGTAAAAAAATGACATTCCGCATATTTATCTTTGTTTTTTTTCTAAACATTTTACTTCCTTTGTCTTTATTAAAAAGACTAATAGGTTTTCGTATGGAATACAAAGAGACTATAGTAGGAAGAAAATATGAGCAAAAGATACTTCAAGCATGTGTAAATAGTCCACGAGCTGAGTTTATAGCTATTTATGGTCGTAGGCGTATTGGAAAAACATATTTAGTGTAACAATTTTTTGGTGAGTCATTTGATTTTTATACAACAGGTGTGTATAAGGTTTCAAGGAATGAACAACTGAAACATTGGCAAGAACAATTATTTAAATATAGTGGATGTAAAAGAAGTAGACCAAAAGATTGGTTTGAAGCTTTTGCTCAGTTACAAGCCTATTTAGAAACAAAGAAAGATAAAGAATTATTGGTCGTTTTTATAGATGAATTACCATGGATGGATACTCCTAAGTCTGGCTTTATACGTGCTTTGGAATTGTCTGGAATGGTTGGGTTTCTGATCGTAAAGGACTTAAACTTATTGTTTGTGGTAGTGCAACTACTTGGATGACGAATAAACTCTTAGGAGATAAAGGAGGGCTTCACAATAGAGTAACCAGACCTATTCGATTAGCTCCGTTTTCTTTGATAGAAACAGAAGAATATTTGAAGACTCTTGGTATTGAGTGGGAACGTGTAGAGGTTTTGGATGCTTATATGATTTTAGGAGGTACCCCTTTTTATCTATCTTTACTTCGTTCGGAGTATAGTCTTTCTCAGAATATAGATGAATTGTTCTTTAGTCAAAATGCTGTTTTGAATACAGAATATAATTTTTTATTTACCTCATTATTTAATGATGCAACACTTTATCGTCGAGTAGTGGAAGCCCTTGCTTCAAAATTAAAAGGTTTAACCAGAGAGGAATTGATTCAAACACTTAAAATTACAGATAATGGATTATTAACCGAAGTTTTGGATAACTTAAAAAAAAGTGATTTTTTGCGTAGTTATCAGTCTTTCGGAAAGAAAGGAAAAGGTATGCTTTTCCAATTGTCAGATATGTACACATTGTTTTATTTGCGTTTTGTAAAAAACTATTATGGATTAGATGAGCATGCTTGGTCTAAAATGGAAAATGGACGTCGGAATGTTTGGGCTGGTTATGCATTTGAACAGGTTTGTATCCATCATGTAAATCAAATCAGACAAGCTTTAGGTATTAATGGTATAGTCAGTGATGTTTGTTCTTGGAGCTATAAAGATAAGGAGAGAGGTGCGCAGATAGATCTTATTATAGATAGAAGTGATAAGTCTATAGATCTTTGTGAAATGAAATATAGTGATAGTGAGTATGAATTAAAGAAAGATTATGTGGAATGGATGCGTGTAAGACGAGACCTTTTTAGAGAAATAACAGGTACTCGAAAATCATTACGTCTGACAATGATTTCTTCAGGAGGTATCAAACAAGGAAAATATTCTTCTGCTATACAAGGTATAGTAGGGTTAGATGATCTATACCGTAATGCATAAAAACCTTCATTTATCCCCCCCCCTGTGAAGAGCGAAAGCAGACAAAAAACAAGCGGTGAGGATTCGTCCCCACCGCTTCTTTTTTTGTATAGGATTGGTTTATCTCTCTTTTTCTTGTATCTTCGTTGCAGAATAATTAATATCTTAAATGTAAAGTTATGAAAAAGGTAAGTTTGGCTTTTCTGCTTTGTCTGTTTACCATATTACCGATGGCAGCACAGTGGAATATTGATGAACCCATTAAAATCGTACATGGCCCTTATTTGCAGAATGTGGGTCCTAACGAGGTAACAATCGTATGGATGTCTGATAAACCCTCTATCGGTTGGATTGAATTGGCTCCTGCCGGTGATGACAGCTTTTATGCAGAAGAGCGTCCACAGTTTTTTGATGCTCGTGATGGTGTGAAAACAACCGCTCTGCTTCATTCTGTGAAGTTGAAAAACTTGAAATCCGGAACAACTTATCGTTACCGTGCGTATGTGAAACGCGTTTTGCATCATAAAGGAAATCGTGTAATCTATGGTAATTCGGCTGCAACGGATGTCTATTCTAAGAAACCGTTGACTTTTAAGACCAGTGATCCTAATGCAAGCAGTGTCTCTTTTGCGATGTTGTGTGACATCCATGGAAAGAATGATTTGTTGACCAATTTGATTGGAAAGTGTGATTTAAAGAGTACAGATTTGTTCTTATTCAATGGGGATATGGTCTCTATCTTGAACGAAGAAAATCATATCTTTAATGGTTTTATGGATACGGCAACCAAATTGTTTGCTTCTGAAATTCCGATGTATTATGCACGTGGTAATCATGAAACACGTGGTGCTTATGCCGGAGAGTTTTATCGCTATTTCTCTCAAGGCGAAGACCATTTGTATTTTGCATTCCGTCAAGGTCCTGTTTTCTTTGTAATATTGGATACGGGGGAAGACAAACCGGATTCGGATATCGAATATGCCGGTATTACCGTTTATGATGAGTATCGTACCGAACAAGCGGAATGGTTGCGTGAAGTCTTGAATAGCAAAGAGTATAAAGAAGCTCCGTTTAAGGTAGTTGTAGGACATATTCCTCCTTCTGCAAGCGATTGGCATGGAACAGTGGAGCTAAAGAAGAAATTCATGCCTCTGTTGTGTGATGCTAAGCCTGATGTGATGCTTTGTGGACATTTGCATCGTTATGTACATAATAAAGCTGATTCACAAACTCCGTTCCCGGTCATTGTGAATACCAATACAGCAGTATTGAAGGCAAAAGCTACTGCTACAGAATTAAAGATAGAGGTTGTGAACGAAGACGGAAAGGTTTTGGATACCATTTCAATCAAGAAATAATGCTTATGGAAACAAACAAAAACAGACAGCTAATCAAAGCTGTCTGTTTTTGTTTATATATGGTTGTAAACTATTTGTTATCCGGAAATGAAATTTTACTTTTCCCTAAATCCTTAGAGGTTGCAACTGCAATGCTTCTTTGATTCTTTTTATTGACTGCACAATAGAAATGATAAACAACTCCGTTCCATTTGACCACACATGATTTATGGGCATATCGGTCGTCATACGATTCGGATGGTTGGATCAAATGAGGACCGTTCCAGTCTGTCCAATTCAATAGATCATATGAGCAGGCAAAGTGGTTGAATGCCCCTTTGGGATGGTCGCCCCAAGCTGCACCAAAGTAAAACATTACCCAGACATCATTGATCTTTTGAATGTAGGCATCTCCGGTTATCCCTTTGTGATGGTCTAATACCGGATTCTTATCGTATCTTTTCCAAGTGACCATGTCGTCAGAAAAAGCAATACCGATTCTTTCAGCCCTTTTATGATCAGGAAGGCTTTCTCCTTTGGCATTGTAAAACATAACGAATGGGCTACCGGTTGTTTTGGCTCTGTCCCAAATGATACCACTTTTATAGATGGTGTTGTTTTCCCACCAACCGGCATCCTTGTCTGTTATTCGTAATATAGGAGCATCAAACCGTTCCCATTCATGTACGATAGAAGGTTTTTTCTTTGTGTAAGCCATACCTACCGACAGTACACCGGCCTCATAACCTCTTGTATCTCCCCCTAAATAGGACATCCAATATCGTTTGTTGAAGGAGGGGTATTGGTAATTGCCACCCCATTCGGTATTGATTAAAGCGGGGTAACCGGCTACCTGGTTTTTATCCCAGCGAGTATCATCGTATGACATGATTCTGCCTTGTGTCTCCCAATCCAACAGATTTTGGCTGGTGGCCATCCATGTTTCGTAGCCTCGTCCATCAAATATGATATAGGTCATATACCAAGTATCTCCTTCTTTGAATAGGGTTGGACTGTCGATCATATCTGAACTGTTAGGAGGTAATATGACTAACCCGTATTTATGAGGAGTTTTGATCTCTTGGTATATTTGTTCCATGGTCTCTTGTGGTACGGTTTGTTGGGCAGAGATCATACCGATTGATAAATAAAATAGTAAGCTCCAAAGTGTGAATCTCATGATATAAAATTTAATAATATTAGATATGGAAACAAATATAGAAAAAAAGGAATGATAAGTCAAAAATAGTTTGTTGATGTGATGTTTTGTTGTGATTTAACTTCATTCTCTTCTTTTTTGTAAGAAAATAAATGATAAAAACAGTAATTTGTATTGTGTAATTAGAAAAAGGATGTATATTTGCACCGTTTTAATAAAAGAACAAATATGAAAAAGGAAATGCTAAATAGTCTTATTATTTCTCTATCTATTATTCTACTCTGGGAACAGGATAGGAAGTGAGACTGTATGTGCATTTTTTAGTTGTAGAAGATATAGAAAAAAGCCTTTCTCACTTCCTGGTGAGAGAGGCTTTTTTGTTAGGTGATGATAAAAAATAATTAAGGCAATAAAATTATGTCAGACAGATTATTCATTTTTGATACGACGTTGCGTGACGGGGAACAGGTTCCGGGGTGTCAGTTGAACAGTATAGAGAAGATTCAAGTGGCAAGAGCTTTGGAGGAATTAGGGGTTGATGTGATTGAAGCAGGATTCCCGGTTTCAAGTCCGGGAGATTTTAATAGTGTGGTTGAAATCTCAAAGGCAGTCACATGGCCTACCATCTGTGCACTTACCCGTGCAGTGGAAAGGGATATTGATGTGGCGGCAGAAGCGTTGAAATATGCCAAACATGGCCGTATCCATACGGGGATTGGTACATCTGAATATCATATCAAGTATAAGTTTAATTCGACCCAGGAGGAGATATTGGAGAGAGCTATTGCGGCAACCAAGTATGCAAAGCGATATGTGGAGGATGTAGAGTTTTATTGTGAAGATGCAGGTCGTACGGATAATGCCTATTTAGCACGTGTCGTAGAGGCGGTAATCAAGGCTGGAGCGACTGTGGTAAATATCCCGGATACAACCGGTTATTGTTTACCGGATGAGTATGGCGCAAAGATTAAATATTTGATGGAGCATGTGGACGGTATTGAAAAGGCGATACTTTCTACTCATTGTCACAATGATTTAGGAATGGCTACTGCCAATACTGTACAAGGGGTATTGAATGGTGCTCGGCAGGTAGAGGTAACCATGAACGGTATTGGCGAACGGGCAGGGAATACCTCTTTGGAAGAGATTGCGATGATCTTTAAAAGTCATAAGGAGAGAGGAATTATTACAAACATCAATACCTCTAAAATATATGGGGTTAGTCGTACCGTATCCAGCTTGATGAATATGCCTATCCAGCCGAATAAGGCTATTGTCGGGCGTAATGCGTTTGCTCATTCATCCGGTATCCACCAAGATGGCGTGTTGAAGAACAGGGAAAGCTATGAAATTATCGACCCTAAAGAGGTTGGTATTGATGATAATGCGATTGTCTTGACGGCACGAAGTGGAAGGGCTGCTTTGAAACATCGTTTACAAGTATTGGGTGTCGATTTGTCACAAGAAAAGTTGGATAAGGTATATGAAGAGTTCTTGAAGTTGGCTGATCGTAAGAAAGACATCAATGATGATGATGTTTTAATGCTTGCCGGTAAAGACCGAACAGCGATGCACCGGATTAAAATGGAATATTTACAAGTGACTTCGGGTGTGGGATTACAATCGGTAGCCAGTGTTTGTTTAAATATTTCCGGAGAAAAATTTGAAGCAGCTGCTTCCGGTAATGGTCCGGTAGATGCTGCCATCAAAGCGGTCAAACGTATTATTCACCGTTCGATGACGATTCAAGAGTTCTTGATTCAAGCGATTGATAAAGGTAGTGATGATATGGGTAAGGTACACATGCAGGTGGAATATGATGGTAACCGTTACTATGGTTTTGCGGCCAATACAGATATTATTGCCGCTTCGGTAGAGGCATTTATTGATGCAATTAATAAATTTGAAAAATAATTTTTACAGATATAGCTATGGCAAATACGTTGTTTGATAAGATTTGGGATGCTCATGTGGTTACAGAGATCAAAGAGGGTCCTACACAACTTTACATTGATAGGTTGTATTGTCATGAAGTGACCAGCCCTCAGGCTTTTGAGGGTATGCGGGCTCGTGGTTTAAAACCGCTTCGTCCTGAACGTATTTATTGTATGCCGGATCATAATACACCGACACACGATCAGGATAAACCGATTGAAGACCCGGTTTCCAAGAAGCAGGTAGATACATTGGCAAAAAATGCGGCAGACTTCGGGTTGACGCACTATGGTATGATGGATCCACGAAATGGGATTATCCATGTGGTTGGGCCGGAGCGGGGATTGACCTTGCCGGGGATGACAATTGTCTGTGGAGATTCACATACCTCTACGCATGGGGCAGTTGGTTCGGTCGCTTTTGGTATTGGTACGAGTGAGGTGGAGATGGTGATGGCCTCCCAATGTATCTTGCAGGCTAAACCTAAGACGATGCGTATTCGTATGGAAGGCACATTGGGAAAAGGGGTGACAGCCAAAGATGTGGCGCTTTATATCATGTCAAAAGTAACAACCAGCGGAGCTACAGGATATTTTATTGAATATGCAGGTTCTACCATTCGTAGTTTGACGATGGAAGGGCGATTGACGTTATGTAATCTTTCGATAGAGATGGGGGCTCGTGGAGGTATGATTGCTCCGGATGAAACGACATTCGCTTACCTGAAAGGACGGGAGAATGCTCCTTGTGGCGAGGAATGGGAGAAAGCGGTTTCTTACTGGAAAACTTTGAAGAGTGATGAAGATGCTGTATTCGACAAGGAGCTTCTTTTTGATGCAGCCGATATAGAACCAATGGTCACTTACGGGACGAATCCGGGAATGGGCATGGGGATAACAAATCATATCCCGACAGCAGAGGGTATGAGCGAAGTAGAAAAGAGTTCCTTTGATAAGGCAATGAATTATATGGGCTTTGAAGCAGGAGAAACTTTATTAGGAAAGAAAATTGATTATGTTTTCTTGGGCTCTTGTACCAATGGACGAATAGAAGATTTCCGGGCTTTTGCTTCTATGGTGAAAGGAAGGAAAAAAGCAGACCATGTAATAGCCTGGTTAGTACCCGGCTCATGGATGGTGGATGCGCAGATTCGTGAAGAGGGATTGGATAAGGTTTTAGAGGAGGCTGGTTTCCAATTAAGGCAACCGGGATGTTCTGCCTGTTTGGCGATGAACGATGATAAAATCCCGGCAGGGAAGTATGCCGTATCCACAAGTAACCGTAATTTTGAAGGTCGTCAAGGTCCTGGTGCCCGTACTATCCTGGCAGGCCCTTTGGTTGCGGCGGTAGCGGCGATTACAGGTGAAATCACAGATCCAAGGACTTTATTATAAACAGCTAATAAGATTAAAGATGAAACAAAAATTCCATATCATAACATCCACTTGTGTCCCTTTGCCTTTGGAAAATGTGGATACAGACCAAATCATTCCCGCTCGTTTCTTGAAAGCGACTGATAAAAAAGGTTTTGGAGATAATCTGTTTCGGGATTGGCGATATGACAAACAGGGAAACAAGATAGAATCATTTGTGTTGAATGACCCGACATACGGTGGTCAAGTGTTAGTGGCAGGTAAGAATTTCGGTTCTGGCTCCAGTCGGGAGCATGCGGCATGGGCAATAGCTGATTATGGTTTCAGAGTGGTTGTCTCCAGTTTCTTTGCAGATATACATAAGAACAACGAATTGAATAATTTTGTACTTCCTGTAGTTGTGAGTGAATCCTTTCTGGTTGAATTATTTGAGTCCATTTATGCTGACCCGAAGATGGAAGTTGAGGTGAATCTGCCGGCACAGACGATCACAAACAAAGCAACCGGGAGAGTTGAACACTTTGAAATCAACGCTTATAAGAAGGACTGTTTAGTGAATGGATTGGATGATATTGATTATCTGTTGTCCAATAAAGAGAAGATAGAGGCGTTTGAAGCTAACAGAAAGTAGAAAGATATGGTAGAAATCATGGATACTACCCTGCGTGACGGGGAACAAACTTCGGGTGTCTCTTTTGCAGAACATGAAAAGTTGGGTATCGCCCAAGCGTTGATAGATTTGGGTGTGAACCGGATAGAAATTGCTTCAGCACGAGTCTCGGACGGAGAGTTTCAAGCAGTGAAACGCGTAGCTGCTTGGGCGCAACGAACAGGTCATATTCAGAAGTTAGAGGTACTCGGTTTCGTTGATGGTGATCTGTCGTTAAATTGGATCAAAGCTGCCGGTTGCAGAGTGGTTAATTTGTTGTGTAAAGGTTCTTACAAACATGTGACGGAACAGTTGCATAAGACTCCGGAACAGCATTTTGCTGATATCCGTTCAGTTGTGAATCGGGCGACAGAGTGGGGGATTGATGTCAATGTCTATCTGGAAGATTGGTCGAACGGTATCAAGCATTCTCCGGATTATGTTTTTCAGTTTATCGAAACATTGAAAGACCTCCCGATTAAACGTTATATGCTTCCGGATACCTTGGGTGTGTTAAATCCTGGTAATACGTATGAGTATTGCAGGGAAATGGTGACACGCTTCCCGGATTTGAGGTTTGATTTCCATGCTCATAACGACTATGATTTGGCTGTAGCGAATGTCTATTCGGCAGTTCGTGCAGGTATAGGTGGATTACATACGACTCTCAATGGATTAGGAGAGCGGGCCGGCAATGCTCCCTTAAGTAGTGTCTTGGCTGTATTGGAAGATCAATTAGGAATAGCTTTAGATCTCAAAGAGGAGAAGATTAATTATGCCAGTCGTTTGGTTGAGGCCTTTTCGGGGGTACATATCCCTTCCAATAAACCTATTATTGGGGAATATGTATTTACCCAATGTGCAGGAGTCCACGCTGATGGGGATAGTAAAAACAATCTTTATTGTAATGAATTGCTTCCAGAACGGTTTGGACGTGTGCGTGAATATGCGTTGGGAAAGACTTCCGGAAAAGCTAATATCCGGAAGAACTTGGAGGCTTTAGGTATAGATATTGATGAAGAATCTATGCGTAAAGTAACTGAACGTATTATTGAATTAGGTGATAAGAAAGAATTAGTCACACAAGAGGACCTTCCGTATATTGTGAGTGATGTGTTGAAACATGATGTGGAAGACGACCGAGTAAAATTGAAGAGTTACATTGTGAATTTGGCTTATGGATTGAGGCCGATGGCTACGGTAAAGGTGGAAATTAATGGTAAGGAATATGAGGAAAATTCAAGTGGCGATGGTCAGTATGATGCTTTTGTTAGGGCTCTTCGTAAGATTTATAAGGTAACACTTGGACGGAAGTTCCCGATGTTGACCAATTATGCTGTGACTATTCCGCCGGGTGGACGTACTGATGCTTTTGTACAGACGACCATCAACTGGAGTTTTGAACAGAAAGATTTCCGTACAAGAGGTCTTGATGCTGACCAGACAGAAGCAGCCATCAAGGCTACGATGAAAATGTTGAACATAATAGAGAAAGAATATGAATTTTAAAATAGCAGTATTACCGGGTGACGGTATCGGTCCCGAAATATCCGTGCAGGGCGTAAATGTGATGAATGCCATCTGTGAAAAGTTCGGCCATAAAGTAAGTTATGAATATGCTATCTGTGGTGCTGATGCGATTGATAAAGTAGGTGATCCTTTCCCTGAAGAGACCTATCAAATATGTAAGAATGCAGATGCAGTTCTTTTTTCAGCAGTGGGTGACCCGAAGTTCGATAATGACCCGACTGCCAAGGTACGTCCCGAACAAGGTTTATTGGCGATGCGTAAGAAACTCGGTTTGTTTGCCAATATCCGTCCGGTTCAGACGTTCCAATGCTTAATCCATAAGTCACCCCTTCGTGCCGAATTAGTGAAGAATGCTGATTTTATTTGTATCCGTGAGTTGACCGGTGGCATGTACTTCGGTGAGAAGTATCAAGACAATGACAAGGCATACGATACCAATTATTATACTCGTCCGGAGATTGAGCGTATCTTGAAGGTTGGGTTTGAGTATGCTATGAAACGTCGTAAACACTTAACAGTGGTGGATAAAGCGAATGTCTTGGCCTCTTCCCGGTTATGGAGACAGATCGCTCAGGAGATGGCACCTCAATATCCCGAAGTGACAACCGATTACATGTATGTCGATAATGCTGCCATGCGTATGATTCAAGAACCAACTTTCTTTGATGTGATGGTGACTGAGAATACGTTTGGGGACATCTTAACTGATGAAGGTTCAGTTATCAGTGGCTCAATGGGATTGTTGCCATCTGCTTCTACAGGTGAAAGTACACCGGTCTTTGAACCGATTCATGGTTCATGGCCGCAAGCTAAAGGTTTGAATATCGCTAATCCGTTGGCACAGATCCTTTCTGTAGCCATGTTGTTTGAATACTTTGATTTGAAAGAGGAGGGGACTTTGATTCGTGAGGCTGTGAATGCTTCGCTTGATGCAAATGTTCGTACTCCAGAGATTCAAGTGGAAGGCGATACTCGGTTTGGAACGAAAGAGGTAGGAGCTTGGATTACCGAGTATATAAAGAAAAGATAACCAATGAGTAATTAATAAGGAGAGAGCCAAACGTACATGGGTTACTGTTTGACTCTCTCTTTTTTTATTGTTCTGCCAATTTGATTAAATCTTCAATCACTTTTTTATCGTATCCCATCGATTCGGCTTTCTTGAAATCACTAATGGCACGTTCCCGTTCATACTGAGTCAGTTTGATTTTTCCTCTTAACACATAGAGTGCGGCACTTGGTTCACCTTCAGCAAATACTTTACTTATGTCAGCATTGGCTCGTGCGTTTTTACCCATCATGAAATAGAGGTCAGCTCGACCCTCGTAGAGGATCCAGTCACGAGGCATCTGGCTGATGAGATAGTTGAAGATTCGTTCGCTTTCGGTATAGTTCCCACGCATCTTCTCCAAAATGGCATAGCCTAAACGGGCACGAACCGATTTCTCATTGATTTCCAATATTTTGTCGAAATCTTGCTCTGCCCACATAAAGTTTTTGAGTTGAACATAAATAAGTCCTCGGCAATAAAGGGATTCTTGGTGTTCCGGGTCTTCAATCAACAACGTGTTATAATCGCTTAAGGCCTTTTCTGTCTCGCCTAATTCGTTGTATAGTGAGGCACGGTTTTCTAAGATGGTAATGTTATTGGGGTGTCGGCTGAGTGCGGTGGTATAGGAGAGTAATGCCTCTTCAAACTTTCCTTGACGGCGTTGGATAGTCCCTAAATTGGTAAGAAGTGCATAGTTCAGAGGGTTTGCCGGCTCTTTTCGCATGGCAGCCTTAAGACTCTCTTCTGCAGATAACAGGTCATTCTTGTCAAGAAAGTCATAACTTTTTTCGATAAGTTCCTCATAGGTCTGTGATATTCCGTTCCCTACAAACGCGAATAAACTGAATATGATTAGTAAAACTCTCATTTCCTTTTGTTAGAATTGTTTGCAAAACTACATAATAAATTCGGTTCTTTATCCATTTAAAAAAACTTTATACCTTTGCGACACTTTCTAAGACTTTAAACTATACTTCTTGAAACTACAGTGACTATTTTATTAATCTTTATACGAAGTAATGATGACAAATGTAATGGTTGACCTTCCACAATGGATGGAAGGTATTTGGAGTAGCTTGATTAAACATGGAGAGGCTTTTGGATGGGCTTTAATCAAAGCATTGTTGATTTTTATTGTTGGACGTTTTCTGATTCGTTTGGTTAACCGTTTAGTGGAACGGGTCTTGGTGAAACGTAAAGTGGAATCTTCTGTAAAGTCTTTTGTGGGAAGTTTGGTTAGTGTAGCATTGACTATTCTTTTGATTATCTCGGTAGTTGGTGCGTTAGGTGTTCAAACCTCCTCTTTTGCCGCTTTGTTGGCTTCTGCCGGTGTGGCTGTCGGTATGGCATTGAGTGGTAATCTATCTAATTTTGCAGGAGGATTGATTATCCTTTTGTTTAAGCCTTTTAAGGTTGGTGATTATGTCGAAGCACAAGGTACAGGCGGAACTGTACAGGAAATTCAGATTTTCCATACAATTTTGGTAACACCGGATAATAAGGTGGTTTATGTTCCCAATGGAGCTTTGAGCAGTGGGGTTGTGACCAATTACAGCCATGAAACGACTCGCCGAGTAGATTGGACCTTTAACGTAAGTTATGGTGAAGATTTTAGCAAGGTAAAACAGGTGGTTGAATCTATACTTGCACGTGACACACGAGTAAAAAACATTCCGGCTCCCTTTATCGCTTTGAGTACGTTAGCAGATAGTAGTGTCAATGTCGTAGTTCGTGTGTGGGTTGATAGTGCAGATTATTGGGGTGTCTATTTCGACATCAACCAAGCTGTTTATGAAACATTCAATGCACAAGGAATTAGTTTCCCATTCCCGCAATTGACTATCCATCGTGCGGAGTGAAGGTGATTGGTAATACTCAAAAATATTTAAGCATAAAACTATTTTTTCTTGCCGAGGGAATAAATGTTTCTTAATCAAGGAATGAAAAATCTCTCGGCATTTTTTTTTGAATTATATCGGAGGTATTTTTAAATTACCTCGGACTTATTTTTAATTATGTCCGAGATAATTTTTAAAGGAAAAAAGTTGTCAATCTTCTTTATACCATGAGGCATACATGTGATAGTTGTTTGCTATCTTTTGGTTGATCTCCTTGGCCTGTTCGGAATCTACTTTTTTTACAAATTTAGCGGGAACACCTGCGTAGATACTTCCCGGTTCCACGATGGTCTTGCTTAAGACAACTGAGCCAGCTGCAACAATGGCTCCCTCTCCGATGACTGCATGATCTAAGACAACCGACCCCATTCCTACCAATGCTCCGTTACAAATCTTGGCTCCATGGATGGTGACATTATGCCCGATGGATACATCATCTCCGATTTCAATGGTAGACTTCTCATATAAGGTATGCAAGACCGAGCCATCTTGTATGTTGACTCCGTTACCGATACGGATGGAATTTACATCTCCCCGTAAGACAGTTCCGTACCAGATACTGCAACCATTACCTATCTCTACATCACCGATGATGGTGGCATTTTCTGCCAAGAAGGTGTCTTCTCCGATTTTTGGTGTGAAATTTCTGACAGATCTTATTAAAGCCATATCTCTCCTTTCTTATATTTCTGCTGTTTTTTCTTTTAACCAATCCTTTTCTTCTTCGTTCAAATGTGGACTTATTAGTTCGTAAACCATCTGGTGATATTTGTTTAACCAAGCATGCTCTCGGGTAGAAAGCATAGATGGTATGACTAATTTGGTATCAATATAACACAAAGTAAGTGTCTCAAAGCTGAGGAATTTTCCAAATTCAGTTTCGCTGTCTTCACGAACCAGAACCATGTTTTCTGTTCGGATGCCATATTCTCCGGGACGGTACAACGCCGGTTCATCACTTATAACCATTCCCGGTTTTAATATGACCGGATTTTCTTCCATACGGATGCTTTGCGGTCCCTCGTGCACATTGAGGCAATGGCCGATTCCGTGTCCGGTTCCATGTAAGTAATTGATTCCGGCATCCCATAAAGCCTTGCGTGCGAAAGCATCAATCAAGCATCCACGTATGCCTGCGGGAAATTTACATTTGGCAATACTGATAGTCCCTTTTAATGCACGGGTAAAGTCTTTCTTCATCTGCTCGGTAGGCTCTTCACAAAGGGCGATTGTACGGGTTATATCGGTTGTCCCATCTAAATATTGAGCACCGGAGTCGACCAGATATAAGCTGTCTTTTTGAAGTTCGGTATCCGTTTCCGGTGTCGGGGAGTAATGGACAATCGCACCATGAGGACCATAACTGGAGATTGTTGCAAAACTGTCCATGATGTATTGAGGTTGTTCGGAACGTAAGGCTGTTAATTGAGCTGCAGCACTTAGTTCTGTCACCTTTTCATTTGCTTTTAATTGTTTCTCTAACCAAAAGAAGAATTGGGTCATAGCTATTCCATCCTTTAGAACTGCTTGGCGAAAACCTTTGATTTCGGTTTCATTTTTTATACTTTTCAGGTGGTTTGCCGGTGAGATTCTGTCTATTAAAATGCAGCTTTTAGGAAGTGCATTGTAGATTGCAACGTTTGTCCGTTTGCCATCTATTAATACACGGTAATTTTCTGGCAAACGTGAGAGGAAAGTGGTCAGCATACCATAGTCTGCCAATAGAATACCGCTTTGTTTTAGGTGTTCTGCAATCTCGATAGGTAGTTTTTTGGGATTGACAAATAGTACGCTTTCTTTTTCTGAAATGAAGGCGTAACTGATAACAACCGGGTTGTAAGTCACGTCTGTTCCTCGTATGTTGAATGTCCAGGCAATTTCGTCTAAGGCTGATAAGATCGTACAATCTGCACCTGCTTTATGTAGCTCTTTATTGATTTCAATGATTTTGTCTTCTACTGATTGTCCGGATAGTTCAATAGGCATTTCAAACATCGGAGCATCCGGTATGGCTGGACGGTCTTTCCATAAAGGATCTATTAAGGATAGATTACTGTTTAAGCCAATCCCTTTTTGGGATAAAACCGTCTCTAACGTTTGTGCTTCGGTCATACTATAAGTCTCACCATTTAAGCCGACGGTATCACCTTCTTGAAGTTCTTCTAAAAGAAAATCAGTGATACTGGGAGTTCCCGGTAACATTAATTTATAGAGGTCGATACCTGTTCCGTCTAATTGTGAGGAGGCTTGCAAAAAGTAACGTGAGTCAGTCCATAGACCTGCTTTCTTAGTCGTGATTACGACTGTACCTGCCGAGCCGTTGAATCCTGAAATCCATTCACGGTATTTCCAGCAATCAGCTGGATATTCACTCATGTGAGGATCCGATGTCGGGATTATATAAGCATCAATGTGATGTTGTATCATCGCTTCTCGAAGCGCAGTAATACGTTCGGGTATATTCGTTTTCATTGTATCTTATTTTTAGTTATTATGGCAAAGTTAGGAAACTTGATAATTTTCTAACTAATTTTTGGGATAAATGTTTACATTTGTTTGTGTTCTGTAGAAAAGAAAAAGGATAATAATATGAACAGTGGAATAAAGGAACTTAAGACTGTCCGTTTGGATGAAGAGAAAACGGCTGTAGTGATATTGGATCAGACTCGTTTGCCGAACGAGGAGGTGTATGTTTCGCTTATGACAGCCGAAGATATTTGGGACGCTATTTACAAGTTAAAGGTACGGGGAGCTCCTGCCATTGGTATTACGGCTGCTTATGGTATTTATATATGTTGTAGGCAAATCCAAACCTCTTTATTTGAAGATTTTTATAAGAAGTTTATAGAAATAAAAGATTATTTAGCCTCTTCACGCCCGACTGCCGTTAATTTAGTGGCGGCATTAAACCGGATGGAACGAGTTGTTTTGAACCATACTACTTCACCCGTTGATGTTATTATACATTTATTATATAGGGAGTCAGAAGCAATTCGTAATGAAGATGCTATGGCTTGCCGGAAGATAGGAGAGTATTGCCTCTCTTTATTGCGTCCGGGTATGGGACTTTTGACACATTGTAATGCCGGTCATTTAGCGGTTTCTGAATACGGAACAGCTTTGGCACCGATCTATTTAGGTGAAGAACTTAAGTATGGTTTTAAAGTTTTTGCCGATGAGACTCGTCCATTGTTGCAAGGGGCACGTTTGACGGCTTATGAGTTACAGAGGGCAGGTGTAGATGTGACATTGATATGCGATAATATGGCTTCAGCCGTGATGCAGAAGGGATGGGTACAGGCTGTGGTAGTCGGTTGTGACCGGATCGCTGCTAATGGCGATGTGGCCAATAAGATTGGGACATCCAGTGTCGCAATCTTAGCTCGTTATTATGGTATCCCTTTTTATGTGTTAGGCCCTACTTCAACCATTGATATGGCTTGTCCAACAGGGAAAGATATTATTATAGAGGAACGAAGTCCGGAAGAGGTGACCGATATGTGGTATACCTCCAAGATGGCTCCCGAAGATGTGAAGGTCTATAATCCGGCATTTGATGTGACACCGCATGAATTGATTACAGCTATTATTACGGAAAAGGGAGTCGTCTATCCTCCTTTTACAGACTTATCTAAATGATTGTTTTGAGAAAATATTTTAAAGAAAGTTTTGCTAATCCCGAAACAATCAGTAATTTTGCTGCCCGATTTGTAGATTAGAGTAATTAAACAATATAATAAATTAAATTATGATCGTAGTTCCATTGAAAGAAGGCGAAAACATTGAAAAAGCGCTGAAGAAATTTAAAAGAAAATTTGAAAAAACAGGTGTAGTAAAAGAGTTAAGAAACCGTCAGGCATTCGAAAAACCTTCTGTTACAAAGAGAAAACAGACTATGCGTGCTGTTTATGTTCAGCATTTGCAGCAGGTAGAAGAATAAAAATACAAAATCTGTCTATCGGATTTGTTTTATTGAATTCTTATTCCTATATTCGTTGCATAAAATTTAATGCAATGTGAATACATTATTTGAATCGTTTTTAGATTATCTTCGGTATGAACGGAATTATTCCGAATATACAATTGGAGCTTATTCTAAGGATTTGCAACAGTTTGAAGATTTTGTAAAAGAGAAAAAAGAGGGTGTATTCTTACCGGAGGAGATAGATGTAGATATTGTGAGAAATTGGATTGTCTATTTAATGGACGGTGGTATTTCTCCTGCTTCTGTCAACCGGAAATTAAGTTCTTTGAAATCTTTTTTTAAATTCCTTATAAAACAGGAAGTCATTGCTACAAACCCGTTGAGGTTTGTGACTGGTCCTAAAGCAAAGAAGCCATTGCCCGCTTTTGTTAAAGAAGCAGACATGGAAGAGTTGTTAGACGGAGGAGTGTTTGGTGATGATTTTGAAGGGGTGAGAGATCGTTTGATCTTGGAAATGCTTTATGATACGGGCGTTAGAAGATCTGAATTAATCTATTTGAAAGATGTTGATGTGGATTATAATGCTATGCGGATTAAAGTGACAGGTAAAAGAAATAAACAACGATTAATCCCTTTTGCGGAAAGATTGAAGGACTTAATGCTTGCATATATGGAAGTCCGAAATCGTGAGGTCGGTTGTGGAGTGGGGTATCTCTTTGTTCGAAAGAGTGGAGAGGCATTGACGGTAAATAATCTTTACAACATAGTAAAGAAGAAATTATCGAATATTTCTACTCTGTCAAAATGTAGCCCTCATGTGTTAAGGCATTCATTTGCGACGAGTATGTTAAATAATGGGGCAGAGTTGAGTGCTGTGAAAGATTTGTTAGGTCATAGCAGTTTGGCTTCAACCAGTGTTTACACACATACAACCTTTGAGGAATTAAAAAAAGTGTATCATGCTCATCCAAGAGCACAAAAAGAAGGAGGTTAATTATGGACATTAGAATTCAAGCGATCCATTTTGACGCAACGGCTCAGTTAGAAGCGTTCATTCAAAAGAAAGTTAGTAAGTTGGAACAATACTTTGATGGTATTTTATTGGCAGAAGTGACGTTGAAGGTGGTAAAGCCGGAAACTGCAAATAATAAAGAAGCTTCTATCCGACTGAAAATAAAGAATGGTGACTGTTTTGCTGAAAAGGTGAATGATACATTCGAAGAATCTATTGATGAATGTGTTGAAGCTTTAGAAAAACAGTTAGTTAAATTCAAAGAAAAAATTAGAGCTAAATAAAAAAAACGGTAGATAAATTTGGTATATAAGAAATAATACCTAAATTTGCAGCCGTTTCGAGTGAGTGTCGAAACGGCTGTTTTTTTAACAGACTTGCCTCTTTAGCTCAGTTGGCCAGAGCACGTGATTTGTAATCTCGGGGTCGTTGGTTCGAATCCGACAAGAGGCTCAAATTTAGGGCAGTTACCAGAGTGGCCAAATG
>SUXM01000037.1 GCA_015060925.1 Parabacteroides distasonis
ATGCCCCGAAGTCAGTGTTTGGCAAGATTTTGGAGGTGGCAGATGTAGCCTCGTTGAATGAAGAGGAGCGTTGGGAGTATGACCAAGCGCTTAAACATTACCGGGACTACAACAACACGTTGCACACTAGTTACCGCCAAGGCAAAGAAGAGGGGTATGCCGAAGGCAGAACTGAGGGAAAAGCTGAGGGTGAGAAAAATGCGACCCATCAGATGCTTCGTAATATGCAGGCCATGGGAATGGATATGGCTACGATGGCTCAGATTGCCAAACTGTCTGAAGAGGAAGTATCAATGATTTTAAATTCATAAAAAATAAACAAGGCTGTCTTTATAATTAAGACAGCCTTGTTTTATAACTCTTCAACGTCTCTTATCGTTTCCAGAAACTTTCCATCTCTTCCAATGTTTTACCTTTAGTTTCAGGTACAAACTTCCAGATAAATAAAGCTGCTAAGATTCCCATCAGACCATATACCCAATAAGCCATACCGTGGTTAAATGTCTCCGTCAAATACTGATTCTTATCCAACATAGGGAATGTCCACGATACCAAGAAATTGGCAATCCATTGAGCGGCGACAGCTATACTCATCACTGTCGAACGAATGGAGTTCGGGAATATTTCAGCCAACAACACCCAACAAACCGGTCCCCATGACATAGCAAAGCCTGCTGTATAAACCAACATACAAACCAATGAACCTATACCTACAGAATGGGTATAGAAAGTTGTACCCAATACCAACATAGATGCAGCCATGACTAATGCACCAATAATCATCAACGGACGACGGCCAAACTTATCTACCGTAAAGATTGCCAAAATAGTAAATGATAAATTCACAGCTCCTACTATAATCTGTTGCAATAAAGCAGCGTCTGTAGCCGCACCCATTGTCTTAAAGATTTCCGGTGCATAATAAAGTACCACATTGATACCTACAAATTGCTGGAAGGCTGAAAGCATTACCCCTACAAAAATAATAAGGATACCAAACGAACGGATCGGGAATAACAAAGCCACACAGAAGCTTACCAACAAAGCAATTTCTAATGCACTTGTATTTCCTAAAACAGACAATAAACCAAACACCCCTAAGAAAATAAGCAACCAAGTTCCCATGAACTGGAAGTAAGGTTTCATGGAAGGAGCCTTTTCTTTAAAGCTTTCCCGAATATCAGAAAGTTCACGTTCAGCCTCATCCCGTTTCATAAGGTTACTTAAGACAGCCAATGCCTTTTCTGTTTCTCCACGCATCACCAAATAACGAGGTGTTTCCGGCACAAACATTAAGAAAAAGAGGAACAATACAGCCGGAATAATTTCAGAAGCAAACATCCATCTCCATCCGATTGTATGTAGCCATGATGCATCACCTTGCAATGCAATCGTATAATTAACAAAATATACGACCAACATACCAAAGATAATAGCAAACTGGTTCCATGCCACCAAATTACCACGCCGATCTGCCGGAGCAACTTCTGCAATATACATAGGTGAAACCATAGATGCTAACCCTACTCCTACTCCTCCTATAATACGATAAAGCACAAACGCATTCATAAACGTATAGTCTCCACTGCCCGGCATACCAACAAACAATTCCGGCCAAGCAGATCCTATCGCTGAAAGCAAAAACAGGATAGCTGCAAAAATCAAAGTCGGCTTACGACCATAACGTTGGCTAATCCATCCGGCAAAGGAGGCTCCTAAGATACATCCAATCAATGCGCTACTGACAACGAATCCTTCCAAAGCATTGGCTTGATCCAATGGTAATCCTTGCGGTTCAATAAAAAACATACGCAACGATTCTACCGTTCCGGAAATCACAGCCGTATCATATCCGAACAGTAATCCACCCAACGTAGCAACCAACGTAAGTCCAAAAATATAAGTATTACTATTTTTCATACGCATATATAAAATAAAGGGCGGGTTAGAAGCCCGCCCCCGAAAAAATATTAGATGTATTGATTTATGATCATTTCATACAATTCTTGCTTACCGCTAATCTGTTTCGGTTCGCCATCACGCAAAGCAATCGCACGTAAGTCTTCCAAAGTCAATTTACCCTCTTCAAAAGCCTTACCTTCACCACTATCGAAACTTGCATAACGTTCAGCACGCATCTTACGATAATCAGAATTTTCCAAAATATCAGCAGCAATCATCAATGCACGTGCAAAGGCATCCATACCACCGATATGAGCGATAAAGATATCATCCAAATCCGTAGAGTTACGACGTGTCTTAGCATCAAAGTTTGTTCCACCGGTAGTCAAACCACCACCTTCAAGGATAACCAACCAAGCCTGAGCCAATTCATAAATATCCATTGGAAATTGGTCTGTATCCCAACCATTCTGATAATCACCACGGTTAGCATCAATACTACACAACATACCAGCATCAGCAGCTGCCTGCAATTCATGTTCAAATGTATGGCCGGCCAATGTTGCATGGTTCACTTCAATATTCAAAGCAAAGTCTTTATCCAAACCATAATGGCGAAGGAAGCCGATTACTGTTTCAGAATCCACGTCATATTGATGTTTAGTCGGTTCCATAGGTTTCGGTTCAATCAAGAATGTACCCTTGAACCCGTTCTTACGGCCATAATCACGTGCCAAAGTCAACATCATAGCCAAATGTTCCTTTTCACGTTTCATATCTGTATTCAAAAGGCTCATATAACCTTCACGTCCACCCCAGAATACATAGTTTTCACCTCCTAAAGCAATACAAGCATCAATAGCATTCTTAATCTGGGTTGCAGCACATGCCAATGTCGGGAAATAAGGGTTGGTTGCTGCACCGTTCATGTAACGTTTGTTACCAAATACATTTGCAGTCGACCACAATAACTTCTTACCGGTTGCAGCTTGAAGTCCTTTAGCATGCTCAACCATAATTCCCAAACGTTGCTCAAATTCAGCCAAAGTAGCTGGTTCATCTACTACGTCCACATCATGGAAGCAATAATAAGGGATATTACATTTAGTCATGAATTCAAATGCTGCATCCATCTTATATTTAGCACGAGTGATGGCATCTGTACCTTGATTCCAAGGGAAAGTTTTTGTACCACCACCAAACTGATCAGCACCTTCTGCACACAATGTATGCCAATAAGCCATGGCAAAACGTAAATGATCTTTAAGGGTTTTGCCCATTACCACTTTATTTTCATCATAATAATGAAATGCTAACGGATTCTTTGACTCACGTCCTTCAAACTGAATCTTACCAATACCTGGAAAAAATTCTTTTTCTCCTTTATAAAAGCTCATAGTAATATAGTATTTAAGTAATTGTTTATAATATTTCAACACATTGCTTTTTCCAAACGTTCTTTCCAAACATCAAAAGCCTCACAATATTTATTGGCTTTCAAACCATCCGGTTCGATTACATTGATCTTCTTCAATGAAGCAAAAGCCTCTTCGGCATTCTTGTAAAGACCGGCTCCTATGCCAGCACCCTTGGCTGCCCCTACTGCCCCATTGGTATCATACAATTCTATGACTGCTCCGGTAACTCCAGCCAATGTATCTCGGAAAATCGGGCTTAAGAACATATTGGCATTACCCGCACGGATGATACGGATATCAATACCCATTTCATTCATAATATCCATCCCATACTTAAAGGCAAAGACAATACCTTCTTGAGCGGCACGTGCCATGTGCGCTTTACCATGGATATTAAAATTCAAGCCATGCATAGAACAATTAATCTGTCGGTTTTGCAGCATACGTTCAGCACCATTACCAAAAGGCAGGATAGAAAGGCCTTCACTTCCTATAGGTACAGTAGCCGCCAAATCATTCAATTCATTATAACTAATTCCTTCCGGAGCAATGTTTCTCTTAATCCATGAATTTAAAATTCCAACTCCATTGATGCATAATAGCACCCCTAAACGAGTCTGTTCTGTTGTATGGTTCACATGGGCAAAGGTATTCACTCGTGAAAGCGTATCATAGTTCACATTCCCATTCACTCCATATACGACACCAGAAGTACCTCCTGTAGCTGCAATCTCTCCCGGATTCAACACGTTCAAAGACAAAGCATTGTTCGGTTGGTCACCCGCGCGGTATGTGACAGGTGTACCTTTCTTTAAACCTAACTCCGCTGCTACAGCCGCTGATACCTCCCCTTGCATACCAAAAGTAGGACAGAGATCTGCAATCAGACTTGAATCAAAACCGTAATACTTCATCAAGTCTGCGGAGACACAATTTTCTTTGAAATCCCAGAAAATTCCTTCAGACAATCCTGAAACTGTTGTCTTGATATCTCCGGTCAAACGCATTGCCACATAATCTCCCGGCAACATAATCTTGTCTATCTGCCTGAAAATTTCTGGTTCATAATCCTTTATCCAAGCCAATTTAGATGCCGTAAAATTACCTGGAGAATTTAACAAATGGGATAGACATTGCTTTTCCCCGATGCTATCAAAAGCCCGATCCCCATAAGGGACAGCACGGCTATCACACCATATAATAGAAGGGCGGAGAACCTCTTTCTTTTTATTCACCACCACCAATCCATGCATTTGATAAGAAATTCCGATTGCTTTGATATCTTCTCCTTTTATATTGGCCTCCTTCAATGCTCCTGCCAATGCATTTTTGGTATATGACCACCAGTCTTCCGGGTTTTGTTCAGCCCAACCTGGCTGTAAAGCCTTTATGGGAGCTTCTACTTTGGGATAGAAATCCGATCCTATTGTTAAACCAGTTTCCTTATCTACAATGGAAACTTTAATAGAAGAGCTTCCAATATCAATACCTAACAGACACATATTCAATCTTTTTAATCTTTTAATGGAAATAGATGAAGCCCTAACAATACTAACCAAAGGTAAGATAAAGAGAATTTTCCTTTTCTTTTATCGTGTATCCATGATATAGTCTTTAGGCTTTGGCAAAACTAATTATAATTTTGAAAAATAACGTATTTATTTCTAACTATTATTCTCTTTTAATGGAATTACTCCTCTATTTTAAGTTTCATTATAGTTATGGAATTGGGAGGGAATTTATAAAGCTTTGGCCCATTCATTGCAAACAAAAACGATTTTTTCACCGGTATTATCGTATATGGTTCTTCATACGTGTTACAGACTTCCGATTCTCCTTTCAACTCAATCAACTCAACTTCATTCTTTACAGAAAACCCGCCTAACTGTAATTCGGTTTTCTCTTCATGCTGTGTCGTATTCACCACTTTTAGGATAAGCACTTGGTTTGTTTTATCTAAAGCGACAGTTGACACTAACGAAGGAATGGAAGGAAGAGATATCTCATGTACCAACGTGTCATTCACGAAACAGCGAATTAAATCCTCCTTGCAATCCATCTTTACATTATACCAACGGTTACTATGGAATGGATAGGGAACCGGCATACGTAAGGAATCACGTACCCCTCCGGCTTGTCGGTAAAATTCTATAACACCTGTTCCAATTGTCATGCCGATATAATCGTTCTGTTCTCCAGGTAAACCATTATCACGTACACGTAATTCGATTTGCCCACTCCCTTTTGTCCGTTTGATATCAGCAGAGAAGGTATAATCATAGGATGCCGAATCCCCCATAAGCAAATAGTTCCAGCGATTAGGGACAGGAGTCAAAACTCCTTGTTCCACCTGCCAACCACCCGTCATGGTTTCTCCTTTCGTTACCAATACATCATTGATCTTTACCTCTTTAAACTCATAACTATTATCAAACATTTCAATGCCTGCTCGTCCCAATGTCACCTGTGGTCTTTCATAGGTGTGTACCGTACTGCTTAAGACTTCATCACCCCGATTATGACCAAACATCTGATATAAATAATAGGATGGGGAGAGCACCGTCTGTTCTCCATCAAAAGAGATAGCAGGGAAACGTTCCAATTTGAACTTTGTATTCCCAAGGATCGGAGCATACGCCAAGCGTCTGACTAAATCCTGGCCATTCTCCACTCCTACCAAAAAGCAAGCTTCACTGATAGCCGCCCGCATACTGCCAGGGATTGTTCCACTTGTAAGAGCGAACTCTCCAATGAAAGCTGCCGGAATACGGCGAAGCAAACGATCAGCCGTATAACGATTATGATTAGCCATCAAGAATGATTCACTGGTGTAGAAGTGTGAATCCACCCATTCATTCCGTCTTTTTCCTCGTATTTGCGAACTGCTTATAACAGTTATCTCCGGATAAACTTTATTGATAGCCTCTTTAAATAAAAGAAAACGCTTGGTGTATTCATAGCCATAATTTTCACTTCCTATCTCAACGTACTTCAGCCCGAAAGGTTCCGGGTGCCCAAACTTCGCCCGCAGTGAACCATATAAAGAATCAGCAGGCTCATTAGCATAAGCGATTGCATCCAAGGCATCTTGCACTAACTTGTCCATCGCCGTAATATCCTCATATCGCGGACGCCTTTCTTGGTTGGTAATGCCACTATTAATTACATAGATCGGTTCTGCATTCAGGTCTTCGCACATCTGCAAATAGTCATGGTATCCTACTCCATTGGTAGAACCATACGCCCAAATATTCCAAAAATGTTTACGTTGGTCTATCTCGCCAATTGTCTCCCGCCAGACAGGATATGTGCCGGCAGTATATCCTTCTACGAAACGACCTCCGGGAAATCGGATAAACCGGGGATTCAGTGCAGCAATCCGTTCCATTACTTCCGGTCGCCATCCATTCTTTCGTTCCTTCCAAGTCTTCTGTGGGAACAGGGAGACTACATCCAACCAAAAGACTGTCGAACTATCTGACGTAAAAACCAACACAGCTTGGTTAGAAGTTTCCGTTGCAGTAAACGTATGTGTATATTTCTGCCACTCATATATAGGAGCGATCTGAAAAAGATCACTGTAGCGTGTTTGTCCCGAAGAATCAGCCAATGCCACACTGATTGTCTTCGGATTTACAGAGGATGCTCCCTTGATGTAAAAGGATAAATCATATTTTTCTCCTTTACGGATAGGGATTCCTTTATATCCTTCTGCTATCACTCCTCCTTTTCCTATCTCTGAAGATGCTGACACAGATACCAATAAAGAACGTCTGTTTCTATCATTGATTAACTCTTTCGTATCGGGATAAATATAAGAGGTTGGAGAATATCGACGCCAACCGGGTATCGAATCATACTTAGGAAAAGGGATTGTCCATCCGTTCGGCGTGATTAAAACTTTACGGACAGGATCGTATGGACAGTTCAACGGTGGAACACCATCCTCAAAGCTACGGTTTTGTATCAACTCCGCATAAATACCTCCATCTATCGCATGGTTGATCTCTTCAATCGTCAATCCATACAAATCCTTATTGACAGGTATAACCGTCCCATCCGTCTCAACTTGGATAGAAGAGGTTATAGGCAATTCCGGACGGCAACCTACCAACAGCAAAGCGATAATGAGAGCTATATTGAATTTCATGTTGCAAACATACTGGATAAATTCCATTTCTCGTTTAATGTTTATATCTTTTTAAAACTGGAAATAGATAAAAGGTTGCACTCCTGCACTTTTAAATTGTACGACCGTAAAGATGGCCAAAGCCAATACCATCGCTTGAACAAGCAATGGTGAATCGGTCACAATCCGTTGCAGACGCATTTCCAATCCTTTGGGCATGAAATGAAGGAGATAACCGATAACCATCAGAAGGCATACGCCTTTATATCCTTGTACAAACTGAACAAACACCTCTGGATGGAAATTCGTCACGATTTGCGTCAACATCTCTCCTACTGTTTGCATCGAATCTGCCCGGAACAAAACCCATCCAAGGCAAACCAAATGGAAGGTAAAGAAAACACCGACTACCCTTCTCCATGGTTTCATCTCTGTTCCGATAGGTTTGAAGCTACTAAAACGCCCCATTACAAACTTATGGATAGCTAAAGCGATGCCATGCCATGCCCCCCACAATATGAAGCTGACCGATGCTCCATGCCATAAACCTCCTAATAACATTGTAATAAACAGATTCATATAGGTACGCATCTTCCCTTTTCGGTTTCCTCCTAAAGAGATATATAAATAATCCTTCAACCAAGAAGATAAAGAGATGTGCCAACGCCTCCAGAACTCGGTAATCGTAGCGGATTGGTAAGGGGAATCAAAGTTGATATTAAAGCGAAATCCCAACAGGAGGGCAATCCCTATCGCCATGTCTGAATAACCTGAGAAGTCACAATAGATTTGTAATGCATAGCCATAAACTCCTAACAGATTTTCAACCCCTGTATACAACAGAGGCGCATCGAATATACGGTCAACGAAGTTCAAACTGATATAGTCTGATATGACAGTCTTTTTAAACAAACCGCACAAAACAAGGAACAATCCCTCTCCGAACTGGGAACGGGTAACCATCGGTTCTTTATAGATTTGCGGTAAGAAATCTCTCGCACGCACAATAGGGCCTGCCACCAATTGGGGAAAGAAAGAAACATAAAAAACATAATCAATCCACCGACGGATTGATTCAATCCTTCCTCGATAAATATCAATCACATAACTAATAGATTGAAAAGTAAAGAATGAGATTCCAACGGGCAGGAATATATCCAAAGGCTGATATTCTCCAGTTCCTTTTAAAAGAGAATAGAAGATTTCACGAATGAAATTAAAGTATTTAAAATAACCTAATAGGCCTAAATCTATACACAAACTCAAAACAACCCAAGCCTTTCGTTTCCATTGAACGGAAGTCCGGCTCAAATACTGTCCAATACAGAAATCGGATGTAGCAACAAACAACAGCAGCAGGAAGAACAACCCACTGCTTTTGTAATAAAAATAGAGGGAAAAGAGGGTGACATAAATTAAGCGAGCCAACAGATGGTTGCGCAATGCCCGATAAAAAATCAAGAAACCGATAAACAAAAAGAAAAACAACCCGCTACTAAACAGCATCGGTGCTTGTTGTTGGTATGCCAATATATCTCCGATCTTATCCAACGAAAGCTGGTTCACATAGTTCTCTAATGAATGGACTATACTACTCATCTCTTTTCTCCTCCGCTAACTTTTCCGTCTCTTCAAACGATATGTTTGTCTTCAAATATTGGTTGAAGGTTGTCATCAATGCCCGATAAAACAAAACTCCCTGCTCATGATACCCCTCTTTGGTAAAATGAATCCGGTCACGTCCCAATAGTTTTTCTTTACGCCAGACTGTGCAGGAATTTTTTCCTCCCGTAATCGAAAATAGATCCCAACAGGAGAGATTTTCCTCTTTAGCAACTTTCAATATAGCTTTTGCTGCCAATTCGGTATTGGCATTACGCACATATGTCCGTTTTTTATTAACATACGTCCGCTTATAACATTCCGGTGGGGTCGTTAATAATATAGCTGTCTCTGGCATATATTTCTTAACTAAACTGACAAAAGCCTTAATCTGACCGGCAAACTCATTCGTGTTAAAACGACGTCCAAAGGTTTCATTCGTTCCTAAAGATACGACCAACAAAGAGGGGTTTAGTAAAGCCAACTGACGCACATAATTGGAATCGGTATAATTTACATACATCGCCCCATTTACCCCTACTGAATGGTATAAAATTCCGGAAGAGCCATTTGTCAAGCTAAACCCATAATACAAATTCTTGAATGAAGAGGCAGGCAACAGTTCGTCCGTTCCCTGTTTACGGCGTGTACTATGCAATAACAATGTATCAATTTGAGAGACAGCCCTGAACGTATCCACCAAAATACCGGATAGTATCGAATGAGTCCCCAATGAGGTCTGTATGGAATCTTTATGCGGTCCGGTTGGCAACATCGGCATCGCTTTATCTCCTCGATAAAAAAGAGCTTGGTTGAAAGAATAACCGGCTCCATTGTTGGGAGCGATATGGACATTCATATTTATAGAGGGAGAGATTGACTGAATACCAATACCACCAAGACCGATCGGGCATTTCTTTTTGGATTGCACACAGCGCCCCGATATCCACTCTTTCACTGTTGAAGTGATAAAATAGTCATCCGGTTCATTGCTTCTCCCCAACTTAAAAGGGGCAATCCATCCTCGCCCGGCATTGCCAAACTGAGATTGAAAAAGACGCATCACTTTTCCGGTATAATGCCCGGCCTGTATATGGGAATCTCCTAAATGAACAATAGTAAGTACAGTATCTTTTCCGGATCTTAACGAATCCAATCCAACCCAAAAAGGGAATAATACCGATACATTCTGTATGGAATCAATCTCCTTCCCTATTAAATAAGAGCGTAAAGGCAAAGGTATCGTATCACACACCTCTCCTTTCATTCCTACGGCATGAATCAACATCATGCATAAGAAAGACAACCATTTAAAACTCCACTTCTTCTGCTTTATCATAAAACTCCTTCTCTTTTAATAAGGCATTAAACAAGGCTGTAGCAATCTCCTTTCCTCCCCTAAAACTCAAATGGGTATAATCCTTGCTTGCCCAGTTATTTTCGACATACCGAACCATGCTGTTCTCTCCCCCCATCGCTCCAAAGAGATTCCAAAAGGTTATCCCTGTCCGACGTGCTGCACGCCGTTGTGCATGTAACAATGCTAACACCGCCGGCATCGTTTCAAAACGGCCATCTATCTGCCAACTCCTATCCGATACTCCCAACATCAGTATGTCCGCATCCGGAAAACAGACCTGCACATGACGTACAGCTTCCTCCATCCGTCTGCCATACCAACCATATTGAAGAACTGTATCGGTTACAATATTCAACCCATATTGTAAAATCACCAAATCATACGGACGGATCTCATTCAACTCCCGGCAACGAACACTATCCAAACGGGATAAAGTCATGCCCGAATTACCTCGTAAGGAGTAATTATCGACAATCACTCCCGAATGCTCCTCTAAAGCAACTCCCAACGCTTGGAATCCGGCCGTATCAATGAAAGAGAATGTAGCCTCAGAAAAAGAGCCTTTACACTCATACTGGGTTATGGAAGAGGTTGGTTCCAATATCTTTCGAACCGTATCTGTCCAACCATTACAAATCAAAGACATCTCAGTCTGTATGTTCTTCTCATACAAAAATTTCAAGGATGACACCGTATCGGATTCCGGATAACGTTCCGTTGCTTGAATGGATAGTTCCGGTTGTTCAGCAGAAGGAGTAAAATAAACACCGGCAAGAGTATAGTCTCCCTCTTCGTCTGTCAACATAGACCAAGTAGTCCACCCCTCTGCTTTATGTTTGATTGTCGGACGATATTGGGCAGCAACTGAAGTAATAGGGACAAAACCTACCCCACCTCCTCCAAATCGTCTCTGCATGGCTGAACGAAAATCAGCTACCATGATGTCTCCTTCGATAAAAGAATCACCCAAAAAGGCTATACGAACCGGATGATTTTCTTGGTTGCATCCACGAAGGGCTGAAAAGAAACGTTTCAAACCAATATGTCCAACAGAATAATCTTCAATACGAGTACCTAAAGAATCTGCACCTACCTCCGCATACATGACTTTATATAATGAATCACGTAAAGCCAATGTCACAGAATCAAGTCCTATTGCATTCTGTATGGAATCTCGTATAACTATTGAATCAATTTGCAGGGTATCAGGATGTTCCAATTGCAACCGTAAAGAATCCATAGATATAGTTTCCGGTTTTACTCGTAAGTCTGCAAGTAAATCAACCTTCTTTATCTTAACTCCCAATAACTGGTTAGGCAGGAAATAAAAACCCAAACAAATAATTAATGTAATAAAAAGCAGAAGCAAAAGTCTTCCTAAACAATCTTCTTTATTCATCCAATTATTTTTTGAAGCCGCAAAGATATAAATAAATATCCTCTTTATTCTCTTCAACAAATTATAAATCACAATTTAATAACTATTCCATCGTTATTAAAAAGAATTTAATATAAAAAATAATGCAACTACCGAAAAACAGACCTTGGAAAGTCTTAGAAAGTGAATACCTGGCTCACAAACCATGGTTTACCGTTCGTAAAGAAAAAGTCCAACTTCCTAATGGAAACATTATACCGGAATATTTTATTTATGAATATCCCTCTTGGATCAACGTTATAGCTATTACTAAAGAAAAACAATTCGTCTTCATCAGCCAATACCGACATGCATTAGGTATTACTGCTTATGAATTGTGTGCAGGAGTTTGTGAAAAAGAAGATAAAACACCTCTTGTTTCAGCACAAAGGGAATTATTAGAAGAGACAGGGTATGGAAATGGGAATTGGAGTGAACTGATGGTTATCGGAGTTAATCCGAGTACAAATACTAATCTTACTTATTGTTATTTAGCAACGGATGTAGAACCGATAACCTCCCAACATTTGGAAGAATCAGAAGATATACAGGTACACCTATTATCTCTTAATGAAGTTAAAGAGTTACTTATCAACGACCAAATCAAGCAAGCACTTCATGCAGCACCACTTTGGAAATATTTAGCAACAAACCATCTAATTTAAATATAGAAAAATGTCTGAAGAAAAAGAACTTACCTATTCTTGTGTTGACTGTGGTACACAAAATTGTAAATTTAAAACACGTACCTATCCTGAATTTTGCCCAACAACCCATCTAAAAGAGGAAGATATGCAATGGGCATTGGAACGTTATAAAGAAAATCATAACCATGAAATCATGGTTGCAAGTGCAGAAGTTGAATATGAGGGGTATTGTCAATGGACACGCGTACAGGAGATTATGGAATTTGCTCGCAAAATTAATGCCGAAAAAATTGGAATAGCAAACTGTATCGGCCTAATCAACGAAGCACGTATCTTTGCTAAAATATTACGTGCAAATGGTTTTGAGCCCTATTCTGTTATCTGTAAAGTGGCAGGGAAAGATAAATCCTCAATTGGTATCCCCAAACAATGTGAAGAGATTGGAGCAGCCATGTGTAACCCAATCTTGCAAGCACGTTTATTAAACGAAGCTCATACTGATCTAAATGTAGTCATAGGCCTATGTGTCGGTCATGATAGTCTGTTTTATAAATATTCAGAAGTCTATGTCACAACTCTAATTACCAAAGACCGAGTAACAGGTAATAATCCAGCAGCTTCTCTTTATACGGCACAATCTTATTACAAAAAGAAATACAAACTATAAATATCATAAACAAAAAAAAGGATTGACCAGTTGGTCAATCCTTTCTTCTCTTAAAAAAACGGCGGCTACCTACTCTCCCACTTTTACGCAGTACCATCGGCGTGGTTGGGCTTAACTTCTCTGTTCGGAATGGGAAGA
>SUXM01000012.1 GCA_015060925.1 Parabacteroides distasonis
GAATATCTGAAACTGCATATAGCCGCTCCATATCGAAACAAAAAAGTTAAAAAGTGTTTTATGAGAATAGACAATAATACAAATAGACCAACAGGTTTAGTTTATCCCATTGGCTATATACCCAAAGCGGACTAAACTTATTTTTGCTTTGACAGCGCAAAATATGCTGGCGAAAAAAGAAATCATTGCAACTTCTCTTTTCGTCAGCATTTTTTTATACCTTTGTGATGTCGGAAGTGAAAGAAAATAGAAATAATCACCTACTACGACAGAAAATTTTGTTGTGGTATTTTTGCATTACCATTTTCTTAAATCTCCGATTTTGTATGCAAATTGTATGTGATAATAATTTAGCAATACGCTTAAATGTTGATATAATACATTGGCAAACAAGCAGATATTTAAGGTTGGTAGATTGGGATATAATTTACAAGCAGACAATTGCAAATTCTGCGTTTTTTATTTATTATTGAATTACTCTGTTAATGCTTTGCGTGTTTTTTGGGGATATTTTCTGAAAAAGCTCCACCATTTTAGTTTCAATACCCCAAAGAGGGCTTCTCCAAAGATAGAAGAATTCATCTTGGATGTTCCCAATACACGGTTGATAAAGATGATGGGGACTTCGATTATCTTAAAACCACATTGGTAAGCGGTAAATTTCATTTCTATCTGAAATGCATATCCTTTAAAGTGAATCTTATCCAATTCAACTGTTTCAAGCACCTCCCGGCGATAGCATTTGAAACCGGCTGTTGTGTCTTGAACCTGCATGCCTGTCACCATCCGTACATAGACAGAGGCAAAATAGGACATCAAAACTCGTCCCAATGGCCAGTTCACCACATTCACCCCATTACAATACCGAGAACCGACTGCGACATCGCCTCCCTGTTCCGTACAAGCGGCATACAATTTAGGTAGATCATTCGGATTGTGGCTAAAATCGGCATCCATCTCAAAAATAAAATCATACTTATGCTCAATGGCCCATTTGAAACCACAGATATAAGCTGTACCCAATCCCAATTTACCTTTCCGTTCCACCATGAACAGACGCTCCGGAAACTCTTTTTGCATACGTTTCACTATATCCGCTGTTCCATCAGGTGAACCATCATCTATAATCAAAATATGAAATTCTTTCTCTAAGCCAAATACAGCTCGAATAATGTTCTCAATGTTTTCCTTCTCGTTATAAGTAGGAATAATCACAATGCTATCAGACATACAATCTTTATAAGTTGATATTTAACTTTTCGACTATTGCCTTTACAATAATCTTATCAATAATGCATCAAAGTTACACTTTTTTCCCAATAAACCAATTATTCTTTGATTCTCTGGAAATCGGCCTTCTCTGTCCACTTAGGCATTTCATCATTATTGGCAATCACCAATCCGATACTGAACATCAAATTTAGATTTTCCATCGCTCCATCAAAATCCCACCATGATTCATCATACTCATCATTCGGTTGATGATAACGATAAACTTTCGGTTTAGCCTCCTCTTTGGCTTTATCAACAAAATCATTACCACCTCTTACCAATACTGTGGGGACTCCCTTTTTTACAAAATTAAAATGATCTGAACGGAAATAACTTCCTGAAGGATCATCCGTAACTACACGTACACGACGTCCTTGAGCAGCCGCCATAGCTACAACTAAAGCATCGGTATCCGTCTTTCCGGCAGCACGTAAAGTAACATCATGTGTACGTCCAGCCGGAGCTGCACCATCAAAGTTCAAATTAATAGCCGTTTTGGAAAGAGGGAAAAGCGGATGTTCGCAATAATGTTGTGAACCTAACAGTCCACATTCTTCCGATGTGACAGCAACAAACACAAAAGAGCGACGAGGTTTAATGGGTAATGCCTTATACTTCTTGGCTAGAAGCATCAATGCTGCCACTCCTGATGCGTTATCACTCGCACCATTGTAAATGCTATCACCATTAATCGGTGTACCAATACCAAAGTGATCCCAATGAGCTGTGCATACAATATATTCATCTTTCAAATCCGTACCTGGAAGCACAGCTGCGACATTATGAGACTCCCCTACTGTCATCTTCACATCCAACACCACTTTACTTTTAGCTTTCATTACAAAACTTTTAAAGCCGGGTTTCTTGGCTGCTTCTATAGTTTGCTCAAAATCCACACCACTCAATTCAAAAATTTTACGACAGGCATCTTCATGTAACCAAGCCTCCATTCCCAATTCATCTTTGTTCATATCATCCGAACAAAGTGCAATATTGGTCTGCACATGAGAAGACTGACACACTTCCCATCCATAAGAGGCTGCCGGTTTATTATGGATAACCCATACCCCAGCTGCACCTTGACGTTTAGCCTCTTCAAACTTGTAAGTCCAACGTCCGTAATAGGTCATATTTCGTCCACGGAAAAGAGAGGCATCATAATATCCCGGATCATTTACCATGGCTATAACAATCTTACCCTTTACATCAATTCCTTCATAATCATTCCATCCATATTCAGGAGCATTGATACCAAATCCACAAAAAACCAAATCAGTCGTAGGAATCACCACCTTTTCTGCCCCCCGGTTGGTCCAAACCACAATATCATCGGAAAATTGCAAATCCACGTTTCCTTTCGCACATTTTACCCGAATCCGATTTTTCTCCGGACGTGTATATGTGGCAATCTCTCGCACCGGTTGGAAATAACTCTCGCCATTGGCAGGCAACAATCCTAACTTCTTGAACTCATCTGCTATGTAGTGGATTGTTTTTGTTTCATACTCCGTCAGAGGTTTCCTTCCTCCAAATGCATCCGAGCTCAACGTTTTGATCCTTTCTTTAAAAAAGGCAAGCTCCTCTTCATGATTTTGCGCCACCAATGAAAAACAGGAAGAGGCAAGAACCAATCCTAATAAAATAATAAATCTCTTATCCATTTCTTCAAACAATTGCAATAATTATGCAAATATATAGACAAATATCCTACCTTTGTACAAATTTTCATTTTACATTGGAAGTTCAAGATTTACTAAAGCTATATGCAACTCATCCACAGGTCGTTGCATTAAATACCCTGCTAAAAAGTAAAAAGTCCCGCAATATCTTTTTAAAAGGACTAAGTGGTTCAGGGGCCGCAATGACGATTGCTTCTCTTTTTTCAAAAAGAAGGGGAAACTATGTCTGTATCTTAAATGATTTAGAGGAAGCCGGTTATTTTTATCACGATTTAATCCAACTGATCGGTGGCGACGGTATCTACTTCTTTCCTTCGGCCTACCGGCGTGCGATTAAATATGGGCATGTCGATCCGGCAAACGAAATTTTACGAACAGAGGTACTAAGTACCTTACAAGATCCGACTGCTCCTTTTGTAATTGTCACTTATCCCGATGCTTTAGCCGAGAAGGTTATCTCACGGGAGATATTGAAAGAAAACACTCTCAAAATCAGTGTCGGAGAAAAAGTCGACAATATGTTCGTCTCAGACGTGTTGGATGAATATGGATTTGAACAAGTTGACTACGTATATGAACCCGGACAATATGCAATCCGAGGAAGTATTCTTGATGTCTTCTCTTTCTCGTATGAGTTCCCATACCGTATCGACTTTTTTGGAAATGAGGTAGAGACAATCCGTTCCTTTGATGTAGAGACACAGCTTTCCAAGGAGAGATTAGACAGTATCTATATTGTTCCGGAAATGACAAAAGGGAATCGAACCAACTCCTCCCTTTTAGACTCATTGCCTTCCCAAACAGTTTTAATTTGTAAAGATCTTGCTTGGGTCAAAGAACGGATCAGTGGGATATGGAATGAAGAACCGATTATAGGAGATGAAGAATCATTCTCAGATATAGAGGAGATGCGGAAAAAGTTGGAGGATGGTGAAACATTCTTGCGAACGGCCCTCAACTTCTGCCGGATACATATAGGAACCCGTCCTACCGGCGTAGCTGAAGCTACCATCACATTCTCAACAGAAGTTCAACCTATTTATCATAAAAACTTCGATTTGGTCTGTGCCTCATTCTCGAAATATTTAGAGAATGGATATACCCTCTATCTCTTGAGCGATGTAGAAAAACAGGCCACTCGTATTCGATCTATTTTTGAAGATCGTGAAGAAAATATTCCTTTCACGTTTGTCAATAAAACAATCCACGAGGGCTTTACGGATGAGACACTCCGTATCTGTCTTTTCACCGACCATCAGTTGTTTGACCGTTTCCATAAATTTAACCTCAAAAGCGATAAAGCAAGAAGTGGAAAAATCTCCTTGTCTTTAAAGGAACTGAACCAATTTACCACCGGTGATTACATTGTGCACATTGACCACGGTGTCGGCCAGTTTGGAGGTTTAGTGCGCACAGAAGTGAACGGTAAGATGCAGGAGGCAATCAAACTGATTTATCAGAATCATGACATCATATTTGTCAGTATCCACTCGCTCCATAAACTTTCTAAATACAAAGGGAAAGACAGTGGAGAGCCTCCCAAGTTAAGTAAATTAGGTACAGGAGCTTGGGAAAAGATGAAAGAACGAACCAAATCAAAGGTAAAAGATATTGCCCGTGATTTGATTCTTCTTTATTCGAAACGCAGACAAGAAAAAGGATTTGCCTACAGTCCGGACAGTTTTATGCAACACGAACTGGAAGCAAGTTTCATCTATGAAGACACACCGGATCAGATGAAAGCTACTTCCGATGTCAAAACCGATATGGAGAGTGAACGTCCGATGGATCGCCTAATCTGTGGGGATGTAGGTTTTGGGAAAACAGAAGTTGCCATGCGTGCAGCCTTTAAAGCAGTGGCAGACAATAAACAGGTAGCGGTATTGGTTCCGACAACAGTACTGGCATTCCAACATTACCAATCGTTTACCGAACGGTTGAAAAATTTCCCCTGCCGAATCGATTATATCAGTCGGGCTCGTACAACCAAAGAAATTAAAGCGACTCTCAAAGCCCTCAAAGAAGGTGAAGTGAATATCATCATCGGTACCCATCGAATTGTCGGGAAAGATGTTGTGTTCAAAGATTTAGGACTATTAATTATTGACGAAGAACAAAAATTCGGGGTTTCTGTAAAAGAAAAGTTGCGTCAATTGAAAGCCAATGTAGATACATTGACAATGACAGCAACTCCAATACCTCGTACATTGCAATTTTCTTTGATGGGAGCACGTGATCTTTCCAGTATCACAACGCCTCCTCCTAACCGTTATCCGGTACAGACCGAGGTGGAACGATTCAATCCGGATATCATACGTGAGGCTATCAATTTTGAGATGAGCCGAAACGGCCAAGTCTTCTTCATCAATAACCGTATTCAAAACATCTATGAGATGGAGGCATTGGTCAAACGAGAAGTACCGGATGCCCGCATTGCTGTCGGACATGGCCAAATGGATCCAGAGAAATTGGAAAAGACAATTCTTGACTTTGTCAATTATGAATATGACGTATTGATTGCTACCAGTATTGTAGAAAGCGGTATTGACGTACCCAATGCCAATACGATTATAATCAACAATGCCCAACAATTCGGACTATCTGATCTGCACCAGCTACGAGGACGTGTCGGAAGAAGTAACCGGAAAGCCTTCTGTTATCTTCTATCACCACCACTATCCAGCCTTACCCAAGAGGCTCGCCGCCGTTTGCAAGCAATAGAGAACTTCTCTGAATTGGGTAGCGGTATCCATATAGCCATGCAGGATTTGGATATTCGTGGAGCCGGTAATATGTTAGGAGCCGAACAAAGTGGTTTTATCGCAGATTTAGGTTATGAAACCTATCAAAAAATCTTGGAAGAAGCGGTAGAAGAATTAAAAACGGAAGAATTTGCAGGATTATATTCAGATGCAACCGATAAGCATATCGACACTGGTAAAGAATATGTGAGAGAAACACATATCGAAAGTGATTTGGAACTGATGTTCCCTCCAACTTACATACCAAACGATTCCGAACGAGTTTCTCTTTATCGGGAATTGGATAAAATGGAGGAAGAACGTGACATCCTTGCTTTCACCGAACGGTTGAAAGACCGTTTCGGTAAAATACCGAAAGAGGGAAAAGAGCTGATTCGAGTGGTTCGTTTACGCCGAATGGCGAAGAGATTGGGAATGGAAAAAATTGTCTTGAAAAAAGGGCAAATGAATCTTTTCCTTGTTTCCAATCCGGATAGTCCTTACTATCAAAGTGAGGCGTTCGACAAACTTCTCAGATTTATCCAAAAACATCCGCGCGAATGTAACCTCCGGGAACAAAATGGTAAACGAAGTATTATTATAAAGAATGTGCAGACGGTAGAAACAGCCTGCTGCCATTTGGAAGAAATTGAGAAAATATAACAACAAGAATTATATGAAAAAAACAATTATTGATCTTTTTGAAAATTCGGTTAAGCTATATCCGAATAATCCTTTCTTATGGGAAAAAACAACAAAGTTTGAACCTACAACCTATAAACAGGTTCAAGAACAGGTCTATCAAGTAGCAGCCGGATTAATGGCTCTTGGAGTAAAAAAAGGTGACAATATGGCCCTTTTATCTGAAGGTCGCAATGCTTGGATCATCGGGGAGTTGGCGATGTTTTACGCAGGAGCAACCAATGTTCCCCTTTCTATCAAACTGGAAGAGGCCAACGATCTTTTATTCCGTCTTGTTCATGCCGATGTCAAATACATCATGGTATCAGGAAACCAATTAAAAAAAATCCGTTCAATCATGGACAAACTTCCTTTGGTAGAAAAAGTGATTGTCTTTGACGAATTAAATGAATATCAAGAAAAAGAGATAAGCTGGTCTGAAGTCGTTCGATTAGGAAAAGAATTCTTAGCCAATCATTCAATGGAAGAATTTCTTGCTGTTGGACAATCTTTACAAAACGATGATTATGCAACGATCACCTATACTTCAGGAACAACAGCCGATCCGAAAGGGGTGATTTTAACTCACCGTAATTATACTGCCAATGTAGAACAATCTCTGTCCTGTATGGATATTGACGATACATGGAGGACATTAATCATCTTGCCTCTTGACCATTGTTTCGCTCATGTAGTTGGTTTCTATATCTTTATGTCTAAAGGAGCATCTGTGGCAACTGTAAAGGTTGGACGTACCCCTTTGGAAACTTTGAAAAATATTCCAATAAACATCAAAGAATTCAAACCACATTTGATTCTTAGTGTTCCGGCATTGGCCAAAAATTTCAAGAAGAACATTGAACAGGGTATTCGTGCACAAGGCAAAAACGTAGTACGTCTTTTTAAATGTGCTTTAAAGATTGGATATATCTATAATGGAAACGGAGGAGAAGACAAAGGTCGTGGTTTCCGTTGCTTGTTGAAACCTTTCGTCAACCTGTTTGATAAGATCCTATTCAGCAAAGTACGTGAAAACTTCGGAGGACACCTCAAATTCTTCATTGGTGGAGGTGCGTTATTGGATAAAGATCTGCAAAAATTCTATTACGCAATCGGGCTGCCCATGTACCAAGGTTACGGATTAAGCGAAGCAACCCCTGTTATCTCAACCAATGGTCCAAGACGCCATACATTCGGTAGCAGTGGTGTACTCGTTCGTCCTTTGGAACTAAAGATTTGTGATGCAGATGGAAAAGAACTTCCTACCGGAGAAAAGGGAGAAATCGTAATCCATGGAGAAAACGTAATGGCCGGTTATTGGAAGAATCCGGTTTCTACCGCAGAAACTGTTCGTAACGGTTGGTTATATACCGGTGATATGGGATATATGGGACATGACGGTCTTCTTTACGTATTAGGTCGCTTCAAGAGTTTGTTAATTGGTAGTGATGGAGAAAAATATAGTCCGGAAGGTATTGAAGAGGCTTTGGTTGAACACTCTTCTTGTATTGATCAATTGATCCTTTACAACAATCAGAACCCCTATACGGTTGCTTTGATAGTTCCGAACAAAGAGCATTTGAAGAGACATCTTTCACACCAGAATTTAGATCTTTCATCTGAAAAAGGACGTGAGGAGGCAATTCGAATCATCCAATCACAGATTGACCGTTTCCGCAAAGGTGGAGATTTAGCAACTCTGTTCCCGGATCGTTGGTTACCATCTACCTTTGCAGTGTTGCCAGAACCATTCACCGAACAAAACGGAATGGTGAATAGCACAATGAAGATTGTTCGTGGAAAGATTGAAAAGGCATACGCTTCTCGTATCGAACATCTTTATACGGCTGAAGGAAAGAATATCTTAAGTGAAGAAAACAAGAACTCATTGATTTAAACATTCAGCTAAATCATGTATTCAGATAAGAAAAACATCTTGCAACTTGCGGCTTTGCTTATTGAGCATAATGTAAAGAAAATAGTCTTATGCCCAGGAAGCCGCAACTCTCCTATTGTGCAGACAATTGCCAATCATCCTTTCTTCTCCTGTTATTCAGTAGCAGACGAAAGAAGTGCCGCATTTTTTGCCATAGGTTTGGCATTGCATGGTGGACAACCGGCCGCTATCTGTTGTACTTCAGGTAGCGCCCTCCTGAATATCCATCCGGCAGTATCTGAAGCGTTCTACCAACAAGTGCCTTTAGTGGTCATATCTGCTGACCGCCCAAGTGCATGGATCGGACAAATGGATGGACAAACTCTCCCGCAACCGGGGGTCTTCGGTTCTATCATTAAGAGATCTGTTCAGTTACCGGAAGTACATACCGAAGAAGATGAATGGTATTGTAACCGTCTCATCAATGAAGCCCTACTTGAATTAAATCATCACGGGAAAGGGCCGGTACACATCAATGTTCCGATTTCCGAACCGTTATTCAACTTTACAACAAAGGAACTTCCAAAAGTGCGTGTCATCACCCGATACCAAGGATTGAACGTATATGATAGGGAATACAACAGCCTTATTGACCGACTCAACAAATACAACCGCCGGATGATCATTGCTGGACAGATGAATCTCATTTACCTGTTTGAGAAGAAATATTCCAAACTGCTCTACAAACATTTTGTTTGGCTGACCGAACACATCGGCAATAAAACCGTTCCAGGTATTCCGGTTAAGAATTTTGACACAGCTTTGTATGCCTTACCGGAAGAGAAATTGGAAAAGATGACTCCTGATTTGGTGATAACTTATGGAGGACACATCGTATCCAAACGTCTCAAACAGTTCTTGCGTAAACATCCTCCTCGTGAACACTGGCATGTTTCATTAGATGGTGAAGTTGCAGACCTTTTCGGAACTTTAACCACGGTCATCGAAATGGATCCTTTTGAGTTCTTGGAAAAGATTGCGTACCTGTTGGAGAACCGTACATCAGAGTTTCCCCGTACTTGGGAATACCATACCCGAAACATCCCCGAACCCGAATTTGCCTATTCTGAAATGGCTGCCATCGGTGCATTGATCAAATCATTGCCCAAACCGTCAGCTTTGCATTTAGGGAACAGCTCCTCTGTTCGATATGCCCAGCTCTATACGTTACCAGAAGAGGTTGAAGTTTGTTGCAACCGGGGTATCAACGGTATTGAAGGTTCACTCTCCACTGCTATCGGATACTCCGTCTGTTCAGACAAACTGAATTTTGCCGTAGTAGGTGATCTCAGTTTCTTCTACGACATGAATGCACTTTGGAATACCAACTTTGGTTGTAACCTACGTATTCTCATGTTAAACAACGGAGGAGGCGAAATCTTCCATACATTACCAGGGTTAGAAATGGGAAGTAAGACTCATCAGTTTGTAACTGCCAGCCACAAAACAACAGCCAAAGGATGGGCTGAAGAACGAGGATTCACCTATTTCTCTGTACACAACAGTGAGGAATTGGCTGCTGCCATGGAGTCATTCACGCAACCAACCCCACATCATCAACCGATGTTCATGGAGGTATTTACTGATGCGGAAGAAGATACTCGTCTGCTCAAATCCTATTATCACCAACTAAAAAACAACTCATAAAAATATCATTCATATTTGTCATTATGGAAACAAAAAGAACTTGGACACCCATCAAACAATATGAAGAAATCCTATTCGATTTCTATAACGGGATTGCCCGTATCACAATCAATCGGGAACGTTACCGGAATGCCTTCACTCCCACCACGACAACAGAGATAAGTGATGCTTTATACATCTGTCGTGAACGACAAGACATCAACGTAGTCGTCCTAACCGGAGCTGGCAAAGTTGCCTTTTGTGCCGGTGGTGATATGAATGTGAAAGGACATGGCGGTTATATCGGGAAAGACGGTGTCGCCCGTTTGAACGTATTAGATGTACAGAAGCAAATCCGATCACTACCCAAACCGGTCATTGCAGCAGTCAACGGCTTTGCAATTGGAGGAGGTCACGTTTTACATGTTGTATGTGACTTAACAATAGCATCCGAGAATGCGATCTTCGGACAGACCGGTCCTCGTGTCGGTAGTTTTGATGCCGGCTTCGGTTCCTCCTATTTGGCACGTATCGTCGGACAAAAGAAAGCCCGTGAGATCTGGTTCCTTTGTCGCAAATACAATGCACAAGAGGCTTTAGAGATGGGATTGGTCAACAAGGTCGTACCATTAGAACAATTAGAAGAGGAATATGTACAGTGGGCAGAAGAGATGATGCTACACAGTCCGCTTGCGCTTCGTATGATTAAAGCAGGGCTGAATGCTGAATTAGATGGACAAGCCGGAATCCAAGAATTAGCAGGAGATGCAACTATGCTGTATTATATGACTGAGGAGGCACAAGAGGGAGGAAAAGCATTCCTTGAGAAGCGTCGTCCCCGTTTTGAAGATTATCCGAAGTTTCCCTAAAAGTTGAGTCTATGCCTTACCATATAGATATCCATTCCAGCCGCCTGCATTTCAAGAAACCGGCCGGTACTTCACGGGGGATATATACCGAAAGAAAGAGCTGGTTCATCCATCTCTCATCGGATGAATATCCCGGACGTATAGGAATTGGGGAATGTGCACCACTCCCCAACCTAAGTTGCGATGATGTTCCGGAGTATGAGGAGGTCTTGTCAAAGGCATGCCAACAGTTCACCCAAACAGGTCTCATTGATTTCGAAGGATTGCGTAATTACCCTTCAATCCTGTTCGGACTTGAAACGGCACTCCTACAATACCAAGCCAACAGCACAGCTTTGTGGGATACCCCTTTCTCACGAGGTGAAGTCGGTATTCCTATCAATGGGTTAATCTGGATGGGTAGCTATAAGGAGATGCTCGAGCAGGTAGCGACTAAGATAGAAGCTGGTTACCGTTGCATCAAACTAAAAATCGGAGCGATTGATTTTGAAGAGGAACTTCATATCTTACATATCATCCGCCAGCAATTCTCGGCTCGTGAGATTGAACTTCGAGTAGATGCAAACGGTGCCTTTTCTCCTACTGATGCGATGGAAAAACTCAAGCGTTTATCCGAATTGGAACTGCACTCCATCGAGCAACCCATACGTGCCGGACAATGGGAAGAGATGGCTTGCCTGACTGCAACCACTCCACTACCTATTGCTTTAGATGAGGAGTTAATTGGATGTAACCAGCCAGAAAAAAAGGTGGAGTTGCTTGCAGCAATTCGTCCTCAGTACATCATTCTCAAGCCCTCTCTGCATGGAGGCATACAGGGTGGGAATGAATGGATCAAAGAGGCCGAGAAGCAACAGATAGGTTGGTGGATCACCTCTGCGCTGGAATCCAATATCGGACTCAATGCCATTGCCCAATGGTGTGCAACCTTCGACAATCCGCTTCCGCAAGGATTAGGTACAGGTGCACTTTTTACAAATAATATTGACATGCCTTTGGAGATCCGACAAGATTGCCTTTGGTATAACGGATAAACAACTATGGCAACCATACAAGAAGATTTACAAGTATTTTTGACAGAATGGAACCATCCCGATCCGACTATAGAGGTACAAACTTCCGGCTCGACCGGTATTCCTAAACGGATGAGGGTACGTAAGGAGCAGATGGTAAATAGCGCCCGTTTGACTTGTGACTTCTTGGGTTTGAAAAAGGGTGATAAGGCACTCCTTTGTATGCCGCTTCAATACATTGCCGGAAAGATGATGGTTGTCCGTTCGTTGGTTGCCGGATTAGAGCTGATTCCCCGTGAGCCATCCGGCCATCCTATGGCAGACATCGACTTTCCCCTTCATTTTGCAGCCATGATCCCGTTACAGGTTTATAACACCTTGCAGGTAGCCGAAGAGAGAAGACGACTTTGTCAAACAGAGATCCTGCTCATTGGTGGAGGCGCTATTGATAAAGAGTTGGAACAACAGCTCCGGCAACTTCCCAATCAAGTATATTCCAGCTATGGGATGACCGAGACCCTCTCACACATTGCCCTTCGCCGTTTGAATGGCCCGGATACTTCCGACTACTACACACCTTTCCCTTCAGTGAAACTATCCCTTTCACCGGACAACACATTGGTTATTGATGCCCCACTCGTTGCGCAAGCACCTTTAATAACCAATGACGTGGCTGAACTTTTACCTGACGGCCGTTTCCGTATCATAGGGAGAAAAGATAATATCATCAATAGCGGTGGTATCAAAGTCCAAACAGAAGTAATAGAAGAACAATTACGTAGAATCATCCCATACGACCTGGCCATTACCTCCATCCCCGACCCTAAATTTGGAGAAATCATTGTTTTATTAGTAACTTCACCCCAGGAAACCGCCAAAGGGTTCGATTTGGGAGTTTTACCCAAATACCAACGTCCGAAGCATCTGTTAGCTGTCAATGCCATTCCTCTTACAGGAACAGGGAAAATAGACCGTGTTGCTTGCAGAAGATTGGCAATAAATCTATTAGAAAGATGAAATACATTCTGATTTTTATATCCCTATTCTTCGTTACACTCTTTGCCAACGGACAGGGAAGGGAGAGTTACCAGATTGCCCACGACGTGACTTTGGACAATCCGGAACGGTATGCCTCTTACGATTGCGTAAGCCTATTAGACAGTACAGACGTAACCATTCAACCCAACGGGTGTAGTTCATACATCATCCGCCGAATCGTCAAAGTCATGAACAAACGTGGTGCAATAGCACACCGTACGCTTAAAGAGAGCTACGACCCCTGGATTACACACGCCCAATTTTACCGGGTAACAATTTACAAAGCCAATGGAGATGTATTCAACTTGGACATCACCCAACAACTATACAACATTTCACCGGCTTGTCTATGGCATCAAGGAGCCCGACAAATCCTAATGGAGGTCGGACACTTAGACCCGGGCGATATTATCGACTACCGAATCAACCTGAAAAGTTTGAGTTCAGCCCCATTTACGACTGCCCAAACAAATCCATTCCGAAGCATACCCCTTATAAGCGGGCAACCATTCCATGAGATAGTTCCTTTTGAATCACCTATCCCCATTGCCCGAAAAGTGTATAAGGTTCATATACCTATGGAGAAAAAGATGCTGTTCCGACAAATTCCTGAAGGCTGTATCTCCTCTTCCTGTTATGAAAACGATATGAAAACTTATACCTTTATTCGTACAAATATCCAACCGACCCAACCATCAAATAAGGAACGCTTGTTGGCCGATACCAAGGTTATGTACAATAAGCTGGCTAAGACATGGACATTAAACCCAGACAGCAGCCAAACATTACGTATCCAAATGGAACTGGATTTGCAGAGCCAAACAGATACAACAGGCATATTTAAGAAAAGCCTGTTTGTCTACAATCCGCAATACCAAGAACTGTCTATCAACAAGGCCTATATCCGACTGGCTGATGGTACAACCCATCTGATTTCCCAAAAGAACTTGGTAGAATGTTTGCCCCATGCGGCTATGAATACTTTTGATTATAACCATCTGAAAGAGCAGGTACTTTTTCTTCCCGAAACGGATCATATCCAAAACATCTGCCTGGATTATACCATCCATACACAAGCAGATTACCAGGCAGAATTAGATCTTTTTGAACAGATATACCAATCGTCTCCTGTTAAAAGATATACCATTTCCATTACGGTTCCAAAACACAAACCACTCTCCTATGCATTGGCAAACTATTCCGTTAGGTCATCTATCAAACAAATGAATGGTATGTGTACGACTCAATGGGTATTTAGCTATTTACCGGCAATACAATCTATCTCAAATCCTAAGAAACCCTATCTTACCGCAACAACATATCGCTCGCAAGCAGATGCATTGGCTACATTTTCCGATCAGTTTGAGATGGAAGAGAATATGCAATTGCTTACTATCGCAGAAGGATTGATAGAAGAGATTGAAGATGAAGTTGAACAGGTAAAAGCCATTCATAAATATGTACTTGACCATTTCGACAACCTGAGATTGCCATTATCCCTTGCGGCCTATCGCATCCGTCCTTCCGAACAGGTTATCAGCTCGGCATACGGGACAGAAGCCGAAAAGGCGAACCTGCTATCAGGCCTATTAAACCATGCAGGATTCATTGCCGAACCGGTTGCCATGTATGCAGATGAGAACTGCAAAGGATTAGGAATGAAAGGCATCTCCCAGCTATTTGTCTCCTGCAAAGTAGGGAAAGATTATTACCTCCTATCTCCTACTTCCGCCACCTTGATCAGACCAACAGAAAAAAGACCTTTCACTCTGTTTAGCGTCCATCAAGGAACAGCCCTTTTGAATTACCGGTCAGGAAAGTGAACTCCCCATTCATAGCGTAAGTCATCCAATAACCGCATAACCCGCAATGTTTCCGCATGAGGCATGTCCGGAGTTTCAATCTTTCCTTGTCGGATAGCCTCTATGGAAGCTTGTACTTGATACTCAAAACCGGTTATCTGCAACGGGCAATAATAACGATCTATCTCCTCATGGTTTGCCGAATAAACAACAGCTTGTTGGGGATTATTGATATTATCGACAATGATATATCCTTTATCTCCGGAAATAATCCCTTGACGATCATTCGCACAAAAAGCCGTCATCTGTAAAACAGCCATACGATGATTCCGATACACAAAAGTGATACTATTCTGTAAATCAACGCCCGTTTCACCTCTTACACAAGCAGAAGTAATACCGGTTATCTCATTTCCAAAAAGCATCAATGCAAAATTGATAGGATATACCCCAATATCCAATAAAGCACCGCCACAAAGTTCCGGTTTGGCAATTCGTTCCTTGTCGGCAATCGGATAACCAATATGAGCAGTCAACATCATGACCCGGCCGATGATACCGCTATCAACCAATTCACGAAGCGTCTTGGAGAAGGGCATGTAACGTGTCCATATCGCTTCCGTCAAAAAGAGACCTCTCTCCTCCGACAAGCGGATCAATGCTTCAGCCTCCCGGGCATTTGCCGTAAAAGCCTTCTCACACAAGACAGGTTTTCCCCTTTCAAGACACATCTTTGCCTGCTCATAATGGTGAGAATGTGGGGTAGCGATATAAACCAATTGCACATCGGGATCACCGACCAACTCTTCATAAGAGCCATAAGCCTTCGTAAATCCCCATTCATAGGCAAACCCTTGGGCATTCTCATAATTACGGGAAGCCACAGCATACGGTTCAACTCCTTTCATATCTCGCAACGTATGCGCCATCTTCCGAGCAATATGTCCCGCACCAATGATACCCACTTTAAAATTTTCCATACTTCAATGTTTCATTAAATCAGTGTAAATATACAAAATCCTTTTCGCCTGCCATTTGTTCAATGTGCAAACAAAAAAAATTCCCTGCCCATCCCCTCTGAAAGGGATGAGCAAGGAATCTTAATCAAATGCCCAACGAATTATTCTTACCCGGTAAGCATCAAATTACAGTTTCTGCACCTCTTCTAAGGTCAAGCCTGTACAATCCACGATTGTTTGTAAATCTATACCCCTATTTTTCATATTGGTAGCAGTTTGATATAAACCCTCCTTCTTGCCTTCTAACTTGCCTTTTTTTATTCCTTCTTGTTTGCCTTTCTCTACACCCTCTTCATAGCGATATTCCATACAAGCATACCAATCTCGTTCGACCGATAGGCTCAATTCGTAGGCCAAGCGTTCATCCAAACTCATCCGTTCAACTTCAACCGCACTCTTTAACTTCTTCAAAAAGTTATCATTCTCCCAAATATGTTTTGGTATCTCTCCCATAATCTCTACATGATTTAATATGTACAAAAATTAAAACTTATATTACTCTTTGACTAACTCAAATCGTTGAAATTTCAACCAATCATCATTATAATTGGGATTTTTAAAGTGACTACAACTTATATAAAGGCCATCCTCATTTATAAAATGAGCTGTAGGTACATAAGTATATTCAGGAAATAAGGTTTCACCAATTATATTAAAATTATAATCTAATATAAGTATTGAAAATTGTTTTTTACCAGAACGTATAATTTCAAGATAACTATCGTTATTATCTACTGTTGTATTTGGACAAGCAAACCGATAATAAACATTTCTATATTTGTCATACAACAAATCCTCATAAGTAGCTTCTTCACAGGTTAATCGTAATATTTTATTAAAATCGTCAGTTTTTAATCTGTTTATTTTTATCTGTGGTATGTATTTACTTTTTAAAATATATTTCTCAGCAGTCTGATGATCTTTTGAAATCTTATATACTGTATCACTATAAAGAAAAGAATAAATAAAATTTTCTCCATCAAATATACGTCTATATTGATATCCAAATCCTGCACTTGTTCCTAAATCTTTATAATTAATAAGGTTTGGATACTTAACCAAAGATAGTTCTGTTACATTCTTTGAAGTATCTAATATAGCAGCAAGGCTATTATTTTCTAAAGTTTTTTCTCCATATATTTTATTAAGATTTTGAGTTAAAAAAATTTTACCATCAATAAATTCTATATTACCCATAGAACTAATCGTTGTTGTTAAAGGAATTCCTTCTTTTGTTTTTGAAAAATCATATTTACAAAGAATATTTCCATTTTCATCACTTTTATAAACAAAGGTCGCATATGGACTTGTCAAGTATATTTCATCTAAAGTTTTTATGTAAAAATCACCAATACTTTTAATAATACTATTAGCTCCTTCTGTTTTAAATATTATTTTCTTATATAGCTTTTTGGTCTTAAGATTATAAATTAACAATTCAGGCTTATCTTTATTTTTAAATGCAATATATTCAGAATCAGTCTTAAAATAAAATATATCATTTAAAGGCATATATGTATCTGAACTCAAATTAAATTCTATAAACTCATTTGTACTTTTTAACTCATGAGTATATCTATAATCCTTCTTACTTTTCTGAAAAGAACAGGAAGAAAATAATATTATTATAAAAGTACACAAAACTCTTTCATACTCAATTGCTTAAAAAATATTAGAAAGATATAAGTTTTGTTCGCATAACTATTCATTTATTTTAGTCAGATCAAATAATTCAAAAGTCAAAAAATCTTCTGATTGATTATAATTCATTTGATAATCACAACTAATATAAAGGCCTTCCTTATGTACAAAAGAGACATAAGAATTATACACCCCTTCAGGGAATAAGGTCTCGCCTATTATTTTATAATCTTTATCTAATATAATAATTGAGAATTTCTTTCTTCCATATACAGCTTTACCTCTCCACTGTATATTATCCTCTAATGATACACTATGATAAGCAAAACGATAATAAACATCTCTATATTTATCATAGAGTAAATCACCATAACGCGCTACTTCTAAATTCTCTTTTGCTCCTTTTCTAAAATCTTCAGAGGGACTATCCAATGGGATATTATTTATATATTCACTCTTAACTTTCACCTTCTTTATACTATCATGATTTATAGAGGTTATAAAAATATTTTCATCTACATAAAATGAATAGACAAAATCTCTTCCATTAAAAACACGACTGAATCGGGTATCTTTACTTTCCTTCTGTTTCTCTGTTAATACTGTATAATCAAGAGGATGTTGTTTATAAGATTTTAATGTTGAATCTACTACAACCGATATAGGTGTTTTATTTATAGGATAAATACGGGAGGCTGATTGCGTTATATAGATTTTATCTTCAATCATAACCGGAGGTATATAAGGATGAGAAGACGGAGTATAAGAGGATAAGATTTTATATCCTTCATCCGTTGTTCCATAAGGTATTTTTTGAACTATTTGTTTTGCGGTATCAACCTTGAGTAATCCTGAATAGGTATAAGAGGATAAATAGATATTATTAAAATCTTTAATATAATACCCGGAAATAACATTTATACCATTTGGACCTTCTCTTTCAAAATCGACTTTAAAAAGATATTCATTTGTCTCAAAATCATAAAACAGAATTTGGTTTGTTCCATAATTAAGAAAGGACAAATAGTTTCGATTATTCTCGTCTTCAAACACATACATATAAAACATATTATATCTCGTCTCTGAATCTAACGGAAAACTCTTAATCTTTCCGGTGGATAATAAACTATAGTTATATTTTTTTCCCTCTTTTTGTTCATCTTTACAAGAAGAGCATAAAAAAATGAACAGGATTAATAAATAAGATAGTTTCATTTTATTATAGATTTTACAATAGTGTATATCAAAAACTATTAGAACGGACTTAATTTCAGATTAGGTCAGATGTAGTTACAACAAACCTTCCATATCCAAATAACCAAATTGGATTTCATCGTTAAAATTGATAAGTAAACGGTTCTTTTCCTGATCATAACAGAAATCCGATACTTGATAAGATGTCTCCAGTGTTTGGATATAGTTTCCCTCCTTATCAAAAATCAAAAACTGAGTAGGCAAGTTCACACTTTTACCTTGATGCGGATTATTCACAAAAGCCTCTTTTCCGGAATACAAAGCTATGAGATGTTCCTTTCCAAACACTACTTTCCTGAAATAATCCCGACCACTCTTTTTCTTCTTCCAACCGGGGCCATAAATATGTGAAATCAAATTCCCCTCTAAATCAAACAAACTAATCAAATCATACTGATGATACCATTCTACATAACGATGGGATAATAAATCGACTGCCATATTAGTTCGCTTTTGTTCTATATCAGGATGTATATATTCCAAAGGAATCATCTCATTTGTACTGATATTCCACTTCGCTATTACCTGGTCAAATGTCGAACTACTTGTCGGCTTTATAACACGAGCCAAAGCCAACGTATCATTGATGAGGTAATAAGTATCCGGAAACTGTTCAAGCCGTAAAGCAATCTCCTCTTTGGGGAAATAAAAGGGATTGGACAATACACTATCTACATGAAACTTAAATATTTTCAATTTTCCATGATCAGAAACATAAAAAATCCTTTTCTCTTCATCAGTTGCAATATGCCCCAAGATTGTAATCTCTTCTGGTCCCTGTCCTTTATAGGCCGTCCCCGTTAAATATCGGAATGTATTTTTGTCCAAAAGATGAATCTGTTTATCCACCGCCTTATTATCACGGACAATCAGATAATCCCCCAACAGGCACATTCTGGAGTTATTACTAATCAAGACCTCATCCATGGGAATCTCTTTAATCCTATCCTGTACATTCACGACCTTATCCCGGCTCTTCTGCCAAATTTCTCCCTTCTTCGACTGAGCACACCCCAAACAAAAAGTAAGAATCAATAAACTAACAATCTTATACATATATTCCTTTTTTTATTAAATGAAACCTTCCATGTCCAAATGAACTAACTGTTTCTCATCATCCAAATTCATGATAAATCGATTCTTCTCCGCATCATAACAGATATTTATAATAGGAAAACCAACCTGTAATGTTTTCATATAATTACCTTGCAAATCAAAAATCAATAGTTTATCAGGATAATGAGCATGTTCCCCTCCATTACGTTGATATAATCGTGTATCTCCCCAATAGGTAACAACAATCTTATCCTTACAGAAAAAGACATCTTCAAAATAGGCATTTTGGTTTGACTTGGTATTGTCAAACTTTTTTCCATAAAGGGTATATTTCAATTCTCCATCCAAAGAGCATATTGTCATCAAATCATGATACCAATAGCCCTCTATATACAGATTGTGTTCTGGAGAAACGGCAAAACTCACCCGTTTCTTTTCTATTTCCGGATGTCCGGCATAAGGCATAAAGTCTGCTTTTCCGGTTTGCATATTCCACTTGGCAACAACCGGAATATAATCTCCCGGATTCAATACTCTCATAAAAAGTGCGTAAGAGAGTGTATCACTCACATACTGTATCTTAAAAGGAAATTCATCCCGATTTATATCCGCTTTTTTCACAGGTTTGTAATCAGGATTAGCTAATACACTATCCATCGGGAAAGAGAGAAAGGCTTGTTTCCCATGATCAATCACATAAAATGTATTTCTTTCGGGATCCGGAACAATCTCCCCCATATTGGTTATTTCAGAAGGACCTTGTCCACGTTCTCCGACACTGGTCAAATATCGAAACGTATTTTTATCAAAAATATGAATCAACTTATCAAACGACTTATAATCGCTTATAATCAGATATTGATTTAAAAGAAACGGACTTCCAAAATCAGAAATATCAACATCTGAAATCGTTATATCATGCAGGCGATTCTGTACATTCACGACCTTCGTTTGGGCATCATATGATTTTATCCCTTCAGCTTGTTGCTTGCAAGCCGTAAACAACAAAAGCAACATACAAAATAAGAAATAAATCTTTTTCATAAACAGATACTTTAAATGCGTCTATTATTAATTTGCAGTAAAAATACGAAATATTCAATTTATAATCAATCTTTCATAAACTTATTTTTTATAAAGATAATCGTATTCTCTATCTGATTCTTATTTATTATAATTGGAATGTGATCATCGGATGTTCCCCTTCCTTACATTTTTATTTTAGAAATTATATCGCAAAAGTATTCTTACCCATCAAAAAAGAGATCTTTCTGTGTTGATAATTTATTGATAATACACTTTACCAGCAAAAATCGGATAAAAATCAGCGGTTTCCAATTAACATTCAAGGATGCAACATAATAATCTTTCTTATTCTTCCCTATACTCTAAAATATCTCCGGGTTGGCAGTTTAATTCTTTACATATAGCTTCCAACGTGGAGAAACGGATGGCTTTTGCTTTACCGGTCTTCAAAATGGAAAGGTTAGCCGGCGTCAAGTCGATACGCTCAGCCAATTCCCCCAACGAAATCTTCCGTTTCGCCATCACCACATCTAAATTGACTATTATAGACATAATACCTTCTTTTAAATCGTTAAATCTTGTTCCTCTTTCAACAAATAGCCATAACGGAAAACTTCTGCCAAAACAAGCATAAAAGTTCCGGCCACCAAATAGGCGGCATGATCTATGGTTACCAACTCCTTTGAAAGTATTCTTTCAATTGCATAAACAAAAACCGGGGAATACAAGGCAATTCCTATGACATAAAAACAAATATAATTTTGTTTGACAAAGAAGCGTTTCTTATTAATATTCCAGACAAACAGACAAAGACAAAAGCCTATAATCACGTAAGACGTTAATTCTAACCCAAACATAATGGCCAACGAGTTATTTCCTTCTGCTAAATGCTGTGTCAATGGTTCATACACCTCGTTATAATGATCGCATACCGTAGAAAAAAGGAAACCCATGAAGAATCCGGTTACTACACTTAATGATTTTGTTTTTTTCATGACTATTTCTTTATTTGTTATTCAATATTTATTTATCGATTATCGATATACAAAAGTAGATATAATAATATAACAAACAAATTAAAACGATATTTTTTTATCGAAAAACGATAAATTTTAATCAACTTGACGAAAGAAGAAATGACTGATGCCCAATGGACAACTAAGCGACAGGCATCGGATTAAAAGTTTCTGCCCATGAAACTTTTGGTTTCTCGCCTGAAACTCCGAGTTTCATCGGATGAAACAAAAAAATAGCCGGCAGGTAATGTCAAACTACCCGCCGGCTAATCTCATTTACATCGGATGTAATTTTACAACCTTTCGTTATCTTTTCGGAATATCAACCGAAGTTTCTTGTTCTCCTAACAAATGTTGTGAGAAATAGTCTACCAATCGCCAATAGAAATACTCATTCATATCCCCAAATCCATGGCGTTGTTGTGGCAACATCAACATATCAAAACGTTTTCCTGCCTTGATCAATGCTTCTACTACTCGCAAAGTATTTCCCGGGTGAACGTTGTTGTCTATATTGCTTTATCTTATTTCTTTAAATAGCTGTCGATTCGTTTCTTGGCATTTTCGCGGATGTTGTAGTAATACAACTTGTAGTCGCTACCATGCAATGCATACTCGCCGATGCCTTGTTCGTCGGCAGGCTGTTCGGGCATACCCACAATCAACACTTCGTATTTTCGGGCAGGGTCGTACATCACCTGAGTGGAATAGCGCTCACGAGTGTTCAAAGCTCCCAAGTGGTGCGGATCGTCGGCTTCCACCTTTTCATAATCGTGCTTCCACGATACCGGATTGATGGACAACGCTCCTTCGTGGCACACTAAGTTGTAGGAACTGAACTTGCCGTCCTCCATGCGCTCACAATTCCACGAGATGACTACCTGCGTATCGGTCTCTCCCTCGGCAAACTTCAGGTGAGTGAACTTCGCAAAGTAGTCCTTGGAGTAAGAATATCCCAACGGATAAGCCGCAATCATGCGGCTATATACCTCAGGATGCTCCGCCATGTAGTCCGACAAGAGGAACTTCAGCACATTGGAACCTTGTGAGTGTCCTGCCAAGATGAACGGACGACCGTTGTTGTAATGCTTCAGATAATACTCGAATGCCGCCAACGCATCGTGGTAAGGCACATCGGCCACCAACTGTTCCTGCTCCTCCAATGAGTAGCTCAACGACTTCATGGCATTGAGCTGGCGGTAATAGGGTGCAAAGACATTCGCCACTCCCTCGAAGCAAGAGGCCTGCCCGTCATACACTCCGGGTACTTTCGCACGCATCGAAGCATTGTCGATGGTGTTTACCAAGCCGTCGGCATCGGTCGGATCCCAAGCCGTGGGATACAGGTAGAACACATCCGCTTCATGCTCTACGGCGGAAATCTTCACCCAATTAGTGGTATCGGAGTAGTCTATTTCGTAATTCAGTTCCTCCACTTTTTCATTGTCATCACAAGCAGTAATGCTTACACCTAATATCACAGTCATAAGGGCTGTTCCTATGATTCTGAATGTTTTCATCTTGTTCTTTTTATTCTTGATTATTCACCCCATCTCTTCGGATGCCATACACTCTCTTGGGTACCCCGGTTGATACGCAACTCCTTGTTGGAAATAACCGGCTGAAGCTGATGATAGTGGATACCGCCACCCTTGTAGAAATAATTGTCTTTGCTATTGTGCAGCTTGATGCTGTCCTTTTCGAGGCTCATGTCCGCATTCACTTTCCAGAATTTTTCGAATGCACTAATCTCACTCTGGTAAGCATTGGCACGCAGTTCAGAGCCACCGGTAGAGGCGATAATCTTTTCAGTATCCACATCACGGATACCAAAAGCTGTAAGGCGCTTCTTTCTCTGCTTATCTGCATCACTGGCTCCTTCGTCCAACGGTTGCACTATCACACAGCGTTTCTGTACACTCAAGCCAATATCCGTGCGAGCATCATCACCTCGCTTGAAATATCCGCTAGGTATTTCGTTTTCGTTTACAAAATTGACATCCAACAAACCATAATTACAGTCTCTTTCTGAAGCCAAGGCATAGTACCAATAGTGGTCGGAACGGTCAACGGACACATTATATTCGTCTTGCGAAGTTTCCAATGCATAGTAGACATCCTCCTTTACCGGGCTGTAGGCATTGGCCATCATCGGATAGTACATACGCCATTCCCCACGGTAGTCCTGAGCACAGAACGGTTTCGGATCGCCCTTTTCCTTACCATTCTTTCCGGCTTTCATCATGACATCCACCAAAAACATAGCACTTCGCTTTTCAGCTGTAATACTGTTCTTCTTGATATAATCCGGCTTAGCTTGACTGATGGCATTGACATTGGCGAAATAGTTCTTCAACAGCTTCAACTGATCTTCTGAAGCTTCCTTCTCTTCATGTCGCATTATGAGCATATCCAACAGATTGAATGCCAAGTCTTCGATTGGATAAATCTTGTGGCCTTCGTCCTCTTCTGCTTCTGTTTCCGTATCACTGGAAAGTTTGTAGCTCATCAGTGTCCAAAGAGCGCTGTTCTGCTCGATTCCGTTGGTAAACTCAGACCAATCGGATTTACCCAAATGTCCGCCATAAGTCAATTTTGCAGTGAGAGACTTAGTCGTTTCCTGATAATTCTCGTTCATGTAACTGTACTTTGCATCCACTTCTGTACCATCTATACCAGCTGCTTTCATGGCAAAGACCTGAGCCATGCTTTTGATTTCTGCATTTTGAGGGTGAGTCACACTTATCCCTACATGGGCATCATAATTCTGTGAAGTCTCGTAAATGTTCTGTTTACGGCCATAAATATATACCCAGCTGGCACCGAAAGCACCTCGGGTAATGACATCGGTGCCCCATGTATCCAAAAACTTGACTGCATCGAATCTCGTAGAATCCACTTTCAGCTGTTCGAGAAATTCCGGATTGACCAATGTGATGAGCGTCGTATCGAGTTCGTTTCTATTTCCGTCACTTTGGTATCGGCTCATATCCATATCGATTTCATAACAATGGGCTTTAGCGATATTCAAACTGAACTCGTAATCCGTAGCGTCCTTTATAGACTGGTCAATACCCAAATCGGCAGAAACATTCAGTTTGGCCGTGATTTTCTGCTTTTCTTTTGAAAAAATAATACCGAAAATATTTGCCGAAATGATTTCTTTCTGTCTGAATGTTTTCTGAGCATCTACACCTACATCTAAAGACCAATTGGTAAAGGTTTCTTCCTTGTCTTGGCAATTCAAGCTGATAAACTTTTCGTTGTAACTCGGATTAGCAGAAATATGGGTTTCCGGTAAATGCTTGATGGCATCGTAGAGAAGTACGCTTTGGGTGGTATTTCCCAACTTGCCGAACGAGTTGGTTCCCTTACCCAACACACTGCTATACTCGGAGTCCAAACCACTCAAAGAACGTGTGTTTATATCATCCTTATAGAAAACGAGGAAAACGACACGTGTCCTTTCTGGTTCGTCTTTCAACGATACTTTCAGCTTGACGATGTGGGCATAGTCGGGTTGCATAGCCTTGGCTACCGGAATGATGTAACGTGTACCGTTGATTACTTCCTGATCGAATTCATAATAATCGCTTTGGCACTCTAAATCCAGATTCCGCAAGGTAAAAACCGGAATGTGGTATTGGTCCAAATTGTTAGCATCAAGTCGGATAATCAACTTGCCATCCATGATGTCCTTTCTACCTTCGATAACTGCTGGTTCGTCAGCATACGGGTCAAAATCATCATCGCGTTCGCACGAACTCATCGCGAAAGCGAGTATCACAGCCACAAGGGCCATTCCAGTCATTTTAAATGTCTTCATTGCTCTATTTAATATTATTATTTTATAGAACAAAAAAACGATTGAAAAATGAAAGTGATGTTGCAGATTTACAAAACTTGTGTTGCAGATTTACAAAAAATGATATTGCAAATATACAAAACGCAACTCCTATTTATATAAAAAGAGGCAAAAAATGCAAAAATCGCCCATTTCATCGAAGAAATGGGCGGTGCTTATTTATTTTGAGCCTTCGGCAAACTCGGTAGGAGAAACTCCTTTCAACTTCTGGAAATGCCTCCAGGCAGTGGAACGATGACGATAGCCAGCTTCGATGAAAAGTTCCTGTATATTGGCATCGGGATTGTGCTTCAACCGTTCGGCCACATAGTCGATGCGACGCTTGGTAATGTATTCGCCGAAAGTCATTCCCGTATGAAGCTTGAAAGCTTCACCCACATAAGTGCGGTTGGAGAATAGCTGTTTGGTGAGAGAAGACATATCCATGTCGGGGTTGCGCCAACCTTCATTCTCCTCGACAATTCTCATGATTTTTATCCAGAGCTCATCGTCCACGAAATCGGTAGAAGCTGTATCAGGCTTGAGATAATCCTGCGTCGAAGGGGAAACAATAATACGTTCCCTCAGCTCGTAATAGGCTACACCGAAGAAGAACGCCATCCATACCAACTGATGCAGGAGTATCAGCCAATAAGCATGCGACAGCTGGATAGAGAAATGAAGCACTCCTATCAGGCAGAAGCCTGTGGCATAGGTCATGATGAACTTGCGATCGGCACTGCTCCGACGCCAGTCGTAGGGAACCAGGAACAGGGCGAAGGCATAGGAGAGCATGATTACCAGCGAAAGCAGACGGAACCATACATTGAACTCACCGATGTGCTGCCAGATGTCGGCATAGGTATGGAGGGGAGTATATTCGATGCCTGCACACATGCCAACGAACGCCAGCATCAGCAAGGGGGCAAAAAGGCATGCATACACTTTGGGACGGCTGGCAGTGGGGTTGATCACTTCCAAGGGATACAGGAAATAGGATATCTGTATGAGAAGGGGCACGAAGGTATGCTCCGGTTCAAAGAAATCACCATCTGCAGTGGTCGTTTCTGTCCAGGTACGGAAGATGAATGTCAAAGTAAAAAGGGCAGACACCCAGCTGAGTATTGCCTGAATGGTTCGTGAGTAGTCATTCGTCTCTTTGCGTTTCCTCCACAAAAGTATACCGCATACGACGAGAATAATGGTCATTAAAACCAAAAAAAGTGTAGCAATATATCGCATAAAAAGGGGCGTTACAGAAAATATATATCAGCAGCCCTATCGGATGTACATTTTACTTTACTGAAATATGTTATCAAAAAATTATTCATATTCCAAGCCACTAATATATTTCAATACACAAAAATAACTAAAAATTTGATACGACATATCGGAGGTTACATTATTTCTTACATGACCAATGATAATTAGTATAAAACTTTTCAATATGATGGTATCATTACAATCTTTATTCAAGTTCAACGCAATTTTTGCATAAAATATTAGGGAAATGCTGACTCTGTATTTATGCTCGCAACATAAATAATATCCAAACAATAAATACTATTCACCCATAAATTATACAAAAAAATAGCCGGCAGGTAATATCAAACTACCCGCCGGCTAATCTCATTTACATCGGATGTAATTTTACATCCTTTCGTTATCTTTTCGGAATATCAACCGAAGTTTCTTGTTCTCCTAACAAATGTTGTGAGAAATAGTCTACCAATCGCCAATAGAAATACTCATTCATATCCCCAAATCCATGACGCTGTTGCGGTAACAACAACATATCAAAACGTTTTCCGGCTTTGATCAATGCTTCTACTACTCGCAAAGTATTTCCCGGGTGAACGTTGTTGTCTATGTCACCATGAATCAACATCAAATGTCCTTTCAATTGTTTGGCTATCTCCGGATTGGATTTAATACTATAAACAAATGTAGTATCTCCCTTTTCACTTACCACCTCTTTTACTCCGTGATGGGTTTCACTCCACCAACGGTTGTAGATGCGGTTATCATGGTTTCCGGCACAAGAAACCGCCGCTTTAAAGAAGTCCGGATATTGAAGGATGGCTGCAGTCGACATAAATCCGCCACCGGAGTGTCCATGAATACCTACACGATTGATGTCGATAAATTTATGACGATCTGCCAATTGGATGATAGCTGCTTTCTGATCTGCCAAACCATAGTCACGTAAATTACCATAGCTGTAGTTATGATACCACTTAGAACGGCTTGGGTGTCCACCACGGTTACCAACTGTCACCACAATAAACCCGGCCTGTGCCAAACGGTCAGTACGAACGCCCATACGGGTAAACGGATAAACGGTTGCCTCTACCTGCGGACCCGGATAGACATAATCAATGATCGGGTAAACCTTTGTGGAATCAAAGTTAAACGGTTTATACATGACCCCATACAAATCGGTCACACCGTCAGCCGCTTTCACCTTGAACGGTTCAGGGAACTGGTAACCAGCTGCCAACAACTGAGAGAAATCACTCTCTTCCAATGTCATGATTTTACGGCCGTTGCTATCCAACAAATCCGTCTTCGGAATCGTGTTGACACGAGAGTAGTTGTTTACGACAAAAGCGGCATCATCATCAATACTTGCCATGTGGAAATAGTCACCAGCTGTCACCAACTGCAAATTGCTACCATCCAAGTTAGCCCTGTACAGATGTTCGTAATAGGGATTCTCACCTGTTTCTTTTCCATTTGCTGTAAAGTAAACCACCCGTTTCGCTTCATCAATCTTGACAATCTGATCCACATGCCAAGGACCGCGGGTAATACGGTTCTTTAAATTTCCTTTATCGTCATAGAGATACAGATGTGCCCATCCATCTCGTTCACTCCAATGAACCAACTCTTTGCCATTACCGATAGCTGCCAACGGACGAACCTCTTGGTAGGTATTCATGCGTTCTTCGATAATCGGGCAAAGCGTATCCTGTCCGATGGTATAAGAGCAGATATCGATACGATGCAGGTCACGGCTCGAACGGGTCACAAAGAAGCGATTGTTATCACCCAACCAAACACTCGCTAACTCTCTTTTGCTTCTCTCCTTCTGCAAACGAGGCTTGCGAGCCAAACGCAAAGTCTGGTCTTTGAAAGCAGATGTTTGGATCTCCTTGTAGCTGTTGTTGCTCATATCAAACAGATACAAATGTTGTATAGGAGCCTCTTTTTCACCCGGCATCTGGTATTTGTAAGTCTCCAATGTCGGACGAGGAGAAGCCATGGAGTTGATGACCCAAAGGTCTTTCACCTGCCGTTCGTCTTCCAAGGTAACAGCAAAGTAACGAGAGTCGGGTGACCACACGATTCCCCACACCCCTTTACGTTTTCCATTACATAACGTGTCTGTATTCAGCAAGCTATAAGGTTGCCCGAAGCCGAAATCCTTCACACCGAATGTTGTCAACTGTATATCTGTGACCGTACTGTCTTTGTCATCCTTTTTCAGTTTTTCATAATCTTCACGTGACATACGGTACAGATTCAAGTCTTTCGCATAGACAACCGTCTGGCCATCCGGAGAGATGGATGCCCAATTCGGATATTCTATATCCTTCTTTTTGTCTTCTAACCAGGTCAATTTCTTGGTCGGATAATCGTATGAGAAATAAAATATCTCCTTTTTATTCTTAGGAGCTTTCTTATCGGTTGTATCTTTCTTCGCATCCTTTGAAGAAACTATATGGAATGTGAAGGTTCGTCCATCCTCTTGCGCTTCCAATTTCTGGATAGGCAACTGTTGGGCAGTAAAAGGATCTTTGACTATTTCCGTAATTTGAGCCGCAAGGTTATCCAAATCGAACAAAGGCCGTTTGGTCTTGGCTGTCGGATCCACTACATACCACGCCTTTCCGTTGCTGGTCTTGTATTCATACCAAAAGCTATTCCCTTTCTGGAACCAATGGGGATCCACAGTCGTGGAGAATAACATGGTATTTAACTTATCAAGCGTGAAACGTTCTGCTTGTACATATCCCGGCAGACGTTCTGTACTTTGGGCTTGTGCTTCTACACCAACTAACAGGCCGGCACAAAGCAATAAAGAGCATACATGTTTTTTCATTTTTCCTATCACATAGAGTTTTAAAAAAGGGGTCGTGCCTTTGTGACATGACCCCTATATCAAATCGTTTTATTTTCTCTTATACCAAGAATGTTGCTACCAATGCAAGGATTGCATAGAACTCAGGAAGAGCGGCATAGATCATGGTGTTAGTCTGAACGTCATGACCCTGTGCCATACCGGCAATACCGTTAGCACAAAGTTGTCCTTGGCGGATCGCAGAGATAAGGAATACCAAACCTACGCTAATACCCATACCAAATGTCAACAGACCGTTAGCAGAAGTAACAGCATCAGCTGTCATGAAAGCAACGAAACCATAAAGACCCTGAGAAGCAGGCATCGCAGAAAGAATCATATAACCTGCAGACTTTGTCGCATCTTTCTTCAATGCACCTTCTGCTGCATTACCGGCGATAGTCGTACCATAGCAGCTACCAATACCTGCAAGGGCTAACATCAAACCTAAGCCCAAATAACCTAATAATAGAGTTACGTCCATAATTGTTTAAATTTTTAATTGTTATTGAATTACTTTTTTGTTACTTGTTTGGAGATGAGAAAGGTTTATACATCGTTCCCTTTCCATCATATCCTGAATTTTTAAAATATTCCACGAATGTCAAACGGATAGAGTGAACATAAGCACTCAAACAAGAGAGTGCAATATTCAGGGAGTGACCAAAGACAAAGATCAAACCGAAACAAATCCATCCCGGGATTCCCCATAACAAATCTGCCATACTATCCTTTAGTTGCAAGCCTAATGTGTTAAACACACCTCCCAACATACCTCCGGCCAAACCTAACGCATAAAGACGAAGGTAAGAAAGCAAGTCTCCCATCAATCCGGTTGCCATGTTATAGGTATCCCATAAACCTGCACCTACATTCATGAAAACATTCCGACGAATATTATTTAATAAATAAATACCAATAGCAGAAACCGCACCAATAGCGATAAACGCCATCTTGGAAGTATCCATAGTTATCACCTGCAGATAGTTCAATGTCCCTACGACAACCGAACCTCCAACAAACAACAACCAGCCCCAAGCTGATAGTGAGTTCTTGAATCCATAGCGAGCTGTTGAACAGATCGCTTTGACTACCATAGCAAAGCAGATATGGAACATACCGACAAGCAAAGCAAATACCATAGTCTTGTCATAAGCCGTTCCATCAAATTTACCGGTAATCATGATTGACTTAAGCCCTTCCGGAATATCTAACTTCACAAGTTCTACCCCAAAGAAGGTTCCCATCAACGTACCGACAACTGTTGTCGCCGCACCAAGCGTGATCAACAAGTTCATCAAACCAGCCATCGACTTGCTCACCTTTGTCTTTAAGTATAATCCAAAGAGTACCAAGAAAAGACCATATCCGGCATCTCCGACACAAAGCCCAAAGAACAAAGCATAGAACGGAGCAAACAAAGGTGTAGGGTCAAACTCTCCATAATCCGGCATACCATACATCTTTGTCAAAACCTCAAAGAGACGGGTAACGGCATTATTCCTTAATTTGATCGGTGCGTTGTCTTCTTTTTCAGCTGGGCGTGCCTCATAGTAGATACCACTTGCTTCCAACATGGAACGGACAGCAGTATCATTCTCTACCGGAACCCAACCTTCCAACAGCACAAGTGCTCCATCAGCCTTTCTCTCCCCTCCTAATTTAACTTCCAACAAATCTATTTCACCTTGTAATTGTGATATTGCTGTTTCCACAATAGAAATGTGTGAAGCACTAAAAGCATTTTGTTGTTTCTTTGCCTCTTTGATATCTGCAAGTAAAGAAGAACGTTTAGCTTCTAACTCTGATAATCTGTATTCCGGCAAACGAACCACTTCTGCCTCTATCTTTACGGGCTCTTTATTGACTGTTACAAAATAAGCTTGTCCGGCTTTTTTATTGATAACCGTTGCATTACATGCTTCTACCCATGCTTCTTCAAAGTTCTTTTCCGGACAACAGAAGAATTGCATGAACCATCCGTTCTTTTTCAGTTCTTCGATTACTTTCCAATCAAACTCACCCCATATTTCCATCTGAGCAAGTTCCTTTTCAAGAGCAGGAAGTTGCTGATTGAGTGCCTGCAAACGATCACGTAATGCTTCGTAACCCTCTATTGCCTCCTCTACCATTATCCCTGAAACGGAGACTTGACCTTCAGCCAAAGATGCAGAAACAGACATCTCTTTATGTAAGTTCTTATAGAACGTATGTTTCTGTAAAAGAGCTTGCAGACTCTCATCCATCTCACCTGCTTGGCGAACTTCTACATGCACTACGCCCAATTCACGAAGCTTATCCAAGAACGTTTCATATTCCTTATGGTAAATAAGGAACGAATACTTATTCATTTTCGTAATCATACTTCAGCCTCCTCTACCTCTTCTTTTGCTTTACGCTTTTCTTGATTAGCCCGCATGATCTTTTGTGAAGATTTAGAAAGACTCTCTTCATCTTCCATGAAACGTTTCACTTTGCGGATCGCATCCTTATAACCCGGAATCTGAACCTTCTCAAAAAGGTTGACTTTCTGAGTCGTCTTCTTCCTCGCATGCTCCAATAACTCCAGTTTCATACCCGAGAACTCGGCTTCAATACCTGTACGAGCCAACTTCTTCAACAACTCTATACCATCCGTAAACCAAGCTGGGGTATTGAACAGGCTATAATGACCTACTTCAAATTGTATTTCGTCTAACAGAGGAACAATCACTCCGGCAATCTTCTTTGTAGACAACGAAACATCCTTAACCGCTATCAGCTCCGGATTAAACTCGTTCCACAAAGCCACCATGTTCTCATAACTCTGTATTTCCTGTTCAAGCTGAAGTTCCAATCGGTTCACCTCATCTTTGGTCCGCTTGACTTCAATACGCAAGGCACTCTCTTTGCTCTTAATTGTCGGCAAAGAACGCTCACGCATCTTCAGCTGCTTCTCCAATTGTTGAAGAGATGTTTTGTTATATTGAAACTTTATTGCCATAAACCTTTCATTCTCAATTCTTCCAATACTTATCTACCAACGCTTGCTTGATATTAACTTCAGCAGGCTGGAAATATTCAGAGAACAATCCCCATGCCACATCAAGCATTTCCGTTGTATCCAAGTTTACATCAATCGCCAATAACTTACTTGAATAATCCTTTGCAAACGCCAAAGCACGATTGTCGTAATCCGTCAAATCAAAACCATTTTCCAACTTAGTCTTTGCATTAGCGGCATCAGCATACAGACGGACAGCCGCATTCATCACCTGCGGATGGTCTTCACGTGTTTTCTTACCTGTTACCAACTGTTTCAAACGAGACAAGCTTCGGAACGGATCGACAATAACTTTACCAACGTCACTATCCTTACGTAAATATAACTGACCTTCTGTAATATAACCGGTATTATCAGGTACAGCATGGGTAATGTCACCCCCGGACAGAGTCGTCACCGCAATAATGGTGATTGAACCACCGGCTGGGAACTGTACAGCTTTTTCATAAATCTTAGCCAAATCCGAATAAAGTGAACCCGGCATAGAATCTTTAGAAGGAATCTGGTCCATACGGTTAGATACAATCGCCAAAGCATCGGCATAGTTGGTCATGTCAGTCAACAAAACCAAGACCTTTTCATTCTTTTGCACCGCAAAATATTCTGCTGCACACAAAGCCATATCCGGAATCAAGATACGCTCTACAGATGGGTCTTCCGTTGTATTGATAAAGCTAACAATACGGTCTAATGCACCGGCATTGCTAAATGTGTTTTTAAAGAAAAGGTAGTCATCGTTTGTCATACCCATACCACCCAAGATAATCTTGTCTGATTGGGCACGCAAAGCTACCATCGCCATAACCTGATTGAACGGTTGGTCAGGGTCAGCAAAGAACGGGATCTTTTGTCCTGTTACCAACGTATTATTTAAGTCAATACCAGCAATACCGGTAGCGATCAATTCTGAAGGTTGCTGACGGCGAACAGGGTTTACAGAAGGACCACCGATTTCCACATCTGTACCTTCAGGTATAGGACCACCATCAATCGGTTCCCCATACGCATTAAAGAAACGGCCGGCCAATTGATCCCCAACCTTTAAAGAAGGCGCTTTACCCATGAATACAACCTCTGCATTGGTACGGATACCTTCTGTACCAGAGAACACCTGCAAAGTGACTTCATCACCAATAATCTTTACTACCTGAGCCAACTTTCCATCTACAGAAGCCAACTCGTCATACCCAACACCTGTTGCTTTCAACGAACAAGTTGCCTTTGTAATCTGGGTAATCTTTGTATATATCTTTTGAAATGCTTTTGTTGCCATACGCTCTTTTATTTATCTTCTCGTTCTGCTAACAGTGCATCAAGTTGCTCGTTAAACTTATAGAACTGTTCACTCTTATACTCAGAATAGTTCATCTGTTTGAATACGTTGATTAACTTCTTAAAGTAATCCATTACTTCAAGGAATGAATCAAAGTTAAATTCGGTATGACAGATTTTAACCACCTTATCCAACATAAATTCCTGGCGTTCCAACGGAGTTACAGCATCGATCGTATCGAAAGCATCCTGCTGTAGGATTACAAAGTCAATCAATTCTGATTTCCAGAATGTCACATGATACTCAACAGGCACACCATCATCACCCAAAATATTGATCTGTTCAGCAATTTCCTTACCACGCAACATACGAGTCTTTATCTCATTAACCTTCTCAATCCATGACGGAGAAATATGTTGAGCGATGTATTCCTGAAATTCCGGATATTCCAAATATTTAGAATAACTATCAATCGGGTTCACTGCCGGATAACGCTTACGGTCTGCACGTTCCTGCTCCAACGCATAGAAACAACGAGCCACCTTCTTCGTATTTTCAGTTACCGGTTCTTTCAAGTTACCACCCGCAGGAGATACAGTACCAATAAACGTAACAGAACCTGTCTGACCATTATTCAAAAAGACGAAACCTGCGCGAGCATAGAAGTTTGCCACAATCGCAGACAAGTCCATCGGGAACGCGTCAGGTCCGGGAAGTTCTTCCAAACGGTTAGACATTTCACGTAATGCCTGAGCCCAACGAGAAGTAGAATCCGCCATCAACAACACTTTTAATCCCATGCTACGATAATATTCCGCGATAGTCATAGCTGTGTAAACAGATGCTTCACGAGCAGCCACCGGCATGTTTGAAGTATTTGCAATAATGATGGTACGTTCCATTAACTTACGACCGGTATGCGGGTCTACCAATTCAGGGAATTCTGTAAAAATTTCTACTACCTCATTCGCACGTTCTCCACAAGCAGCAATAATCACAATATCCGCTTCTGCCTGTTTGGAAATAGCATGCTGAAGCACAGTCTTACCCGTACCGAAAGGCCCAGGGATAAAACCTGTACCACCTTCAACTATTGGGTTTACAGTATCGATAGTACGGACACCTGTTTCCAATAGTTTATATGGACGTGGTTTTTCTTTGTAGCAAGTGATGGCACGTTTCACCGGCCAACGCTGCACCATAGTAACTTCCACCTCTTTACCTGTTTCATCTGTCAAAACAGCAATCACCTTATTAATATTATACTGTCCTGCCTCTACAACACTCTTAATGATATACTCTCCCTTAAAAGTAAAAGGAACCATAATCTTATGAGGTTGGAAGTTTTCATCCACTTCGCCTAACCAATCTCCGGCTCCTACCTTATCACCTACTTTAGCAAGTGGCTTGAAATCCCATAATTTATCATTGTCCAAAGCGAAAGTATATTCTCCACGTTTCAAGAATACACCATCCATCTTATCCAAGTCATTCTGCAAACCATCGTAGTTACGAGACAACATACCCGGTCCTAAAGTAACCTCCAACATGTGCCCTTCAAACTCCGCTTCATCGCCTACTCGCATACCACGAGTACTTTCAAAGACCTGTACAAAAGCATTTTTACCAATAACCTTGATAACTTCCGCCATCAGCTTTACGCCTCCTACGGAAATGTAACAGATCTCATTTTGAGAAACCGGTCCGTCAACCTCTACTGTCACAAGGTTGGAAACGATTCCTTTTACAATTCCCTTCGTAGCCATATACTTATTTATTATTATTTCTTTTAAATTCATTCAAGGTATTCAAACTACCTCTCTTCATTGCTCCCACAATCTCACGGAATGTCTTGTCGCCTGTTTCCTTATCTAAAGTCACCCAACGTTCAATCATTTCCAACTTCAACAGATACGCATATACGCTCTCGATGTCGAAAGTTTTAAAGAAAGTCTGTTCTTCAAGCCATTTCCACTTCAACAAATCAATCTTCTTCTCACGTACCATCAAGTCTGTTTCTTCTGCGATACGTTGAAGTTCAGGCAAATATTCCACCTCGTCACTCAAACCGAAATCACGAGCATTAGACGTACGAAGTGCCTGTGCCACCTCGTTATCCCCCACAATATATTCAGATTTATCTAAACCATGCTTTCGACAAGTGATAGCGGTAAGCATGTTATTGATGTTTAGATTTAGTTCAAACCAAGCAACAACAAACCTATTTGGGTTCTTCATAGCATACGCATAATAAAGGGCAGCCAAGCGATCTTCCCAAGAAATATCCTGTCTCTTATTTTCATTTTCTTCATTTTCAATGAATAATTGGAAGAAACGTTCAAAATAAGCCGGTATTCGATTATTCTTAGGCGGCTTCTCTTCTTCTCTCAATGCCTTGTATAAAGCATCCAGCTCATCATACGTAATACGTCCCCGAGATTCAGGATTTGATTCAGAATGTTTGACATAAGCCATTAAGTTCTTATTATCGAACTTTAGGTAAAACAGATCTATTAACTTTTTATCCGCATCTGTCAATATCCCGTCCAATTCTTCTCTAAAATCAGCAACGGAATAGGTCAGCTTACTGTCATCAAGCGTGATATCGGGGAGTCCTGCGATTAAGCAATAATACTTACCCATACTTAAAACAACATTTCAATCAATTGCGGACGAAGGAATTCTTTGAAGAATGCAATAAATTCTTCTTCTCCAAAACTAACCTTATAAGAACCATCAGCCGGGATAATTGTAAATGCAGCATCATGGCCACTTACCTTTTCAATTTTCACACCTTTGTCTAACAAATCCTTTGCGTTAGCAATAAAATACTTGGTTAAAGCATCAGCATCAGCAGTCTGAATAGTCAAAGTTTCTTTCTTAGCCCATTCTTTAGCCATCTCTAAAATGACCTTCTGCATAAATGCAGTATCAGAAACGATCGCTTTTACATTAGAGGATGTAATCTTATCTGTAATCAGATTAACAACTTCACTTTTCAAAGCCTCTACAGATTGAGCCGCAAACAATTTTAATTCAGCTTCCGTATTCTTCTTTAACTCACTTGCCTGCTTTTCTGCTGCAGCGACAATACGTTTTGCTTCTGCTTCTGCTTCACTCAAAATGTTTTGCTTCTGTTCATTTGCATCGGCGATGATTCGACCAGCTTCTTCATTACCTTTTTCTACACCTTCTTTGTAGATTTTTTCGGTCAGTTCCTGAATCTTAATATCCATTTTTATCTTGTTTTATTAAATTGTTTCTCACTTAAAGGTATTAAACCGCCCACAAAGTTATTCTTTTTTATGAAAGAAACTTCTTAAAAACAAATATATTCTCTTTTTTCCTACCTTTGTTTGTAAAAACAAATAAAATATGTTCTCTATTACAAAAGCGACAGTTAAAGACTGCCAACTAATCCAAGATTTAGCATCTCAAATATGGGAACCAACATACGGTTCTATTCTTTCACAAGAACAATTGATCTATATGTTCGATATGATGTATAGCTTGGATAACCTTCGCATACAGATGGAAGAACTTCACCATCAATTTTTCATTATTCTTGCAGACGGTATTCCTTCCGGTTATCTATCCATCGAAAAAGTCGAAGAAGATCTTTTTGAGTTCCAAAAAGTCTATTCTCTTCCGGCTTTACATGGTTCCGGAATCGGACGCTATATCATAGAACAAGGTATAAGTTACCTGAAAAGTCTCCACCCCGGTTCTTTCACCATTGAATTGAATGTAAACAGAGAGAATCCGGCTTATGGTTTCTACAAACACATGGGCTTTTACCAATATGCCACTCGTGATTTCCATATAGGAAACGGATATTACATGAATGATTATATCATGCGCATGGAAGTGGAGAATTAAAAAGAAGTATGTACCTTTGCCCTAAAACAAACTTAATTTACACATAAATGAAAAGATTAATTCCTTTTATCTTACTGATTGCTCTCTTTTGCTCATTCGGAACAAGGGTTTCCGCACAGGGAAATGCCCAACCGGATAGCATCGAACTGAAATTAAGAGAAGCATACACCAAACGGGAAGTCATGATCCCGATGCGTGATGGTGTCAAACTTTACACAGCTATCTATGAACCTAAAGACAACAGCAAACGGCATCCTATCTTGATGAGACGTACGCCCTACTCCTGCAGACCGTATGGAGATAGTTTCGTAGCCTCTCTTCGTACCAGCCAAAGCATGTTTGTAGATAAGAAGTATATCCTCGTATTCCAGGATGTACGTGGACGCCACAAAAGTGAAGGACAATTTGAACAGATCCGTCCTTTGAACAAAAACAAGAAAGGGAAAAAGGATAAAAAGAATATTGACGAAGCGACCGATACGTATGATACCATTGAATGGTTGATTAAAAACACCTACAGCAACGGAAATGTCGGTACTTGGGGTGTTAGCTATGATGGTTTTTATGCGACTATGACGGCATCCAGCAACCACCCGGCTCTGAAAGCTGTATCTCCGCAAGCTCCGGTGACCGACTGGTTCCGAGGTGATGACCGCCATCATAACGGAGCTTTTACCTTCCTACAGACAACTAACTTCCTACCAGGTTTGGAAGGTCGTAACTATGGCCGAGGCGTAATCGGTCAGATTGTCAAGAATGATGTATATACAGACTTCTTGGCTTTAGGTACATTCAAAAATGCAGATGATTTAGTACAAGATACAGCTGTAACAATGTGGACCAACATCAAGAACCATCCTACTTTTGATGAATTCTGGAAAGAGCGTGATGCCCGCAGTTCTTGCTACAATTTGAAGCCTGCCATTTTAGTCGTAGGTGGTTTATATGACTCTGAAGACTGTTACGGAGCATGGGGACTTTACAAAGCCATCAAAGAACAATCTCCGGAGACTGAACTTTACCTGACATTCGGTCCATGGTGGCATGGAGCATGGAGTCGCCGTGGCTTCCAAGGATTTGGTAATGTCTATTTCGGTAAAAACACCTCTGATCATTATTTAGATAATATCCAATACCCATTCTTCCGTTATTATTTGGAAAACGAGGGAGAAAAACCGACAGATAAAGTGAACATTTTCTATACAGGTAAGAATGAATGGGAAACTTATGATGAATGGCCTATCGCAGAGATGAAACCGACTCCTTATTACATTCATGCAAACGGTTCGGTTTCTACAGAAGCACCTAAAGAAAAAAACTCTTTCACTGAATATGTATCCGATATGTCTCGTCCTGTTCCATATACAGCGAACCCAACTTCAGCTCGTACAAAAGAATTCATGTTAGACGACCAGCGTTTTGCGACTTCTCGTCCGGACGTTATTACATTCGTAACAGAGCCGTTGACTGATACATTGACATTGGCAGGTCCGATTGAAGTGGAAATCAAAACTGCAATTGAAAGTACAGATGCCGACTTTATGGTAAAAGTGATTGACGTATATCCGGAAAAGTTCTCTTACCCAAAAGAGGTAAAAGACTACTTAAAGAATCATACCTATCCGATGAGCGGTTTCCAACAGTTGGTTCGTGGTGAGTTGTTCCGTGGACGTTTCCGTACCGGATTTGATAATCCTCAACCGTTCACTCCGAATGAAATCACTCCGGTAAATTATACCTTGTATGATGTAGCCCACTCATTCTTACCGGGTCACCGTTTGATGATCCAGATTCAAAGTTCTTGGTTCCCAATCATTGATCGTAACCCACAGAAGTTCATTGATACCTACCATTGCACAATTAAAGATTTCTTCATGAAGCAAAACATCAAGATTTTCCACCAAGAAAATGCAGCAACCCGCTTGTTGCTTCCGGTAGTTAAGAAATAAAACTATATTTTATAGATAAAGAAAGGGTATTTGCTTCATGCAAATACCCTTTCTTGTATACTCTTTAATTTACAACAGATTCGAAGCTAACTCTGATAACTGACTACGTTCACCTTTGATTAGGTTGATGTGTGCAAAGAGATCTTGTCCTTTCATCTTATCCACCATATAAGCTAAGCCATTACTTTGTGCATCCAAATAAGGAGAGTCAATCTGCTGGATGTCTCCGGTAAATACCATCTTTGTTCCCTCTCCGGCACGTGTGATAATGGTCTTGATTTCATGCGGTGTCAAGTTCTGAGCCTCATCAATGATACAGTAAGTTTCTGATAAGCTTCGTCCACGAATGAAAGCCAATGCTTCAATCACCAACTGACCACTTTTCTGTAAATCATCAATGCGGCGTGCATCCGCACTACCCGGGGCAAACTGTCCCTTTATGACATTCAAATTATCAAACAACGGCTGCATATAAGGAGCCACCTTCTGTTTTTCATCACCCGGAAGGAATCCCAAATCTTTATTGGCCAAAGCGACAATCGGACGAGCCAATAGAATCTGCTTATAAACATTCGCCTGTTTCAAAGCCGAAGCCAATGCCAACAAAGTCTTACCGGTACCGGCCTTTCCTGTCAATCCGACTAACTTCACATCGGGATCATTCAAAATTTCAAAAGCGAAGCTCTGTTCGGCATTACGAGGTTGAATTCCATAATTACCGCCCTTTTCCACCCGTTTCACTTTTCCGGTAAAAGGATTATAACGAGCCAAGATGGAGTTTCTTTCACTCTTCAAAATAAAACATTCATTCGGCTCAAATCGGATCTCAAACATACCAACATCCAATCCTTCCGGAGCGGCATACATCTTATCAATTAATTCCGCATCAATATGTTCATACGTATCCTGTGCCCGTTCAAATATATCGACATTGACCACCTTGTCGTTGATATAGTCCTCCACCTCTATTCCCAACGAGCGAGCTTTCATTCGTAGGTTGACATCCTTGGTTACCAGAATCGTTCTTGTCTTCTTTTCTGCATCTGCCACAGAAAGTGTACAAGAAAGTATTCGATGGTCAGGGGTACGTTCCGGGAATGACTGATAAATCTTATCCTGGTATTTATCCCCGGTAACAACATGCAAGATGCCTTTACCCGGACCTAAAGAGGCACCTTTCAAGAAAAGATCATTACTCGTCAAGGTGTCAAGTTCACGGACAAACTCACGTGCATTGTAATTGATCTGATCATTCCCCTTTTTAAACTTGTCCAATTCTTCCAACACAACGATCGGAAGGTAAATATCATTCTCCTGAAAGTTGTGAATGCATCTGTAGTCGTGCAGGATTACATTGGTATCCAACACAAAATTTTTCTTTGCTCCCATGATCTTTCGATTTAATGATTATGCTATAAAGTTAGCAAAAATTCCGACATATAATCCATCCAACCTTGATAAAACAGAGATTAGACCAATTAATTCTACATTTTTCACTATTTAATCAATCTATTCATCGGATAAGTTCATAATTTATGTACTTTTGTGACCTCATATATAGATGATTATTAACACTTCAAACTATACTTATAACAATTTTATGAAGAGAATTTCCTATTTATTATTGGCAATCTTTGCTTTTGCATGTACTCCTGAAAAAAAGGTAGAAATTACCATCAGTAATCCTTCTGCCATGGATCGCCCAAATGAAATAACAGAGATTGGGATGGATGCCATTGACAAACTACAAGGTGAAACTTTCATCATTACTGATAGTCAAGGGAAACAGATTCCTTACCAAGTAACGTATGATAATAAAATCATCTTTCCAGTTTCCTTGAAAGCAGGGGAAAATATCACTTACCAAATCACTCCCGGTACACCGGAAGCTTTTAAGACTGTGTCCTGCGGAAAACATTATCCGGAACGTGTCGATGATATTGCTTGGGAAAATGACCGCATCGCTTTCCGTGCATACGGTCCGGCTTTGCAAGCAAGTGGTGAAAAAGCCTTTGGTTATGATATTTGGGTAAAACGTGTAGAAGAGCCGGTCGTTGAATTGCGTTATAGCACTGAATTGAATCCGGAAACCAAAGCAAAAATAGCAGAATTGCATAAGACAGACCCAAAAGCGGCAAAAGAATTATCTAACTCTGTTTCTTACCACATCGACCATGGGAACGGATTAGATTATTATAAGGTAGGTCCAACCTTAGGTGCTGGAACTTCTGCCCTACTGGATAACGCAACAATAGTCTATCCTTATTGCTATAAAGATTATGAAATCTTAGACAATGGTCCTCTGCGTTTCACTGTTAAATTGGTTTATAACCCATTGACCATCCAAAAAGATACAAACGTGATCGAAACACGTACCATCTCTTTAGATGCCGGTTCACAATTAAACAAGGTTTCCATCAAATATGACAATTTATCAGAAGTGACATCTATCGTAACTGGCATTGTCTTGCATGAGCCGAGTGAAGATTATCAAACAGATGCAACTAAAGGATACATTGCATACGCAGATCCAGAAGATGCAGTAAATGGACAGACTTTTGCTGCAGCCGTATTCCCTAATAAGATTAATGAAGCTAAAGCTGTCAAATTTTCTGATAAAGAGAAAAAAGAACGTGGAGCAAATGGTCATGTGTTAGCTTATAACACATATACTCCGGGAAGTGTTTATACCTACTATTGTGGTGCTGGTTGGAGCAAATGGGGATTTGAGAACTCAACAGAATGGTTCAATCATATACAACAATTCGCTCAAAAACTAAAAGAACCATTACAAGTAACTATTAAATAAGTACAATTACTTATATAAACCAAACTCACAATTACATCCGATGTAATCACTGATTAGGTCGGATGTAATTCAAAATACATCGGATGTAATTTTTTATCAAACACATATCTTATTTACATTACAAAAATGGAGGTAATCCACAAGCGGGTTACCTCCATTTTTGTATAAATCTATAACTATATTTTTACTTCCCTTCTACAATTTGTCGGAACATACGGGCCAAAACTGGTGTTGTATCTAATTTGCCATTCAACTTCATAGAACATACCACCCAACTACCTTTACCATCTTGTTTCTCACCTAAAACCATCTGTTCACGGTAAGTCAAAACCGGAGTTACATCTTTTGAAGTAAACAAACGATATTCATATCTATCCGGAGCATTGATAACCGAAGAATAGACATATTTCAAATCGGTAGATTCACTGCCTGCCAACCAACGATGCGTTTTGTTTCTGAAAACAATCCAACTATCTTTATCAACTGTTTCAACAGAGAGATTCAAATTAAATACAGGACGTTGATAGGTTACAGCATCTTTCAATACCAAAGCACGAGCTCCAGCTTTAACAGCTGTTTCTACTTTTGTTCTCATTGAAGAATCTAATAAGCTATCAGATACAATCACCAAATCACTCGCTAAGATTTCTCCCGAACGTACAACCTCTTTCAATCCGTATTGTTTCAAAATAGCATCTGCATCTTTACTTTCTCCTACTAAATAAACACGTGATTGTTTATTACATTTTTCAATCGGATAAACATAACCGTTTGTTTGTTCTTCATGAATAGCCTTACCTGTAGCCTTGTCAAATAAGCCGACACGAACAACAAGAGATGATTTCTGTTTAACTTGAGGCATAGTCACAGGTAAAAAACCTTGGAAACTTACTGCTTCTTGTACATTAGGAACTGACGCCAGAGCCATACCGGAATTGATTACTTTTCCATTCAATTCTAATGTATATTTCAATACTGCTTCCGGATTTTCTTGTGTATCATTACAAATCCAAACTTTAAACGGATAAGACTCTCCACTAAAGAAAGCTGTACGTTCTGTTTCTACCTGTACAGATAATGGAGTTAAAGCATCACGATAAACAAACCATGCAGGTTTAGGAGTACGTTCACAATCCATGATAGCCTTCATCCAACAATTAGGCCAAGCATCAATAAAAAGATGAATGGCAAAAGAGTTCATCCGAGGCATACGTCTGAAAGCTCGTGAGACATGATTGATTCCCCACGCTTGATGCTGATGGCTCTCACGTACCCAATCTTCCATCGTGTATTGGGTTTCAAACCAATTCCAATGCATTTTCCAAGTTTGTGCCCCGGTATAGATACCATACATATATTGCGGATTCCATGTACCATCCTCCTCTTTCTTCAACCACTCAGCCGGATATCTTCGTTTCATCAAATCCGGGAAGTCCAATCCTTCCGCTCCAAACTCGCCACATCCGTACATCCATCCTTTGCTAACCTTCATCCATGCGCCACGTCCTAAATCAGGTAACGCAATACCATGCTTGTCATACCATATATTGTAACAATGATTATCAGGATAACCATTATTAGGAGCTTGATAATCACCATCCACATATTTCACTGCTCGTTCCGGATTTTCATTATGAACCACCACATCCAATGCGTCAAACAGACGTTCGTATGCATATCGGCTGATAGCATGCGCCTGCTTTTCCGCCATGGACTCATTCAAGTAACTCATCAAGATTACAGACGGATGGTTACGCAATACACGTTCAATACCACTGGCTTGTTTCAATATTTCTGTATATTGTTTCTGATTGATATAGGCAAAAAGAGGGAGGTCAGCCTGCATCATCATCCCTACACGATCAGCATACTCATAGACCTCTTTCGGAACAATACGTTGTGTAGTTCGGATAAAGTTGATATTGGTAAGTTTTGCCAACAACAAATCGTCAGTTAAACGTTCCCAATCATGAGCCATCACACTTTTTTGCAAGAATCCCATTGTATTGGTACCACGCAAACGCACCTCTTTTCCATTTAAATAGAAACGTCCTTTCGGTATACTTGTCTCACTAATCACAAACTGTCGCATACCAAACTGTTGTTTCCGTCCATCTAACAGATTACCCTGTTTGTCAGACAATCGTACTTGCATCTGATATAACCATGGTGTAGCAGGTTCCCACAATTTCAAAAGCTCTTCCGGTATCGGTATGATAGTTTTATTCAAGACACGACCACCTTCTACACGAATTTCCTTATGCTGATTCTTTACAACAGTTGCCTCAAAGTTCTGTCCAAACAAACTATATTCCAACATAAAATGGTCGGCATCATCTCCATTTTCCAAATCAACCTCTACCCATAACTCTACAGCTGATTGGTCTAACAATGGCCGACAGTACATATCTGCAATATATGGCATTCCTCTTCCTTCGATATAAAGATCTTGGTAGATACCAAAACCGGCCGGACAACAGATCCAACCGGAATAAGGGTCATCCCAACCGGCACTATTACTTGCTGCTAACTTATTTCCCCAACGACGAGGTGTCGCCTCTCCTCCTAACATGGAGTAATCGTTACGAACCTTAACCAATAAAGTATTCTTACCCGGACGAAGATATTTCTTGATATTGAACTCAAACTCATCCAACATCCCTTCATGATACCCTACATGGTGTCCATTTATATAAGCATCCGTATAATAGTCAGATCCATTAAAGTGAAGCATAACCGCAGGCATTGCCGCTAACTCCTTTGGTAACTCAAACTCTTTCCGATACCATGCTGTTGCTACCCCATGCGGACCATGATAATAAGGCATTGCAACTTGTTCCCATTTTCCACCACCTTGTGACAAAAGACTGAAATCCAAACAATCCTCTTTCGTCTCATATCGGAACAACATACTGTCTATTCGAATCGTTTGACGTACGGATTGAAATTTAGGAGCAATATCCTGTAAATAGGTTGCATATTGATTTCGTAAACTACCTAATGCTTGCTCCATTTCTTGCTTGGTTGTTATTTTCTTCAATGGAGTAAAACGATATTTCTTGCTATCAGACCAGGTTAACTCTTTATCCGGTAGAACCTTCTCCCCTATTTTTTCCAAAGGACGATCACCCTCTACAATCTGTTTATTACTGGCTATCGCCGTATAAAAATCTTTTTCTTCTTGTTTGTTTTGTGCTAATATAAATTGGCTAGCTAACAAACTAAGAACAACAATCCTCCCGTATCTTCCATGCATGTTTTTCATACGATTTAAATAATAACAAAATCTGTTACAATATTCGGAATAAATCTTAATATGTACAAATCAATACCACAATACTTTCCTAACCACAATAAATAAGATAATTTCATTATGTTTTTATATGAAAATAATCATCTCACAAATTGATTTTCTTTATTATTAGCACAATGTCTCTATTATTTAACATTGGAAATCACGACCTTTGTATCCATCATTCAACAGGAATGATTCAACTAAAATTTTGAGGCGTATGATACTTGATTCACTGAAGAACACAGAAAAATTTGAGAGCCTACATCCTTTGTTTAAAAAGGCTTTCGATTATGTAAAATCAACTGATTTTTCTCAAATGGAAGATGGGAAATATGAATTGGAGGGAGACCGTTTATATGTAAGTATTGCCAGCATCATTGGTAAAGATAAAAAAGAGGCTGCCATCGAAACCCACAAAAAATACATTGACATCCAATTACCGTTGTTAGGTGTTGAGAAAATTGGCTGGAAAGCGGGTGACGAACTGCAAGAGGAGTCGGTTCCTTATAATGAACAAAAGGATATTACCTTTTATGTAGATCGACCGACTGCTTATACGAAAATCTATCCGGGGCATTTCGTAATTTATTTTCCCGAAGATGGACATGCACCCGGTATCGGACAAGGGAATATCCGCAAGGTTGTCGTAAAGGTACAAATAGAAGATTAGGGAATAAAAAGAGCTGCCTCACTTTTGAATCGGGGCAGCTCTTTTTCTATCAAGTTCAAGCATTGACCACCAAAAGCGGTGTGTCAGTATGGAATAACATCCTTCTTGCAATAGATGGATTAAAGATACGGGCAAAGACATTTCGGCGATAAGAGCTGATCGCTATAAGGTCAATTTGTTCATCCCGAATAAACTTTTCAACCGCCAATAACAAATCGCCATCAGCCAAAACGGTATGGGAAATGGATGCTTCCGGATACTGCTTCTTCAAATACTCATCAATACCTGTCAAACGTATTTCATTCCATTCATTCTTACTGGTTGAGATATTGAATAGATGAATCTGTACGTTGTAAGGTTTCATCACCTCCATAAAACGATCAAACGCAATCAAATCTCTTTGCTGGAAAGAGGTTGCAAAAGCAACATGTTTCACCTCATTCAAATCATTAAATGGTATATGTTCGGGAATAGCCAATACCGGTGCTTTATTGACATCAATCACCTCTCCGGTCACACTTCCTATCAAATCAGCCTCTTTCCGATTCTTGCCACGTGTACCCATCACAATAAAAGAGGGTCTGTATTCTTTGGCATAAGATATAATCTCCTCCTCCGGAAGCCCTTCCCGCAAGACATAATCATATTTCACTTGAGGTAATTCTCCCGATTTGATCTTACGGTTTAACAATGTACAGATATTTTCCATATCTACGTTGACCCGTTTCAAGATGCACTCTATGGATTCCACCTCGTCCATTTGATACGCTAATGTATCCCCTATAGGAATGGCAGATGGGAAATAGGGACCGAAATAGGCATGCATTAACATCACTTCTGCCCCGATCTCATAGGCATGATTGAAACCTATCTCACATGCCTTGATCGAATAATCAGAAAAATCTATTGGTATTAATATCTTTTTGGCTTGAGAAGCCTTGTGTTCTTTTTGTTCTTTGTTCTCACTCAGCCACTGCGTATCTTCAATCAAACGCAAAGCATGAGGCAGATCGCTTTCCTTTATACGCACACGTACTCCGGCAGAAACAACCGGTTGGATCTGATTCACATTGTGTATGTAAACCTCTATACCCTCTGTTTCAAGCATCGTTTTGAGAATTTGTGCTTTCTCGAACGTGTGAATGGCCAATGTTACTAATTTTTCTTCCATACTCGTGTGTTTTATGAGTTAAACAATCAGATTTATAAAATGGTTGCCTAAAAAAAATCCCATAGCATCCTCTATAATAAAGAGCCTGCTATGGGAATCTTTAATGCAATGATTTTTTTACGCTTGAGGTGCTTCAGAAGCCTCTTCTGCGAGTATCTCCAAAGCACGTTCTAAAATCGTGGTATCATCCAACACAACCAATCCGCCATCCGGACCCGGTTCAATATGTATTCCACAACTATTTCCATCTTGAAAATTATGTCCACCAAAATAGTTGCGTACAGTTTCAACAGATACACCCAATTCATCCGCTATTTGATGCATACAACCATCCGGCAAACTATCTTTTAGCCTTCTTAATTCATTAAACGTAATTGTTTTAGCCATACATTCATTTTAAAGGTTAATACTACCTATTATTTATGCCCCTAACTTAATCATTTTATACAACAGGCACAAATTATTTTATCAAATATATCTTATGCTTTACGACATAGATCATGGTTGGAGGAATAAAGCCAATGGTTCTGAAAAAAGTACCATGAGACAGATAGTTATAGCTATTGCATACACAATCAGATGGGCTTGCTGTTTGGTATAACTTACAGGAGCCGGCAACCAAATGGCACAGGCATATTGAAACAACCGATAGACTACATATCCAAAGAACAATCCGACAAGAATTCCAGGCACAATATCCGAAATGAAGTGCACTCCCAGATAGATTCGGGTATAAGCCGTCAATGTAGCCCAGAAAAGGAGTGTCCATCCTAATAGCCTATTTCGCATAATCAATGTCAACAATGTGGCAAACCCAAAGGCATTCGCAGCATGGCTGGAGATAAATCCATACCGTCCACCCCTATAATCAAAAACCGTCTTTACCTGCTCCATAAAATCGGGATGATGAGTAGGCCTGAATCGGGCAAAAAGAGGCTTACAGACATGTGAAGCGAACTGGTCACAGAGAGTAACCACCAATACTATTGCCAATAAAACAAACAAAGACTCACGCCAATTACGCTTATATAGCAAAACCACAAGTATAAATACAGCTAACGGCAGCCAAACTGCCTTCCCTGAATAGATCCACATAAAGTGATCCAAGAATACAGAATCGCTGCCGTTAAGCGCAAAGAACGCATCGCGTTCGTATGATAAAATTTTCTCAAGCATTAGATAGAGGCAAATAGGAATTAAATCACTTCAAGATCTTTACTTGGTATCCATCCAATATTACCATCCTCTACCTCAATCTCGCTCCAATCTCCTAATTTACTTTTAACAGAGACTTTTGTCCCTTCATGCAAAATAAACAGATCCGTACCACTTGCATCCGGAGAACTTTTGATTGTGACTGTCGGTGCAAAAATGATGGCTTGATTACGGTTCATCAACTCCTCTTTCTGGTTGCTTGCAAAGATATTTGCAATAATAACCAAAACTAAAAGAAGTAATCCTATATAAAAGCCTAACTTCTTCAAATGAATCCATTTGGAGAAAAAGAAAAGTATAAGACAACCTATAAATAAGATAAAACAGACTACACCTATTTTTGCCCATGAATCTGCGGCAAACATATTTTGAACTTGATCCACCCAACGGGTAAGGAAGAAATCCCCTATCGGTTCAATCTTATCCACTGCTTTTTGCTGTGCCAACTGTAAATTAAAACGAATATCCTTATCCCCCGGATCCAACAACAAAGCCCGTTCATAATTCAAAACTGCCGGTGCAATCTTATTTGCCTTATAATAGGCATTCCCTAAATTATAATAGATCTCAGCCGATTCTCCATAGCTATTCAAAAGCCCCTCATACAACTCGATCGCTTTACCATAATCCTCTTTAGTATAGGCAGCTTCAGCCTCTTTGATTGCTGCCTCTTGTGCCCATGCCCCTACAGTCAAACATTGAACCAAAAAGAAGAATATGATCTTTTTTATATTACCTATCACCTTCATAGCATTACTTTTTTATTGTATTCTCCATTTTTCCAATGGCATCTACAGTCTGTTCATATAATTTATCCATTGCATCCGAAGTTTGTGCCGGAGCATAACGTGCGAACTCACATGTATTTAGGATATCCATAAACTCACGTATCAACGAATCTTCTACTCCATATTTAGCCAACTCATTTTCCACATTATCTTTCGTCAAATTGGCTTGAGGTATACTTAACTTGTCACTCAGATACCCCCATAAAGCACGAAGCACTTCATCATAAAATTCCTCTTTTTTGTTTTCTTTCATCAATTTACCAGCATTTTTCAAACGCCTTACAGCCATCTTATTTGCCTTCTTTGTCCGAACTAACGCCAAATCCGAATTTTCCTTCACTTGCTTGCGATAAATGATAAAGAATACAATAAACAAGATTGTCGGAAGCAGATAACACATATAATACATGAATGATCCAAAGAATAACTCATTGTTTGGAACAAAGCGGATATTCTTCACCTTTAAATAGCGAACATCTTGGCCTAAATACCTTACACTCTCCTTGTTACTAAAGTTTGAAACCACTGGCGCTGCTGTACCTCCTTCTCCCTGCTCTACATGCAACTTGTAAGGTTCAGAGGTAAGGGTTTTATAAGTATTACTTTTCGTGTCAAAATAGGAAAAAGCGATGGCCGGTATTTCAAAATCTCCACCAAAACGAGGAATAGCCATATACTCAATCGTCTTCGTTCCGGATGAACCTGCGGTCGTCGTTTTGATATTGGTTTCCACTTTCGGATCATACACATCGAAATCATTCGGGAATACTACCTCCGGATTCTTTACCAACTTGATATTACCATTACCGGAAATAACTACTTTGATTGTAATCGCCTCATCAGCTTTCACACTCGTAGAGGAGATAGAAGATTGCATGGTAAAGTTTCCTACAGCACCGGAGAAAGAGGAAGGCTTTCCTGATGGTAAATTCTTCACATCCACCGTAACCGGAGAAATTGGGATGGATTTATTAACATCGACATAACCTCCACCTTCAAAAAAATCAAAGACACTTCGTGGACGTGATGCAGCCATTTGTACACGCATCGCAACATCTAAACTTCCACTCGGTATCGTGATCTTACCCGCCCGTTGCGGATATAATACAGCCTGCTTAATGATAAACGTACCATAATTCCGACCATTATAGTTCTCCAAGACCAACTGTCGGTTCTGTGGTAACTCTATCTCCTGCGTCAAAAATCCCTCAAATTCAGGCAACTTCAACTGATTAATACCTACCACATTGGCCTTTCTCGGATTAGCATACAATTTATATGTAACTAAAAATCCCTCTTGTTCATATACACTTTTCTTGGAGAGGTTCACCCCTACAAACAAATCCTCCTTGCCCACAGCTGATGAAGAGGTTGCACTCTGTCCATTTTGTTGAGCGGCATCCTCTGCCTTATCCGGAGGAAGAACTTTTATAACTAAAGCATTGGATGAATAATTTGAACCTTTTACTTTGATTGTTGCAGGAGCAATATTAAAAGTTCCCTCCTTCTTTGGCTGTAAAATATAGGTAAACGTAACAGCCGTCTCGGTAGTCATCTGTCCGTTAATCACCTGCGTACTCATACTCGTAGATGTTGAAGGACCTATTAACACTTCAAAATCGGGTAATTCCGGTACACGTAAATCTTTACCTTCCGCATTCACCGTGTACGACAATCTAAATGTCTCCCCCATCACAACAGCTTCCGGTGCAGACGCCCTAAAGGTAATGTCTGTCGCTTTTATTACCCCCCCGAAAGTTGTCAAAAGCACGAATAAGAAAACTAATTTCCTCATTATATATCTTTTTATCTGTTTACTATTTTATTACCACTCTTTTTCTGTTCGACGACGCTGTTGCTGTTGTGCCTGCGCTTTTTTAACCTTTTCTTGAGTGTCTTTTTCATCCTGCAAGAAAGCATCCAACATTTGCTGCGCATTGTCTTTGCTCATCTGCTCATTTTGTTGCTGCTGCTGTTGTGTCTTATCTTGCTTATTATTATCCTGTTGTTGCTGTTGATCTTGTTGCTGATCTTCTTTCTTGTCTTGATTCTGATCTTGATTTTGATCCTGTTCCTGTTGTTGATTCTGTTGATCCTGCAACAACTTCTGGGCTAAAGCCAAGTTATATCGAGTTTCATCATCTTTAGGATTTAAGCGTAAAGACTGCTTATAAGCCTCCACACTCTTTGCATACTCTTTATTGTGCATACCAATATTCCCTACATTATGATAAATCTCAGCCAAACGAGATTTACCTTCCGGCGTTTCAACCATTTTGTCTCCTCTTCCGGCAATAAGTTGATATTGCTCTGCGGCTTCAGGGAATTTCTGTTGCTTAAACAACGCATTTCCTAAATTGTAAGTTCCTTCTGTTGAACGGGGATTTACCTCTAAACTCTTACGATAAGCAATTTCTGCTTCTGTATATTTTTCTCCTTGATATAGTTCGTTCCCTTCACGCACATTTTTACGTTCTGCCTTCTGTGCAAACATCACACTTGAGCATAAAAGGAAAGTTCCTACCCATATCATTGTGTTTTGTATACGTATCATCTACCCTTTAATTTAAGAGAATAATTTTACCTTTTTAAATATACGATTCTTTCTATCCAATGTCAAGAAATCTATCACCAACAAAATTAAGGCTATCCATGCAAAAGTTTGAAAACGTTCATCATATTCTGAATACACCTTACTATCTAATTCCGATTTATTCATCTTATCAATCTCTTTTTGCAAGGCGCGAAGTGCAGAGTTGGTATTATCCGCACGAACATAAATCCCTTGACCGGCAGCTGCAATCTCTTGACACATCTGTTCATTTAACTTAGTTATCACTACATTTCCGGCTCTATCTTTCATATAGTTATTACTTCCATCGACCGGAATAGGTGAACCTTTTGGATCTCCCATACCAACTATATTCACATGAATACCCTTTTCTGCGGCTGCAGTAGCAGCTTTAACGGCATCATCTTCATGATTTTCACCATCTGTAATCAAGATAATAGCCTTATCAGAAGTCTCACTTGGAGTAAAAGAGCGTACAGCCAAATTGATTGCTGCGCCAATCGCTGTACCCTGTGTGGACACCATGGATGGATTGATAGAAGAGAGAAACATCTTAGCCGATACATAATCAGAAGTAATCGGGAGTTGTGTAAAAGCATCTCCTGCAAAAACAATCAAACCAACTTTATCATTCGAAAAGCCATCTGTCAACTTTGAAAGCATCTGCTTTGCTTTAGAGAGCCGATCTGGAGAGACATCTTCCGCTAACATAGAATTTGAGACATCCAAACAAACCATAATTTCAACTCCTTGCCGCTTAACAGTCTCTAACTTTGAACCAAATTGAGGTCCTGCTATCACGATTATTGCCATGGCTATCGCTCCAAACAACAGCCAAAATTTCAGATGTTGACGTTTCCTAGACACTTCAGGCATCAACTCTGCCAAAAGAGTTGGATTACCATATCTTTTTATTGCTTTTTTCTTCAATATAGCTGCATAAATATGAAATACTACCAATACAGGCAGAACAAAAAGCAAATACAAAAATTCAGGATGTGCAAAACGAAACATAAGCCTTTCCTATTTACGGTATATTTCTTAATAATGTATTTCTTAATAATATCTCAACCAGTAACAAGAAAAACAGGAGAATTGCCCAATTCTTGTACTCTTCCTGTTTCTTACTATATTCCTGTACACTGATTTTTGTCTTTTCCATCTTATCAATTTCTGAATAGATTTCTTTTAAACTCGCATTATCAGTCGCACGGAAATACTGTCCTCCTGTCGTAGCAGCCATCTGTTTCAATGTCTGTTCATCTATTTCAACCGGTACATTCTGATACTGGATACCAAAAGCCGTTTGGAATGGATATGGTGCTTCACCTTGTGTTCCAACACCAATTGTATACACCCGAATACCGAATGTCTTGGCAATCTCCGCTGCTGTTACCGGAGCAATCTCCCCTGTATTATTGACACCATCTGTCAACAAAATAATGACTTTCGATTTTGCTTGACTATCTTTAATACGACTAACAGCATTAGCCAATCCCAACCCTATTGCAGTCCCATCTTGAATAATACCAGGCTGAATGTCTTTGAATAGATTTAATAAGACAGTATGGTCGGTTGTCAAAGGGCACTGGGTAAAACTTTCTGCAGCAAAAACAACCAACCCTATATTATCATTTGGTCGACCATTGATAAAGGCAGAAGCGACATCTTTCGACGCTTCTAACCTGTTTGGTTTCAAGTCTTGAGCTAACATACTAGTAGAAATATCCATTGCCAATACAATATCAATTCCTTCTGTCGATGAATTTTGCCAACTATTTGTTGATTGCGGACGAGCCAATATGATAATCAATACTGCGATAGCAAACATTCTCAACACAAAAGGAAGATGTCTTAACCAAATCTTCCATGAAGCTGTTCCCGGAATATCAAAGCCCTCCGTTGATGATACTTGCAAACTTGCTTGACTTTTACTAAGTTTGTAAACGTACCATCCAATCATTGGAATCAGCAATAATAACAAATATAAATATGTAGGATTTGCAAATACCATCTTATTCCTTTCTATTATTTGATTCGTTATTTTCTTCAGAAGTTTCTTTACCTTCCTCTTTCACTTTATCCTCCGGAGATGGTATTTCCACAATTTTAGTCTGATTGACGAATAGGTAAGCATTCATCATACTTAAATCGTTTTCATCCGGTAGTGGATTCCACTTAGCAAACTTCACAAAGTCTGCCAATTCCATAATTTGCTTCAAGTTCTCATATACAGAATTTGCATCCGTATGTTTATGAATCAAATCAAGTATCTCCCCTGAGGTCATCTCCATCGCATTAATACCAAAACGTTCAACGATATAACGGCGTAACGTTTCCGTAATTAATGTATAGTATTCTTTATTCAACCCCTGTTGCCATAATTTTTGTTGCTTGATCTCGTCCAATTCTTTAAATGCCTGTTCATGAGGTGGTAATTTAGGTTCCGGCTTCTTGAACGGGATAATAGACTGACGATTACGCATACGTTTTACCACATACGCTATCACACAAATCAAAAACAGGGCGAACAAAATTCCAAATATCCAAGGATAATAATCAGCCAATACAAATGGAGGATTCCATACATTTTTTATATCATAAAACTCCTCAGGATTATCAACATTAACTGGTATTGTTGAAACCTTTAAAGCAACTTGATTGGAGTAGATTGTATCTGCCCCATCAACAACCTTAAAAGGTGGCAACAAATAAAGTGAAGAATCAAAAGAGGTCACCAATATATCCTGTTTAATCAGCAAACGTTCATTCTCTATAAAAGAAGAATCAGCTTTAGGCAGTTCCAACACCTCTACTCCAGCCACCAATGTATCACGTGGGATCAAGAGGTGTACCTCTTTGTCCTTGTCTGTTGTTACCGTCAAATGTAAAACAGTCTGTTCACCAATCAATATGGCAGCAGAATCGATTTTAACATCAATTAAAGTCTGCTGTGCATACGTTTTACTACTAAACACACAAAGAGCAGTAATAATGAATAACAGAATGCTTTTCTTTATTAATTTCATTTGTTTGCTTTAATTACGTTTATCAAAAAGAGCAATCAATGCCTTCACATAGTCTTCTTCCGTACTAATAGAAACTGCATCCACACGACATTTCTTGAAAGAATCATTCATTGTAGCCTGACGACGATCCCACCATTCTCTATAAGCATCACGTACACGAGCGGAAGAACTATCAATCCAACGTTCCCCTCCCGTCTCGGCATCTTTAATCTTCATCAAACCAACAGCAGGAAGTTCCGTTTCACGACGATCATATACCTGAATAGCAACCACATCATGTTTACGATTCGCAATAGTAAGTGCATCCTTGAACCCCTCTTTATCAATAAAATCAGAAATAATAAATGCTGTACAACGTTTCTTTATGGCATTTGTAAGATACTTCAGAGCTTGAGCGATATTCGTCTTCTTTTCTTCCGGATGGAAATCTATTAGTTCACGAATAATGTATAAGATATGCTTTTTCCCTTTCTGTGGAGGTATAAACTTTTCTATTTTATCAGAGAAAAATAACACCCCAATCTTGTCATTATTTTGAATTGCGGAAAACGCTAACGTGGCTGCAATTTCTGTGATAACCTCTTTCTTCATCACATTTACAGAACCAAAATCACGGCTACCAGACACATCTATCAGAAGCATCACGGTCATTTCACGTTCTTCTTCAAAAACTTTAACATAAGGACGAACATAACGAGCTGTCACATTCCAATCAATATCACGAATATCATCCCCATATTGGTATTCACGCACTTCACTAAAAGCCATACCTCTTCCTTTGAAAGCAGAATGGTATTGCCCCGCAAAAATATTACGAGACAAACCGCGTGTCTTGATCTCTATGCGTCGAACTTTCTTTAACAGTTCACTTGTTTCCATACTTAAATCATCATCGTTTCAACCGCAAAATTTACATTCCCACGTAATCGAAATTTCATGTTCGTGTAATTAGAAAAACATCTCCATACAATTAACCCAAAAATTAAGGTACCTCTACCTTATTCAAAATTTCACTAATCACCTCTTCTGCGGTCAAATTATTAGCTTCAGCTTCATAGCTCAAACCAATACGATGACGCATCACATCATGGCATACTGCACGAATATCTTCTGGAATCACATATCCCCTACGTTTAATAAAAGCATAAGCACGTGCTGCCAAAGCCAAACTAATAGAAGCACGAGGTGAAGCGCCAAATGATATCATATTTGCCAAATTTGCCAAACCATGTTCTTGTGGGAAACGAGTTGCAAAAACGATATCCACGATATAACGCTCAATCTTCTCATCCAAATAAACTTCACGAACCACTTTTCGAGCTTCCAAAATCTCTTCCTTTGTCAATATAGGTTTGATATCTGGCTTTACACCTGAAATATTCTGGCGAATGATTAACTTTTCTTCTTCCTTTTTTGGATAATTAATAATACATTTCAACATGAAACGGTCAACTTGGGCTTCAGGAAGTGGATATGTTCCTTCTTGTTCTATCGGATTCTGAGTTGCCATTACCAAAAAAGGAGAAGGTAGTTTATAAGTATTCTCACTGATTGTCACCTGACGTTCTTGCATAGCCTCAAGCAATGCACTCTGAACCTTCGCCGGTGCACGGTTAATTTCATCGGCCAAAACAAAATTTGCAAAAACAGGTCCCTGCTTCACCAGAAACTCTTCACTCTTCTGGCTATAAATCATAGTACCAATCACGTCAGCAGGCAACAAGTCCGGCGTAAACTGAATACGGCTATATTTTGCATCAATCAAAGATGCCAATGTTTTTATGGCTAATGTCTTTGCCAAGCCAGGTACACCTTCCAATAAGATATGACCATCTGAAAGCAAACCAATTAATAAGGATTCAACCAAATGTTTCTGTCCAACGATTACCTGGTCCATCCCCATTGTAATCATATTCACAAATGAACTTTTCTGTTCGATCCGTGCATTCAACTCACGAATGTCCACTGTTTGATTCATAGATTTTCTTTATTTATATGGTTACTATTTTACTCATTTTATTAAAGTGCACAAAATTAGAAATGTTAAATGCGTAAACTATACTTTTGCCGTTAAATATTACTAACTAAAGCTGAACTCTTTTATATTATTTTACCTAAAAAGAGAAAAGTATCACTTGGTTAATCCATTTAAAATCTCTGTTTGACGAATAGCTGCTTTCTCTAATGTTGCACGATCTTTTCGATTTATATTATAAATTTCAGGAGCAGGAATCTTAATAATTGTGCCTATTGGAATATTATTAGGATCTGCAATAATGGCTTTATTATATTCATAGATATACACCCAATATAACTTGTGACCATAATACTTTAATGCGATCATGGTAAGGCGGCTTCCACGTTCAATTTTCACCTCCGCTATTACCTCCGGACGCTTATCTATGGGCTTATCCTCTTTTTTCTGAATTATTTCCTTTGGCAAAGAATCAATCAAATTAATCATAGTTGTCGTATCAACTACAATGCCCGACATTACCGAGTCCACTTCACTGTCTACAACAACAATAACTTTTTCAACCTCTTCACCTTCTATCATTTTTCCATCTGTAAAAAAATCACACTTAAAATACAGATAAGCATTAAATAACAATAAAATAGCAGAGATAGCAGCCAATACAATCATAGGCTTCTTAAATGTTCGTCTTGTTTTATTCTGTTCTTCTTGAGTGGATAAAGCTATAGGATCTTTAGTCCCTAACTCTATAGGTGCTTGTATTTCAGCTGATGTAATATCTCGTTGAGATTTAGACTCTACTGTATCTGGATCTGATTCCAGTTCTGATACCTTTTCCAAGATGCCTTCTTCTAGTTGCTGGGAAACCGTTTCTTCTTTCATATTAAGTCTAGAAACAGACTCTTCAACTGATTTCTGCAAACTTTTATTTTCCAACAAAACCTCTTCTACAGACTCTGCTTCTTTATCATTATCTTCCGGTTCACCAGGAATTACATCCAAGTCTGTAAAATCGACATCTTCCTGTAATTCAGTAGTTTCAAAAAACGAAAAAGGTTTATTTACCTGTTCGCGCAATTCTTTATCCGGCAAAAACGAAAATTTATAATGTGCAGGAATCAAAAAACGTTCGCCAGTATTCACATGAATACTCTCCCGTTTTTCGACAAGAATAATTTTAAAAGTTCCTAACCCCTTTACTTTTACAAGTTTATCTGTAAACACTCCTTCTGAGATAACAGTTATAAATTCTCTCAAAAAACGTTCACAATACTGTTTGTCTTTTCTTGTATATTCGGCTAACAAACCAGCCAAATCCTGTATGGTCAGCCGGTTATTCATGATTACTTAATTCTTTTAATTGATTCTTAATAGTCGTCCCTGGTTTAAATACTGGAACTAATTTCGGAGGGACCAAATAACGTTTTCCATTAACCGGATTTACAGAAATACGTTCAGCCTTTTTCTTTACGTCAAACTGTCCAAATCCCTGTAAATAGATCATATCATTATCTACTAAACGAGAACTGATAACAGAACTCAACACAGAAAGCATCTCTGTCACCTCCTGTGTTGTCCAACTTAACCGATTGGATAATTCAGTAATCAGTTCTTTATTTTTCATTTTAATAGATAAAGTAACAATATTAATTATTTTTCTATAAACTAAAATATTCTTTGTAGTTATTATAAACTATTAAAGAACCTCCCCATACAAATCAAAAGCCTGCGCTTCATTGATTCGCACTTGATAAAAACCACCCAAAACCAGTTCTTTCTCTTTTGAAATTAAAATTTCAGGATCAACTTCCGGTGAATCAAACTCTGTTCGTCCAATATAAAAATCATCCTCTTCCCGATCAATAATAACTTTCAAAGTTTGCCCTATCTTAGCATTATTGATATCGGCAGAGATTCTTTCTTGAATACGCATCAAATAATCCAAACGTTCCTGTTTGACCTCATCATCCACATCATCCTCATAATGGGTATAAGAATAGGTACCCTCTTCATGGCTATAGGCAAAAGCCCCCATACGTTCAAAACGAACAGATTTAACAAAATCAACTAACTCCTCATAGTCTTGTTCTGTCTCACCCGGATGTCCAACCATTAAGGTTGTACGTAAATGAAGTCCTGGAATCTCATCTCGCATACGTCGAATCAACTCATACGTTTCTTCCTTCGTAATATTACGACGCATCTTTTTCAACATAGGATCACTGATATGTTGCAAAGCAATATCCATATATTTACAGACATTATCACGTTCACGCATAACACGAAGCAAATCATACGGAAAATGAGCCGGATAGCCATAATGTAACCGAATCCATTCTACTCCAGGAATATCCGATATACGTTCTACCAATTCAGGCAACGCAAATCTTTTATATAGATCAAAACCATAATAGGTTAAATCTTGTGCTATTACTTGAAACTCCTTTACTCCTTGTTTGACCAAAGAGTGAACTTCCTGTTCTATTTCTTCTATTGGAATAGACTGATAACGTCCTGTACTGATAGGAATAGCGCAATAAGAACAGGTGCGGTTACACCCTTCTGCAATTTTTAAATAAGCATAATGTTTAGGAGTAGTCAATACTCGTTCTGCTGCCAAATCCCTTCTATAAGATTTACCTAAGTCATTCAACAATTCCTTCCAATTGAACTTTCCATAAAAATGATCAACTTCCGGTATCTCGTTTTCTAAATCTTTCAGAAACCGTTCAGAAAGGCATCCCATAACAAAGAGTTTTCCTATCTTACCTTTCTTTTTTGCTTCACCCAAATTCAAAATCATTTCTATAGACTCTTGTTGGGCATCCCCAATAAATCCACATGTATTGACAACCACAATTTCCCCATTAATCTTATGCGGATCATGTTCTACCGTATAGCCATTAGCTACAAATTGACGCAAGAGTTGTTCTGAGTCAACCAAGTTCTTAGAACAACCCAATGTGATAATATCAACTTTATTTTTCCTCATGCTTACTCTCCAAAAAGAGAATTCACAAACTCTTTTCTATTAAACACCTGCAAATCTTCCATACCTTCTCCCAATCCAATATACTTCACAGGTATATGAAAATGGTCAGATATACCTATCACAACACCTCCTTTAGCAGTCCCATCCAATTTTGTAACAGCCAAAGCATTAACCTCTGTTGCAGCAGTAAACTGTTTAGCCTGTTCAAAAGCATTTTGCCCAGTAGACCCATCCAAAACCAATAATACTTCATGAGGGGCATCCGGAACAACCTTTTTCATTACATTTTTTATCTTAGTCAACTCATTCATCAAGTTGATTTTATTATGTAAACGGCCAGCGGTGTCAATAATTACTACATCTGCATCATTCGCCTTAGCCGAACTCAACGTATCAAATGCAACAGAAGCCGGATCTGAACCCATCTTTTGTTTCACAATAGGAACATCAACCCTCTCACTCCAAATCACCAACTGCTCCACAGCTGCTGCACGAAATGTATCAGCAGCACCCAAATAAACCTTTTTCCCTGCCTTTTTAAACTGGTAAGCCAATTTACCAATGGTAGTCGTTTTACCAACACCATTTACTCCTACAACCATTATGACATACGGTTTCTTATCTTCAGGAACAGTAAATGACTCTAAATCTCTTGTATGATTTTCAGTCAAAAGAGCAGCAATCTCTTCACGCAAGATAGTTGTTAATTCAGAAGTAGTCACATACTTATCACGTGCAACACGTTCTTCAATACGGGAAATAATTTTCAGAGTTGTATCTACCCCGACATCAGATGTTATCAAAACTTCTTCCAGATTATCCAGCACTTCATCATCCACTTTACTCTTTCCGGCAATCGCTCTGGTAATCTTCGAAAATACATTTTCTTTTGTCTTAGATAACCCCTTATCCAGGTTTTCTTTTTTTTCTTTACTGAAAAAACTAAAAATACCCATATATAAATACTTTTATTGGTTGCTTTTTACAATGTGTACAACTTTCTTTTTGCTTTCTGATAAGCTTATCTTACAAGTACACAAATATTTTAATTTGCAAAGATAGTTAATTTACAATAATTATAAGAATATACCCTACATTTTTAATCAACTATAGCCAAACGAGCAAATTTCAATAACAATTGTTTTTGTCCAAAATTGGTAAAAGAGACTGTTGCTTTGGCATTTCCTCCATCTCCCTCTATAACTGTAACAATTCCTTCTCCAAAACGATCATGGCGTACTTTTGCTCCAACTCGTAAGGTTGTAGAATCAAATGAAGGAGACGAAATAATATCAGACAAAACAGCTTTTTCTATTTTAGTTAAACAAGAAGGACGCTGTATTGTCGAAGCTATAGAAGAAGAGACATCCCTGTATTCAACAGCTTTCGGTTGTTGAAAAGGTGAAACAAAAGCTGCTGAACGTTCTCTTGAAATAGCGAAAGAATCAGCCAATGAGGTTTCGGGTACGGATAAAAAACGGACATCTATATCTTTCAAAAAACGACTTGGCGAACACATCGTACTCTGCCCATTTCTAAACCTACTTTTCGCATACATTAAAATACAGTTTTCTTCTGCACGAGTAATTGCCACATAAAAAAGTCTACGTTCCTCTTCTACTGCTCTTGGATTATCTTTAGACATAGAAGAAGGAAATAAATCTTCTTCCATTCCGACAATAAACACATTCTTAAATTCCAAGCCTTTGGCAGCATGAACAGTCATCAATGTAACCTTATTGGCATACTCATCCTTATCATTATCTTGATCCGTCAACAATGAGACCTCCGAAAGGAAATCTGCTAATCGAACATGTTCCATTCCCTCTTCCTTACGGATTTCACAAAACTCCGCTATTCCCTTCAACAACTCCTGTAAATTCTCCTGTTTACTAATACCTTCCACCGAACGGTCTTGAAACAATGCTGCAACAATTCCACTTTCTTTAGCAATAAGAGTAGCCATATCTTCTGCTGAAAATACCTCATTCTTCTCTATAAAAGAAGAAATCAGCTCTCTAAAAGCAGTTAACTTTTTAGCGGTTCCACTATTAATCGAAAGAGCATAGCCTATTGGATCATTCAAAACAGTCCACAAACTAACCCTATATTGAGTAGCAGCTGTTACTAATTTGTTTAAAGTCGTATCTCCAATACCTCTTGCCGGATAATTGACCACTCGCTTGAATGCTTCTTCATCATGCGGATTAACTACCAAACGAAAATATGAAATAAGATCCTTAACCTCTTTTCGCTGATAAAAAGAAAGTCCTCCATATATTTTATAAGGTATACCTTGTTTACGCAAAGCTTCTTCCAATATACGAGATTGAGCGTTGGTTCGATATAATATGGCAAAGTCTGCATAATCATAGTTACGCATCCGCATCTCGTTAATCTTATTGGCAACAGCATAGCCCTCTTCATAATCTGAATAGGAGGCATAAACTACCACTTTGTTTCCCTCCTCTTTTTCAGAATAGACAGTTTTCTCAATCTGCTCCCGATTCTTACGAATCAAGCTATTGGCTGCATCAACAATGTTACGGGTAGAACGATAGTTCCGTTCCAACTTAAATATACGGCATCCTTTATACTGGTTTCTAAAATGTAAGATATTATCAATATTAGCTCCACGAAAAGAATAAATACTCTGTGCATCATCTCCCACCACACAAATATGTTGATGTGCCTCACACAAACGTTGCACAATTAAATGTTGGGCAAAGTTTGTATCTTGATACTCATCAACCAACACAAATTGGAAATAGTTTCGATATTTTTCCAAAACATCCGGATGGTCACGAAACAGTATATTGGTCTGAAGCAAGAGATCATCAAAATCCATCGCTCCCGCTTGTAGACAACGACTTTGATATCGTTTATAGATCTCACGCAACAAAGGAACTTTGGACTGCATATCATACTCCACCAACTCTTTGTTTTGCTCATACGCCTTCCATGTCACTAAAGCATTTTTCGCATTGGAGATTCGACTTTGGATCAAACTCGGGCGGTAATTTTTATCATCCAACTGCATCTCCTTTATAATAGAACGGATCAAACTCTTAGAATCAGAAGCATCATAGATGGTAAAATTAGTAGGAAAACCTATCCGTTCTGCTTCACCACGAAGAATACGAGAAAAGACTGAATGGAAAGTGCCCATCCATAAACGACGAGCAGTCTGCATATCCGTTAAAGAAGCAATACGCTCTTTCATTTCACGTGCCGCCTTATTTGTAAAAGTAAGTGCCAAAATCTGATAGGGAGCAATTCCCTGTTGTAACAAATGAGCTATTTTATAAGTTAACACACGCGTTTTACCAGATCCTGCTCCAGCAATTACAAGCGATGGCCCATCTGTATAAACCACTGCTTCACGTTGACTTTCATTTAATTGTTTTAAAAAATCTTCCACTTCTCTCTATTTTTCAATACAAAGTTAGTAAAAAAAAGTGAAATGCGGAAAGATATAGTGATAGAATTGAGTTACAAGGGATTTAGTTGAAGTGGCGAAAATTCGTGAAGCCAATACAATCCCTGCCGAAGCCAAATCCTGACGCCGCAACGTTACTTGTTCGTAACCATGCCCGAAAATGCGACAAACGGGTACGGATGGCGAAACAAGACACTAAGGAATAGTGAGTTACCGACAACTCACGTAAAAAATCCGGTTACGGAAAAAGATTGCGCCGTTCCTCCCCGTTTTGCGTACCGACACCGGACTCTTCACCAACTAATTTTGAAACCAAAAAAATTAAGGACGATGAAGAGTACATTTTCAGTAATCTACTACCTCAAGCGTCAGGTAGTGAAAAAGGACGGGACAGTTCCCGTCATGGGACGCATCACGGTGGACGGCAGCCAGACGCAGTTCAGCTGCAAGCTGACCGTCGATCCGAAACTGTGGGACACCAAAGGGGGACGTGTCACGGGCAGAAGCACGGCGGCACTCGAAACGAACCGTATGCTTGACAAAATGCGGGTACGCATCAACAGACACTATCAGGAAATCATGGAGCGTGACAACTTCGTCACAGCGGAAAAGGTGAAAAACGCCTTTCTCGGACTGGAACACCGCTATCACACGCTGATGCAGGTGTTCCGCCAGCACAACGAGGACTACGAGAAACAGGTGGAGGCAGGCATGAAGGCAAAAGGCACGCTGCTGAAGTACCGCACCGTTTACAAACACCTGCAAGAGTTCCTTGACATCCGCTACCATGTGAAGGACATCGCACTGAAAGAGCTTACCCCGGCTTTCATCTCCGACTTCGAGATGTTCCTGCGCACGGACAAACACTGCTGCACCAATACCGTGTGGCTGTACGTCTGCCCGTTACGGACGATGGTGTTCATCGCCATCAACAACGAGTGGCTGACACGCGACCCGTTCCGCGAGTATGAAATCAAGAAGGAGGAAACGACACGCAGTTTTCTGACCAAAGACGAAATACGCCTGCTGATGGACGGGAAACTGAAAAACGCCAAACAGGAACTGTACCGTGACCTCTACCTGTTCTGCGCATTTACCGGGCTGTCGTTCGCTGATATGCGCAACCTTACGGAAGAGAATATCCGCACCTACTTCGACGAACACGAGTGGATAAACATCAACCGCCAGAAAACGGGCGTGGTGTCCAACATCCGCCTGCTCGACATCGCCAACCGCATAATCGGCAAATACCGGGGGCTGTGCGAGGACGGCAGGATATTTCCCGTACCGCATTATAACACGTGCCTTGCAGGTATCCGTGCCGTCGCCAAGCGTTGCGGCATCACCAAGCATATCACGTGGCATCAGAGCCGCCACACGGCAGCCACAACGGTATTTCTCTCTAATGGCGTACCTATCGAAACCGTCAGCTCCATGCTCGGACACAAGAGCATAAAGACGACGCAGATTTACGCGAAGATAACCAAAGAAAAACTCAATCAGGACATGGAGAACCTTGCCGCAAGGTTGAACAGTGTTGAGGAATTTGCAGGTTGCACCATCTAAAAAAGAGAAGCCATGAAACGTGACATAATCATCATAGAGGACAAGGCGGTCAGCGTAACCGGTAACGACGTGTGGATGACCGCCACCGAAATCGCCGGACTGTTCCATACGACCGTCCCGGCAGTGAACGCCGCCATCAAAGCCATCCGCAAGTCGGACGTGCTTAACGACTACGAGGTGTGCCGCTACATGCAACTTGAAAACGGACTGTACGCAGATGTGTACGCGCTTGAAATCATCATCCCGGTCGCCTTCCGGCTGAACACCTACAACACCCACCTGTTTCGTACATGGCTGGTGGGAAAGGCACTCGCCAAAGAGAAACGGCAGGCATACGTGATGTTCATTCAAAACGGAAAAGCTGGGTATTGCTGATTGCACATACCCCATAAGAAAAGGAAACGGGCAGCACCACAAAAGGTGTCGCCCGTTTCCTTTTTTCTTGCCAACCGCGCTCACTCCAGCGGCTTGCGGTAGTTCGCTTCCAGTACCTCGCGCAGCCCCGTTTCCGGGTAAAGCACCTTCCCTCCCAAAAGGATGAAGGGCAACATGCGGTTGTTGCGGTATTCCTGCAAGGTGCGTCGGCTTACGCGGAGCAGTTCCGCCACCTCGCCGTCCGTCAGGTAACGTTCCCCGTCCAGCGGAGGACGGTAACTTTCCAGAAATGTGGACAGCCATTTCGAGCCTTTGCGCATATCCTGCATTACAGAGGCTATCGGCTCGTCTTCCATCGTAAAAACGTTGTCGTTCTCGTTCATCATAACTTCGGATTCAGTGGGTGAATAGATCAAATCATCTGCTGTGCGGATAGAGCGTGCCGATAAGCGGTATCAGCCGCTTCACCTCCTCCGGCTTGTAATAGAACCTGCGGTTTATCTGCGAGTAGCCGATAAGCCGCCTGTCACGCAGCGTCTGCAACGTACGCGGGCTTATTCTCAACTGCCCGCAGACCTCCTCGCCCGTGAGCCATCTTTCCATGCGCCCCGTGTCGCTTTTGCGCCTTAGGGCGGCGACCTTCTCCGAAAGTGCGCCGAATGCCGCCACCATCATCTCGAAGGTCTTTTTCTCGATAGATACTATTTCCATATTCATACAATTATCGGTTTGCCCGCAAAGGTAACGATGCAGCCTCGTACACGTGCCGTTTTCCGCTGAAAGGCTGCCTGTTGCGCCGTTTGACCGGGTTACGGAGCCATCTTCCGTAAAAATCTTACGTGAGTCACGTAGTGAGCTGTTAAAGCCCCTTTTGTTTATTGCCGAATTTTGCCGCAGAAACAAAAAGAAAGGACTGAATATGAAAGTGATAACGATGGAAAGTTCCGCCTTCCGGTCATTGACGGAACAGATAGCGGAGATTGCGGCACACGTCCGTGCCGCCTCCGGTGACAAGAAAGCGGCATCGCCCGACAGGTTGCTCACCACACGCGAGGCGGCGCACCTGCTTAACGTGAGTACCCGCACCCTCCAGCGTATGCGCAGCGAGCAACGCATCGGCTATGTCGTGCTTCGCGGCAAATGCCGCTACCGACAGTCTGAAATAGACCGCCTGCTTGAAGCGTGTGCCGTCAACGAGGACGCGGCGACACCGCAGGAACTGAAACGCAACCACACGCTGCGCACGGGCGGCAGCCCCAAAGGAAGGAGGACATAGGTCATGGAACTGCTCACACGAAACAACTTCGAGGGCTGGATGCAGAAGCTGATGGAACGGCTCGACCGTCAGGACGAACTACTGCTGGCGATGAAGGCTGAGGGGAAACAGCCTACTATCACGGAAAGCATCCGCCTTTTCGACAATCAGGATCTGTGCATGCTGCTCCAGATAAGCAAGCGCACCCTGCAACGCTACCGCAGTGTCGGCGCATTGCCCTACAAGACACTGGGAAAGAAGACCTATTACAGCGAGGAGGACGTGCTGACATTCCTTTCCAACCATGTCAAGGACTTCAAAAAGGAAGATATAGCCTTCTACAAGGCTCGTATCCATAATTTCTTTCATAAATAACCCATTAAAACATTTTTCAGATGGCAAAGAAAAAAGACGAAAAGGACGTGCTGGTGGTCCGTGACGAGAAGACGGGCGAGATCAGCGTGGTTGCCGGGCTGAACGCGGACGGCACACCCAAGCGCACCCCCGCGAAAGCGGAGAGCGCGCAGAGTTTCCTGCAATTCGACCGACACGGCGACGTGCTGGACAACTTCTTCAAGAACTTCTTCCGGCAATGCAAGGAACCCAGCCGCTTCGGTTTCTACCGCATCGCGGCAGACCAAGTGGACTCCATGCTGGGCGTGATGAAAGACCTGCTTCAGCACCCGTACCAGAACAAACAAATCCTTGCACCACACAAAATCGACACCTTTCCCTATCAACAGCAGGTGCTGAAAGAACAAACAGCAAAACAAGAAACTCAAAAACAGGAGAACATGGAACAACAGAAAGAACAGCAACAGGACAATTCCGAACAGACGCAGGGCAAACGGGGCTACCAGCCCATCGACGAGGGTGAAATCAACTGGCAGGAACTGGAGGACAGATGGGGCGTGAAGCGCGACGACCTTGAAAAGTCCGGCGACCTTACGAAGATGCTCCACTACGGCAAGTCCGACTTGGTGAAGGTCAAGCCCACCTTCGGCGGTGAATCATTCGAGCTGGACGCCCGCCTCTCCTTCAAGAAGGACGGCGAGGGGAATGTCAGCCTCGTGCCGCACTTCATCCGTAAGGAGCAGAAACTGGATGAATACAAGGAACACAAATTCTCCGACGACGACCGGAAGAACCTGCGCGAAACGGGCAACCTCGGCAGGGTCGTGGACATCGTGGACAAGGAAACGGGCGAGATCATCCCCTCCTACATCAGCATCGACCGCAAGACGAATGAAATCACGGACATTCCGGCAAGCAGGGTGCGCATCCCGGAGCGCATCGGCAAGACGGAAATCACCAAGCAGGAGCAGGACATGCTCCGCGCCGGACTACCCGTGCGCGACAAGCTCATCGAGCGCAACGACGGCAGGAAGTTCGTCACCACCCTGCAAGTGAACGTGGAGCAGCGCGGCGTGGAGTTCGTGCCGGGAACGGGCAAATCGCCCCGTACCGCACAGACACAGGAAGCCAAAGGCGACACGTCGAAAAGTCAGGCGCAAGGCGGGGGAAATGCCGCCCAGACCAAGAAGGAGCAACGCCGCAACACGTGGACAAACGAGGACGGCAGCATCCGCCCCATCAGCAAATGGAGCGGCGTGAACTTTACCGAACAGCAGAAAGCCGACTATGTGGCGGGCAAAGCCGTGAAGCTGGAGAACGTGACCGACAAGCAGGGCTTCCATGCCACGATGTATATCAAGTTCAACCCGGAGAAGGGCCGCCCGTACCGCTACGACACGAACCCCGACAACGCGCAGCAGGTAGCCCCGTCCAACGAGAGCCGCACGCAGATGGCGGTGAACAACGAGGGCAAGACCAACGAGGCGACGAAGGAACTGAAAGAGCCGTTGCAGAAGGGACAGACCGCCCCGAAGAACGAGAACCAGCAACAGCAGCAGGACAAACCGAAGAAAAACAACAAGGGCATGAAAATGTAATCCCGTGTCCACCACTGAATCCAAAATAAAATCCAAAGTATCAACAACAAAAGCAAGAAAACATGAAGACAATCATTGCAGAAAAGCCCTCCGTGGCACGTGAAATCGCCCGCATCGTGGGCGCGACAAAGAGAGAGGAAGGATATTTCGAGGGAGGCGGCTATGCCGTGACATGGGCATTCGGACACCTCGTACAGCTTGCCATGCCTGACGGCTACGGCGTGCGCGGATTCGTCCGTGACAACCTCCCGATTATCCCCGACACATTCACGCTCGTCCCCCGTCAGGTCAGGACGGAGAAGGGCTACAAACCCGACAGCGACGTGGTGTCGCAAATAAAAATCATCAAAAGACTGTTCGACACAAGCGACCAAATCATCGTGGCGACCGATGCCGGGCGCGAGGGTGAACTTATCTTCCGCTACCTCTATCACTACACGGGCTGCACCACCCCGTTTGTGCGCCTATGGATCAGCTCTCTCACCGACAAGGCTATCCGAGAGGGATTGCGTAACCTCGAAGACGGCAGCAGGTACGACAACCTCTATCTCGCCGCCAAAGCGCGTAGCGAATCCGACTGGCTCGTGGGCATCAACGGCACTCAGGCGTTATCCATCGCCGCCGGACACGGTACGTATTCCGTGGGACGGGTGCAGACACCCACGCTGGCTATGGTGTGTGAACGCTACTGGGAAAACCGCCGCTTCACGCCCGAAGCCTTCTGGCAGCTCCATATCGCAACGGACGGTTGCGACGGCGAGGTCGTGAAATTCTCATCCTCCGAGAAATGGAAGGAGAAAGAGCCGGCGATGGAACTATATAATAAGGTAAAGGCGGCAGGCTTCGCCACCGTCACGAAAGCAGAGCGTAAGGAGAAGACGGAGGAAACTCCGCTTCTGTACGACCTAACCACGCTCCAAAAGGAAGCCAACGCCAAGCACGGCTTCACGGCGGAACAGACGCTTGAAATCGCGCAGAAGCTCTACGAGAAGAAGCTGATAACCTATCCGAGAACGGGTAGCCGCTACATCCCCGAAGACGTGTTCGCTGAAATCCCCAAGCTGCTCGCCTTTATCGGCACACAGCCCGAATGGAAAGACAAAGTGCGGACAAAAGCCACCCCGACACGCCGCAGTGTGGACGACGGCAAGGTGACGGATCACCATGCCCTGCTTGTCACGGGCGAGAAACCGCTCTTCCTCTCCAAAGAGGATAGCACAATCTATCACATGATTGCCGGACGCATGATAGAGGCATTCTCTGAGAAATGCGTCAAGGACGTGACCGCTGTCACGGCGGAGTGTACCGGAGTGGAGTTTACCGTGAAAGGCAGCGTCATCAGGCAAGCCGGATGGCGTGCCGTCTATGGCGAGGAAAACAAGGATGAAACCACCATCCCCGGCTGGCAGGAAGGCGACACGCTGACACTGAAAGGCTCGTCCATTACCGAAGGAAAGACCAAGCCCAAGCCGCTGCATACCGAAGCCACCCTGCTCTCGGCAATGGAAACGGCGGGCAAGGAAATCGAGGACGACGCGCTGCGGCAGGCGATGAAGGACTGCGGCATCGGCACTCCCGCCACACGAGCGTCCATCATCGAAACGCTTTTCAAGCGCGGTTACATGGAACGCTGCAAGAAGTCGCTTGTTCCCACCGAAAAGGGGCTTGCCCTCAATTCCGTGGTGAAGACGATGCGCATCGCCGATGTAGCCATGACGGGCGAATGGGAAAAAGAGCTGGCACGCATCGAGCGCGGGGAACTGCCCGCCGACACCTTCCGCAAGGAGATAGAGGCGTACACACGGGAAATCACCTCTGAACTGCTCTCGTGCGACAAGCTCTTCGGCAGCCGTGATTCCGGCTGCGCGTGTCCCAAGTGCGGCACGGGCAGGATGCGGTTCTACGGCAAGGTGGTACGCTGCGACAACACGGAGTGCGGACTGCCCGTGTTCCGGCAGAAAGCGGGACGCACCCTGTCCGATGATGAAATAAAAGACCTGCTCACCGACGGGCACACCAAGCTGCTCAAAGGCTTCAAGAGCAAGCAGGGCAAGAGTTTCGATGCCATAGTCGCCTTTGACGGGGAATATAACACGACGTTCGTGTTCCCGGAAAAGAAATGCAAGTCTTCCTATCCGAAAAAAAGGAAATAATCACTAACTTTGCCACTTGTTCAGAGTAATGAATTGTTCTTCGATACCGGATTACACTCATACTTTGGATTTAGTGGTGGCACTCGGAGGGATACCGGGTGCCTTTTTCTTCCTTTTCCCAACTGATTATCCCGTTAAATATCAATCCACTAAACTCCAAAGTAATGAACAACAAGAAGAAAAACGAGGGTCAGGCCGACTTTTCCTATTACGGTCTGTACCTGCTGGACTACCTCCGCACGAACAAGTTTGAACAGGCTGATGACACTGCTTTCATACGGGAACGCGCCGACCGTGCCGCCGAAACGTATGAAAAGGCGCGGCTTGAAGGCTATGCAGCCGACGGAGCGCAGGAGCTGGCGATGGACACGCTGCTGCGCGGGCTGCGCTATTCCCGGTACGCCATGCTCCGCGAAGTCGTGGAGAACGAGTTTGCCGACGAAGTGCCGGAAGAGAAGCGAGAAGCCTTTATCCATAAACTCTTGCCGCTTGTCGGCAACGTGTTCTCCGTCTATGACCTTTCGGACGACAATTTCGCCCTGTCGCCCGATTACGACCTGCTCTACACGGAGCTGTCGGGGGCAACCGTCCTTTATATCGGGGAATATGGCGTTTAACCGCAAACAGAAACTGCGGGACAACATCGAGGCGATACGGACGGCATTCATCCTTGACAGGGAACATAGAGCGGCGACAACCGAAGAGCGTGCCATACTTCAAAGGTACTGCGGTTTCGGCGGTCTGAAATGTATCCTCAACCCTGCAAAGGAACTGACGGATGCCGTCCGGTGGGCGAAATCCGACCTCGAACTGTTTGCCCCGACGGTGGAGTTGCACAGGCTTATCCGTGAGAACAGCAAGGACGAAACGGAGTACAAGCGGTTTGTGGATTCGCTCAAAGCGTCCGTACTTACCGCTTTCTACACCCCCAAAGAGATAACCGACACCATCGCGGACGTGCTGGCGGATTACAGCGTCCGCCCCGCCCGTATGCTCGAACCGTCGGCAGGTGTCGGCGTGTTCGTGGATTCCGTGCTGCGGCACAGCCTCAATGCGGATGTGATGGCTTTCGAGAAGGATCTGCTCACGGGTACAATCCTGCGGCATCTTTATCCCGACCAAAAGATGCGAACCTGCGGTTTTGAGAAAATCGAAAGACCGTTCAACAATTATTTCGACTTGGCGGTATCCAACATTCCGTTCGGAGACATCGCTGTGTTCGACCCTGAGTTTCAGCGGAGCGACTCCTTTGGCAGACGCTCCGCCCAGAAAGCCATCCACAACTATTTCTTTCTCAAAGGGCTGGATGCCGTGCGTGACGGCGGTATCGTGGCGTTCATCACCTCGCAAGGGGTATTGAACAGCACCAAGACCTCCGTGCGTAACGAGCTGTTCAGTCAGGCTGATCTGGTGTCGGCGATACGCCTGCCCAACAACCTGTTCACGGACAACGCGGGTACGGAGGTGGGCAGCGACCTGATTGTCCTGCAAAAGAACCTCAGCAAGAAGGAGATGTCGCAGGACGAGCGGCTGATGACCGTGATACAGACGGACTCGAAAACCGGCCTGACCGACAACGCCTATTTCATCCATCACCCGGAACGTATCGTGTATACGACGGTGAAACTTGACACCGACCCCTACGGGAAGCCCGCTATGGTTTATCTGCACGAGGGCAAAGCAGCAGGCATCGCCGGGGATTTGCGCCGTATGCTCGACGAGGATTTCCATTACAGGCTTGCCATGCGCCTGTATTCGGGAACAATCCGGCAGGCAGGAACGGAAGAAAAAATTGCCGTTCAAAATGAAGTAAAGCGTCCTGCCATAAAATTGGAAACGGCACCTCCGGCACAAGCGGTGGAAACTCCGACGGAGAAACAGCAACCCGCAGAGGAAAAGCCGGAGATAGAGCTGCGTCCGCGATATTCCGCCGGAGTGCAGCTCACGTTGCTCGACCTCTGGGGCATGACGGAAGAGGTCAGCCAACCTAAAACCTCCAAAAAGAAAAAGGCGGCGAAAAAGGAAAGCCCTACAAGACGCGTTACGCCCAAGTCGCAGGTGCAGACCACACAGAATGTTACGGCTGTGCCGACGGCTACCACCCCTAAGACCATCACGGAAAACAAGGAGGCGAAAGCGGAAAACACCGCCAAGCCTGCCGACCCGGACGACATCTATGCCACGCTGGACTGGGATACCAATCCTCCCATCAACGGCTTCTATGAAATGATGATGGGTTTGACGCCGGAACGCAGGAAGGAACTTCGGGAGCTGGCAAGACAGCATAACGAGAAACAAGCGGCGGCGGAAAAGACGGAAGTGAAAGCTGTGCCGGAAACTTCCCGAGAGCAACCACGACAGGAGGAAACACAGCCGAAAGTTGCCGCCACGCCTGCTGCTACCGATGCTCAAGTGGAAGCGGTGGCGACTTCACTTTTCCCCGACATCGAAGCGGAAAAGCCGAAGGAGGAAGTCGTGGACCTTTCTCCGCGTGCCTACCACCGCACGCCGGAGATGCACCTGCGTGAAGGGTCGCTGGTGGCTGACAGGGGGCGTCATAACATCGGCTACCTGAAGGACATCACGCCATACGGGGCGACATTCCAGCCGCTCGACCTGAAAGGCTACCAGAAGGAGAAGGCGTTACAGTATGTTTTACTCCGTGACGCCTACGAGCGGCTGTACCGCTATGAATCGAACCTGCATGAAGCAAATGTCCCGTGGCGTGAGCATCTGAACACCTGTTACGATGAGTTTGTCATGCGCTACGGCAACCTCAACGCCAAGCAGAACGTGAAGTTAGTGATGATGGACGCGGGCGGGCGCGACATCCTTTCGCTGGAACGGGCGGAGAACGGAAAGTTCGTCAAGGCGGACATCTTCGAGCGTCCTGTTTCCTTCGCGGTGGAGAGCCATGCCAACGTAGGCTCACCCGAAGAAGCCCTGTCCGCATCGCTCAACAAGTTCGGCACAGTCGATATTGACTATATGAGAACGATAACCGACAGCACGGCGGAGGAGTTACTCACGGCACTGCAAGGGCGCATCTATTACAATCCGCTCGTAACCGGTTACGAGATCAAAGACCGCTTCATCGCCGGAAACGTGATAGAGAAGGCGGAACGCATAGAGGCTTGGATGGGCGACAACCCAGAAAATGAACGTCTGCCGGAGGTGAAGCAGGCATTGGAGGCTCTGAAAGATGCCGAACCGCCGCGCATCGCCTTTGAGGATCTGGACTTTAACTTCGGGGAACGCTGGATTCCGACGGGTGTCTATGCCGCCTACATGAGCCACCTGTTCGACACGGAGGTGAAAATCGCCTATTCCGCAAGCATGGACGAGTTTTCGGTGGCGTGCGGCTACCGCACCATGAAAATCACGGACGAGTTTCTGGTGAAGGGGTATTACCGGAACTATGACGGTATGCACCTTCTGAAACACGCCCTGCACAACACCTGCCCCGACATGATGAAGTCCATCGGCAAGGACGAGCATGGCAACGACATCAAGGTGCGCGACAGCGAGGGCATACAGCTCGCCAACGCCAAGATTGACGAGATACGCAACGGTTTCTCCGAATGGCTCGAAGAGCAGTCGCCGCAGTTCAAGGAGCGGCTTGTGACGATGTATAACCGAAAGTTCAACTGTTTCGTGCGCCCGAAGTATGACGGTTCGCACCAGACCTTCCCAGACCTCAACCTGAAGGGGCTGGCAAGCCGGGGCATCAAGAGCGTCTATCCCTCGCAGATGGATTGCGTCTGGATGTTGAAACAGAACGGCGGCGGAATATGCGACCACGAGGTTGGAACCGGTAAGACGCTGATAATGTGCATCGCCGCACATGAGATGAAGCGTTTGAACCTGGCACACAAACCGATGATTATCGGGCTGAAAGCCAATGTCGCGGAGATTGCAGCCACCTATCAGGCGGCGTATCCCAACGCGCGTATTCTGTACGCTTCGGAGAAGGACTTTTCGACTGCCAACCGTGTGCGCTTCTTCAATAATATAAAGAACAACGACTACGATTGCGTCATCATGTCGCACGACCAGTTCGGCAAGATACCGCAGTCACCGGAGTTGCAGCAGCGCATCCTGCAAGCGGAGCTTGACACGGTGGAGGAAAACCTCGAAGTGCTGCGGCAGCAGGGAAAGAACGTATCGCGGGCGATGCTGAAAGGTCTGGAGAAGCGCAAGCACAACCTTGAAGCGAAGCTGGAGAAGGTGGAACACGCCATAAAGGCACGCACGGACGACGTGGTGGATTTCAAACAGATGGGCATCGACCATATTTTCATAGATGAGAGCCACCAGTTCAAAAATCTGACGTTCAACACGCGCCATGACCGTGTGGCGGGACTGGGCAACAGCGAGGGAAGCCAAAAGGCACTGAACATGCTCTTTGCCATCCGTACCATACAGGAGCGCACGGACAGGGATTTGGGAGCGACTTTCCTTTCGGGTACTACCATCAGCAACTCGCTGACGGAGTTGTACCTGCTGTTCAAGTATTTGCGCCCGAAGGAGCTGGAACGGCAGGACATCCGGTGTTTCGATGCGTGGGCGGCGATATTCGCCAAGAAGACAACGGATTTTGAATTTAACGTAACGAATAATGTGGTCCAAAAGGAGCGTTTCCGATACTTCATCAAAGTGCCGGAACTTGCCGCCTTCTATAATGAAATCACGGACTACCGCACGGCGGAGGATGTGGGTGTGGATCGTCCCAACAAGAATGAGATACTGCACCACATACCACCCACGCCGGAGCAGGAGGACTTCATACAGAAGTTGATGCAGTTCGCCAAGACAGGCGATGCCACCCTATTGGGCAGGTTGCCGCTTTCGGAAACGGAGGAAAAGGCGAAGATGCTTATCGCCACGGACTATGCCCGCAAGATGGCACTCGACATGCGTATGATAGACCCGAATTATGAAGACCACCCCGACAACAAGGCGAGCCACTGTGCCAAGATGATCGCGGAGTATTACCAAAAATACGACGCGCAGAAGGGAACGCAGTTCGTATTCTCGGATTTGGGTACATACCAGCCGGGCGACGGGTGGAACGTCTATTCGGAAATCAAGCGCAAACTGACGGAGGATTACGGCATACCGCCAAGCGAGGTGCGCTTCATTCAGGAGTGCAAGACCGACAAGGCGCGGAAGGCGGTGATAGATGCCATGAACGCCGGAACGGTGCGTGTGCTGTTCGGCTCCACCTCCATGCTCGGCACGGGTGTGAATGCGCAGAAAAGGTGTGTGGCAATCCATCATTTGGACACGCCGTGGCGACCGTCCGACCTGCAACAGCGTGACGGACGCGGAGTTAGAGCCGGGAATGAGATAGCCAAGCATTTCGCCGGGAACAACGTGGATGTAATCATCTACGCAGTGGAGAAGTCACTGGACAGCTACAAGTTCAACCTCCTGCATTGCAAGCAGACTTTCATCAGCCAGCTTAAAAGCGGTGCGATGGGTGCACGTACCATCGACGAGGGGGCTATGGACGAAAAATCGGGCATGAACTTCTCGGAGTATATGGCGTTGCTCTCCGGCAACACCGATCTGTTGGACAAGGCGAAACTTGAAAAGCGTATTGCCTCGCTCGAAGGGGAACGCAAGTCGTTCAACAAGGGCAAGCGTGATTCGGAGTTCAAACTGGAGTCAAAGACCGGCGAACTGCGCAACAACACGGCTTTCATAGATGCCATGACGGAGGACTGGAACCGCTTCCTTTCGGTGGTGCAGACCGACAAGGAGGGCAACCGCCTTAATATGATAAAGGTGGACGGTGTGGATTCCGCCGATGAGAAGGTCATCGGAAAGCGTTTGCAGGAGATAGCGAAAAACGCCACTACAGGCGGGCTTTACACGCAGGTCGGAGAACTTTACGGTTTTCCGATAAAGGTGGTGAGCGAAAGGATACTCAAAGAGGGATTGGAGTTCACCGACAACCGCTTCGTGGTAGAGGGGAACTACAAGTACACCTACAACAACGGACATCTGGCAATGGCTGACCCGTTGGCCGCCGCCCGCAACTTCCTCAACGCTTTGGAACGCATCCCCTCCATCATCGACCAGTATAAGACTAAGAATGAAGTGCTGGAGAGGGAGATACCGCAGTTGCAGGAGATAGCGGGCAAAGTGTGGAAGAAGGAGGACGAACTGAAACAGTTGAAGTCCGAACTTGCTGCACTTGACCGAAAAATCCAGCTGGAACTTGCGCCGCCAACGCCCGAAATCGCCGAAAAGGAGAACGAGGGGCAGCAGGTCAAGTCCAAAGCGGAATATGCGCAGAACAGGCAGGCGCAGTATCCCGAAGATACATCGCCGCAGATACGCAGTCCTGTGGATAGTATCGTTGACAACCATGTCATAATCGGGCATACGAGGCTGTATGCCAAGGAGGAAACCCGGTCCAAAGGATTGAAAATATAACCTTAGGAATTTTATCTGAAGTATTAATAGGGGCTATCCCAAAAGGTCTAAAAGTAAATTTTATCCTCTCTGCAAGTATCTGTAGGATGGTAACTGCATTTTTTCTTTTTGGGCAGCCCTTATTAAAATTTATTCTTATTTTAGGTTATATACATTCATGTCCATTTATGTAAAAAATTCCTGCTGACCTTGTTTATGTCTTGTCAGTCACCATTTGCAAAACC
>SUXM01000038.1 GCA_015060925.1 Parabacteroides distasonis
TGAATCCCAATACACCGAAAAAGTAATCTTGTTTTTGATTATAATGTTTTTGGGTATGTACCTCCCATATAGAAGATGCCTCCAATCGGTCATCGGCTGTACTATTACCATATTGTGTTCCTCGTGTCACATTAGCCATCCCGAAGATATCCAATCCTCTGGTACGATAGTTGAGTGAAAGCATTCCGTAACCATTAGCCAAACTTCCTTGTGTGTATTGAGCAAGCAAACTTCCACTCCACCCTTGTCCACGTTGTTTAATGGTACGTATACGGATAACCGCTGGTACATTGGCGGCATATTCTACTCCTGGTGTAGTAATAACTTCTGCTGATACAATCTCATCTGCACGAAGGCGGTCAAGTTCCCCCATATCACGTACTTTACGGTTATTGATATAGATTTCGGGTGTACCATGTCCCAATACAGAATAGTTCCCGCCGTTGCCCGTCACGAATGGTATGTGCTTCAACATCTCACTTGCTGTCCCCATCTTGGCAAGCGAAGTACCGATAACGTTTGCTTTCAATCCATTGGCACTCGGCTCTATCAAAGGACGTTCGGCTGTAATGGTCACTTCCTCCAGTATCTTCGAATCGGGAAAGAGTTGAATCATATTCTTTTCGCTAATGGTTTGGGTAGTTGTAGTATATCCGATATACGAAGCTCGTAAAGAATAGGGAACATCTTCTTCGCCTATCATCAGAAAGGAACCGTCATTTTTGGTAACACATCCGTTCACAAAAGTAGAGTCAGAAACAAGCAATAAGACATTGCAATACGGCATCGGTTCACTCTTCTCGTTCACTACCATGCCTCTAATTTCGATGACATTCTTTTGTACATCTTTTTTTTGGATGGCAAAATAGTCAGTTCGCTCCTTATAGATAAAAGGTGTACCTTGCAGAATCATACCGATGGCTTCAGCTTGTGTCTTTTGTTGAATGTCGACAGAGACGTGGTATTTTTCCGTTTCTGTCACGGAGAAAACAACGTTCTTTCCTCCTTCACGTTCGATTAGTTTCAAAGCGGCAGGCAATGGCTTATTTTCCAGTTTTAAAGTAATGAGGTTCTGTGCTTGCGCTTGTAAAGTCACAGTTAACGCCGAGATAATGATTACCCAACCCCTGTTGTTTCTTATTCTTTTCTTCATGCTTTAAGTAGATTTTAATGTTTCTTTATACTTTATACAACCGAGGTTAGGAATCGGGTACGTTTTTACAGCACTATTATTTTATTTTTTCTCAAATATACGAATTAACTCCTGCTTCCAAATAATCATAGCAGAAAAACTCTCCAATAAAAAACAGCGAGTGAAACTCTTTTTTATTGGAGTTCCACTCGCTTTCTCTATTTCTAAATTAAAGGGTCAAATCATGCCGGAGTCCACTTGCAACGAACCGGAGAAATGATTGCTCCTGCTTCTTTCAGTTGCTTCATTGCTTTATCAACTTCTTTGCGGTCCAGACCACTTAATTCTGTGATCTTTCCTGCATTTAAAGGTTCGCCTGCCTCTTTTAACACTGCCAATACTTTATCTTTTGTTTCCATATCTCCAACTTTTTTATTTGTTTGTAACTCTAAGTTCTTAAATAACCCTCTAATTTTTTTGCCTTAAGACTAATTGATAACCTACTTTTTTAAATATTATAGTTCTTTTTTCCACAAGCCATGCAGGTTACAATACTCATACACTGCTATCGGCTTGGCACTGCATACACACACTTCTGCAATAGGTTGATCTTTCAAATCCACTCGGATACCACCTTGATCGGTTTCCACATAGATGAATGAGATATGATGTTCCGGTAACATCGGATGAAGTACGCTTCCTACCTCAATTCTTAAACGACCATCTTCCAACATTTTGACTTCAGGAACATGTTTTTCTTGACTTGCATCGACTGTATTAGGAACAAGCTCTGTCATCTTTTGTCCGCAACATACCACAGATACTCCACTGTCAACCAATTTTTCAATCACATTTCCGCAATGATTGCATTTATAAAACTTTACTGCCATATTCTATTTTATTTTTATTTGTTCAACCTCTTTTTTCTGATAACAAAATTAATGGACTTTTGATTACTATCCAACTGATAAAATCTATTACTTAATCAATAAAATTGATGAATAATGTTTATCTTCGCAAAAAGAGATTCAATTTATGAAAAAGATAAAAACAGGATTGGCTGCCTTTGGCATGTCCGGACAGATATTTCATGCACCATTTATCAGTACAAATCCCGCATTTGAACTGACTGCCATCACAGAGCGTAGCAAAGAACTATCCAAAGAACGGTATCCTTCTGCACGTATTGTCCGTAGTTTTGACGAGCTGATAGCAATGGATGAGTTGGAGCTGATTGTAGTAAATACGCCAGACAGTACCCATTATGAATATGCCCGGAAAGCATTGGAAGCGGGTAAACATGTGATTGTTGAAAAACCTTTTACAACAACCGTTGAACAGGGACAATACCTGATAGATTTAGCAAAATCTAAAGGATTGGCATTAAGTGTCTATCAAAACAGACGATGGGATTCCGATTTCTTGACGATCAAAGAGGTTCTAAATAAAGGTTTATTAGGCCGATTGGTTGAATTTGAATCAACTTTTCCCCGTTACCGTAACTTTATTAAAGAGGGTACATGGAAAGAGACTGGAGAGATGGGTGGCGGATTGACCTATAATTTAGGGGCGCATGTGATTGACCAAGCAGTACAGCTGTTCGGTGTACCTGAAGCGATCTTTGCTGATATTGACATAATCCGTACCGGTGGATTGGTTGATGATTATTTTGTGATTCATCTCCTACGTCCATCAAAAGCTCCAAACGTTAAGATTACTTTAAAATCCAGTTATCTGATGTGCGAACCTGAACCTCGGTTTGTCCTGCATGGTACAGAAGGTTCCTTTGTCAAATACGGATTAGACAGACAAGAGGCAGACCTCAATGCCGGTTACATGCCAAACTCTCCTAACTGGGGTGTAGAGGATGAAACGATATGGGGTCTTCTGCATACTGAGAAGGCCGGACAGTTCATACAAGAAAAGTACCCCAGCCTTCCGGGGAACTATGCGGGATTCTATGACAATATTTACCGCCATCTCCGCTTGGGTGAAACTTTGCAAACAGATGCTACGGAAGTATTACCAGTTATCCACCTGATCGAAGCAGCCTGGGAAAGCAGTAAACGTAAAGAGGTAATCCGACTATCCCTTTAAGCTTTTATCAATGTATCATACATATATATAAACAACTTTGTTTCTTCTTACAAAATTTGTTTATATATTTGCACCTTATTATGCCTGTTAGCAGGTGTAAATCATTACAATAACCAATTTAAAAAGTGATGAAAAGAGACAATATCATTTTTGACATCATTGAAAAAGAGCATCAACGCCAATTAAAAGGGATTGAGTTGATCGCTTCTGAAAACTTTGTGAGCGACCAAGTAATGCAAGCGATGGGTAGCTGCTTAACAAACAAATATGCAGAAGGATACCCAGGCAAACGCTATTATGGTGGTTGTGAAGTCGTAGACCAAAGTGAAACAATCGCCATTGAACGATTAAAACAAATCTTCAATGCAGAATGGGCAAACGTACAGCCTCATTCAGGTGCACAAGCCAATGCTGCTGTTTTCTTGGCAGTTTTGAATCCGGGTGATACCTTCTTAGGATTGAATTTGGCACATGGCGGACACCTTTCCCATGGTTCTCCAGTAAACAGTTCTGGTATTTTATACCGTGCTACAGAATATAATGTAAAAGAAGATACTGGTCGTGTGGATTATGACCAAATGGAAGAGGTGGCATTACGTGAGAAACCCAAATTGATTGTCGGTGGTGGTTCTGCTTACTCTCGTGAATGGGATTACAAACGTATGCGTGAAATTGCGGACAAGGTGGGTGCTATCTTGATGATCGACATGGCTCACCCGGCAGGTTTGATCGCTGCAGGTTTGCTAAACAACCCATTGGAATATGCACACATCGTTACCTCTACTACCCATAAAACCTTGCGTGGTCCTCGTGGTGGTATTATCTTATTAGGTAAAGATTTTGAAAATCCTTGGGGCAAAAAAACTCCGAAAGGTGAAATCAAAAAGATGTCCCAGTTGTTAGACTCTGCAGTTTTCCCAGGTATCCAAGGTGGTCCATTGGAACATGTAATTGCTGCTAAGGCCGTTGCATTTGGTGAAGCATTGGAACCGGAATACAAAACATATCAAGCTCAAGTGAAAGCAAACGCTGCTGCCATGGCACAGGCATTCATGGATAAAGGTTATAAAATCATCTCTGACGGTACAGATAACCACAGTATGCTGATTGACTTACGTAAAAAATTCCCTGAATTGACAGGTAAGGTTGCAGAAAAGGCATTGGTAGCTGCTGATATCACAGTAAACAAAAACATGGTACCATTCGACAGCCGTTCAGCATTCCAGACTTCCGGTATCCGTGTCGGTACACCGGCAATCACAACTCGTGGTGCTAAAGAACCGTTGATGGGTGAAATTGTGGAATTGATTGATACCGTATTAAGTTCTCCTGAATCCGATCAAACAATCACTGCTGTTCGTGAAAAGGTTAACAACATCATGAAAGATTATCCGATCTTTGCTTGGTAAAAAATAAGAAAGGGCAGTTTTTACTGCCCTTTTTGCTATATATTCATTCATCCTAAAAACAATCAATACATGCTAAAATCAATTTCACTATGTTTGGGTGCTATACTATGTCTGTTGGCATCCTGTAGTCAGGGAACATCTGAACCAAAAAGTTACAACCAAGGCATCAATGTCATCCCTACTCCGGTAAGTCTCGTTCAAAACGAAGGGAACTACCAATTAAAGAAAGGTACTAAAATCAGTGCATCTACACCGGAAGCTAAAGTCGTTGCAGAATTTTTTGCAGCTCAAATGAATCTGGCAACCGGATATTCCATCTCTGTAAATAATGAAAAAGCGACTGACGGTATTACTTTGATAATCGATGAGACATTGGATGTAAACAATGAAGGATATACGTTGGATGTCACTCCTGCAAACGTAACTATTAAGGCTAAAAACAGCCAAGGTTTATTCTACGGTATGCAATCTTTGATGCAATTGCTTCCGGCAGAAATCCAAAGTCAACAAGTTGTAAAAGGCATTGCCTGGACAGTTCCATGTGTGACTGTAAAAGATGAACCGCGTTTCCTTTATCGTGGTACCATGCTTGACCCATGCCGTCATTTCATCCCGGTTGAAAACCTAAAGAAATACTTGAATATCCTATCTATGTTCAAGATTAACCGTTTCCATTGGCATCTAACAGACGACCAAGGCTGGCGTATTGAAATCAAGAAATATCCAAAATTGACTGAAATCGGTTCTAACCGTATCAATGGTGACGGTAGTGAACATGGTGGTTTCTACACGCAAGAAGAGGTAAAAGAGATTGTTCAGTATGCAGCAGACCGCTTTATCACTGTTCTTCCTGAAATCGAATTACCGGGACACGGTTTAGGGGCTATCGCCGCTTACCCACATCTAAGCTGTAGCGGAGAACAAGAAAAGGTTCGTAATATTTGGGGTATCGAAGAGATTGTTTATTGTGCGGGTAAAGAAAGTACTTTCCAATTCCTACAAGATGTATTAGACGAAGTAATACCTTTATTCCCTTACGAATATATCCATATCGGTGGTGACGAATGTCGTAAAGATTACTGGAAGACTTGTCCGCTTTGTCAAAAGAGAATCCGTGAAGAGGGTTTGAGAGCAGACAAAGAACATTCGGCTGAAGAAAAGTTGCAGAGCTACTTCATCAAACGCATGGAGAAATACATTACAGAAAAACATAATAAAAAGATTATCGGCTGGGAAGAAATCTTGGAAGGTGGTGTAAGCCCGACTGCCACAGTGATGTCTTGGACGGGTGAACAGGGTGGTATTGCTGCCGCTGCTTTAGGTAATGACGTTATCATGACCCCAAGTAGTAAAGGTATGTATATCGACAATTACCAAGCTGACTTCAAAATCGAACCGGTAGCAATCGGTGGATATGCTCCATTAGAAAAAGTATATGCTTACAACCCTATACCGGATACCTTAGCAGCTATAGGAAAAGCCAACTCCATCATAGGGGTACAATGTAATCTTTGGGGTGAATATCTATACAATACAGATATCTTAGAATACAGAGGCTTCCCTCGTATCTTAGCTTTGGCAGAAGTAGCATGGTCTCCTCTAAACCGTAAAGATTATAAAGATTTTGAACGTCGTCTTGACAATGCTTTAGTTCGTTTAGATCAATATGATATCAACTACTACATACCTCAACCGGAACAGCCGAATGGATCTTGTAACTTTGTTGCATTCATCGACTCTGTTTCATTGGAATTTAAGACATCTCGTCCGGTGACAATGGTATACACATTAGACGGAACAGAGCCTACAGCAACCTCTACAATCTACACTACTCCTATCCCATTCACAGAATCTGGAGTATTGAAGATTCGTTCCGTATTACCTTCCGGTAAAATGAGTCAAACTCGTACCATCACAGTCGAAAAACAGACATTGGCTCCGGCTAAAGAGGTGGCAAATGTAACTCCGGGATTGATCATGGAAAAAACTTATGGTTCATTCCTTAACGTAAATGAATTAGCGAAAGCAACTGATTGGGAAAAATCAACCATCAAGGATTTAGCTGAGATCAACAAAAATATCGTACGTTGGAGATCTATCCGTGCGGTAAAACCTTATTCAGCTATTGCTACAGGTTATATCAACATTCCTGAAGATGGTGTCTATTTCATCTCTTCCAACAATGAAGAGGTTTGGATTGACGGAAAATTGTTAATCAACAATGCAGGTGAAACTAAACGTTTCTCTCGCCACGATACCTCTATTGCATTAGCTAAAGGTTTGCATGAATTAAAAGTAGTATTCTTAGGAAACAGATTAGGAGGTTGGCCTACCTATTGGAACTTATGCGAAATTGAATTGCGTAAATCTGATAATGACAAGTTTGTTTGGGTAACTCCGGATATGTTATTTCATTAATCAGTTATAAATTTGATACTATTATGAAAAAACTCACTCTTATATGGATATGGGTATTATCAATACCCATATTCTTCCAACTATCTGCTCAAACATTCAACTATGACGAATTTGAGCCTCATCCCCGTCTATTGATGAAAAAGGGAGAAGAGCAAAAAATCAAACAAAACATACAAGGAAAGCCGGAAATGTTAGAGGTCTATAACCTAATCATTTCCGAAGCAAACAAACTACTGATTCAACCGACAGAGACCTTTACAAAGGTTGGGATGCGTTTTTTGACCAAATCACTCAATCGTATCTTAACCTTATCCTTTGCCTATCGTATGACCGGTGATGAAAAATTCCAATTACGAGCAGAGCAAGAGATGGTTGCCTTGGCCTCTTTTGAAAGTTGGAACCCTTCTCATTTCTTAGATGTTGCAACTGTAACGATGGCCATGGCTATCGGTTACGACTGGTTATACGACAAATTACAACCGGAGACTAAACAGATGGTACGTAAAGCCATCCTTCAAAAGGGACTTGCTCCTTCCAAAGTAGAACCTCACAACAAGTTTTTACGTGCTGTCCACAATTGGAACCAAGTATGTAATGCAGGCATGGTATTTGGAGCATTGGCTCTATTAGAAACAGATCGTGAAGAGTCTATAGAGATTATCGAACGCTCCATTAAATCATTGCCAATATCCATGGCTGCATATGGTCCTGACGGTAACTATCCGGAAGGTTATGCTTATTGGGGATATGGTACCTCGTTCAACGTATTACTGATTGCCGGCCTGGAATCTACTTTTGGTAAAGACGGCGGACTAAGCCAAACTCCCGGATTTATCGAATCAGCCCGTTTCATGCAGTACATGGTAGGTTCAAGCCACAAACCATTTAACTTCAGTGACTGTGGTACAAATATGTCCGGATTCTCGGCAATGTATTGGTTTGCATCCAAAGCAAACGACCCTTCTCTCCTATGGAGTGAAAAAACATTCTTATCTCAAGGTGGCTCTTATATCACTGACCAATACAAACCATTAATGCTTATCTACGGTTCCCATTACTCATTAGAGCAGATAACTCCTCCAACCGAAAAGGTTTGGGTTGGTCGTGGTCGTGTACCGGTTGTGTTGATTAGAACCGATTGGGAAAAAGATAAAGGTTGTTATCTTGCCATTAAAGGAGGTGAAGCAAAAGAGAACCATGCCCACATGGATGGAGGTTCTTTTGTTTTTGATGCGTTCGGTGTTCGTTGGGCTGGAGATTTAGGATTGCAAGATTACCACTCTTTAGAAAAAGAGAACTTGAATATATGGGATCGTACCCAAACCGGAGACCGTTGGCGTGTATTCAGATACCATAACACCACACACAACACACTTACAGTAAACGGTAAAGACCATTTGGTTGATGGACATGTAGATTTTACCCGTATCTATAAGGAAGGTTCTAAACTGGGTGGAGAGTTAAACATGACTCCTTTATTTGGTGGTACTTTGAAAAAAGCGACTCGTGAGGTAGTCTTAATAAAAGAAAGTTACCTGCAAATAACTGACCGGATACAAGCAGGCAAAGAACCTGCTTCAGTTCGCTGGACCATGGTCACCGGTGCAACTCCTAAACAGATAGACAAACGGACATTGGAATTAACACAAAAAGGAAAACGTTTGAAGATGGTGTTAGACAGCCCGGCTTCAGCTTCATTCACAATCTTAGACAACAATCCACCTCATAGCTATGATGCACCCAATCCGGACAGCTATCGTGTTGTTTTCGACACGAATTTAAAACCCGGACAAAGCAGCACACTCAAAGTTCGCTTAATCCCCATCGAAGAATAATTGAAACAAAAAAACGGCGTGTACCCCAACAACTACACGCCGTTTTTGTTTTCTAGCCAAGAACTTTTAACAATATTATTCTTGTTGCTATTTAATTGTTTCACAAAATGTCTTATTAACGACTCTATCTCTCATCATTTTCATATCAGTGAAATTTCTACTAATATTCTGTATAATATCAAGATAATTATCTGTACCATCTTCTTTCACATAGTAATATGGCTTTATAGAAACACAATTTCTATGTTCAAACAAAGTATTCAGAAGAGTACGATCTGAATTTCCACACGAGTGTCCCAAAATGATTACCTGAAAAGTATCAGACTCTATAAAATTCAACATCTTTCGATAGTTGTCTGATTCTAAATAACGTATAGACTTTATATGACGCAAGCACTCATTATCATTCATGTTTTGAAGTTTTACAAAGCTTGAATCTAATTCATCACCATAGCCAAAAATAACACACTCTGGATTATCAAGGTTCCCATGTATATAATTGACTATAGTATCTGAACCTTTTAATACATATTTTTCCGGTGTTTTTGTGTAGTTAAAGTTGAGAAACATAGTTGCATTAGGTGCTACATCACTCGATATGCTGCTATCAAACTTTTTTTTGAAAGACACGGATATTTCTTGCTCCTTGATTGGTCTATATATTATATCTTTTATTTTATCAATAACAGAACAATCATTTTTACTCTCAGACTTCAAATATTCTATTAGTTTATCACGTAAAATATCAAGATGAATATTAAGTTCTTTATAATTTGGTTGAATAAAACCATTTTCCATTGATATTTTCTCCTCTGTTAGAAGAGAGAAGTATTCATTTTCAATATCTACCCATCCTAATGATACTTGTTTCCATATCCTTTTAAAAAGAGGGCTTGTAATTGTGAATTTACATAATTTTTTATCTTTTATGGCTTCATCAAAAGCATCAATTTCATTCCATGGAATAAACGGATTTTCCCTTGCAAAATACCATCCTTGGAAGACCATGGCCCAATTGGAAACTTTTATACCATCATTTATCTTAATAGAGCATAAACCATCCGAGACATTCTTACCCAATCCATGTAATAAATTATAGCCATATTGTCTTAAACACCAATAGAAAAAGTGTGAATAACCAGTATTAAGACCATGAGCCAAGTCAAATCCATTACCTATGAGAACTATTCTATTCATCTTTGATACTTTCTAATGTTGTCACAAATGGGAGATATCTGATTTCACCTCTTCTTTGTGTTTTTAATATATTGATGTTTCCTAAATTCGCAGATTGCAGAGGATTATATTCCAATAATAGGAATTTTACGGCATCTTTCTCCAACCTAATAAGATAGTCAGCCGGAACAGAATCTTTGTCGACAAACATTGGTTCACTAATCAGTTCATACGCTTTTGGGTTACTCCAATAATGAAACATTAGATATTTCAAGCTTTTATATGCGGCCATCTGTTCATCCTTAAGCACCCCTTCTTTGATTCCCAATGCTATTTTACCTGCTGTTTCAGTTTTCTGACGAGCTCCACTACCAATAGCATACATTAGAATCAGATTAAGCTTTTCATCTATAAGGTCAACACGTTTCGTATCAGGTAAATCTACTGGGATACTGCCATAAATGAATATATCTTCCGCAGCAATCATCAATCTAGATTCTTCTTCCATCGGAGTATACATTGATATTACAGGGGTAGAAGCTTCTCTTACCTCACTATAATCTACAGATTCATTGTCCTTAAAATTTTCCACCTGTTCCATCACTTCACGAAAGACCTCAGGGGTATACTGTGGAGGATAGCCATTCTTAACAAGACAAATCTTGATGTCTTGTTTCAGTTGGTCACGCACTCGCTGGTTGTTTAGCCAATCAGCAAAAGTCGATTTTGCATCAATAATATCTCTAATCTTGCATGCAAGGCTCTTGCACTTTTCATTAACAACAATACCATCTACATTCTTATCTTCACCATAGACAAAATTGTTTTTATCTCTCAAATGTATAAGAATGTCATAAAAAGCTTTTTCTTCGAATGTCAGACCTAATTTGCGGAAGCTTTCTCTGTCAGCCTGCATACCTTTTAAGATGTTCAAGGCCTGTTCTGTGGCATTTTTGATGATACTTTCGGCTGTTGCTTCTTGAGTTGCTCCTGCCTCTTGTTCCGAGAGGAATTTTCGTCTGTTATGATACTCTTGAATGGTAGCTTCCAACATTTCTTGAAATTTCTTCGATGCAACTTGATTGGTTCTCCCATATTCAGTAATCTGCTTACGAAGAAGTTTAATCAATGTTTCCAGTTTGGAAGCAGGCATCTTGATATCTTCAAGTCTTTCTGTAAACTCAGGTCCGAATATATCCATTTCATCGCCTTCTTCAAGAATGCTCTCCACATTATTATACTTCAAAGCCTCTTCCACCATTTTGGCCACTCGTCTATTCATAGTGTCAGTATCAGGGGCATCAGTTCCATTCATTTTATAAACCATACCGGCTATAGCCATGAAACATTGTGCCAATGCAGATTCTTCTTCGCTAAGTTCTCCCGATGGTTGACAAAGATCATAAGCCTTTCGCATTCTCTTCACATTTTGAAGGAAGTAAGTTTTGAAAGAGACTTTCTTTGTTTTCTTTCCATCCTTATTGACAGAATTGAAACTTTCATTTGAAGAGAAAACATATTCTGCAGCCTTAGCCAACAAGGTATATCTTGTTGCCGGGTCTGTTTCAATATTTAAGAATGGTGCTAAATTGTAGCCCTTGAACAGCTCCTTCAGAATTTCCATATACTCACGGAATATGAAAGTAGCTTGTTCTATGTCATCTTCAGTCAATGCCACCGAATTGTCTCCGCCATACATTTTTCTGGCTTCCATCATCTGGTCGCGTATGCCTATATAGTCAACAATTAATCCATACTCCTTACCCGCATATTTGCGGTTTGCACGACTGATGGTCTGTATCAACGAATGTTTTTGCAGCGGTTTGTCATTATACATATATGTTAGGCATTCCACATCGAAACCTGTAATCCACATATCCACAACGATTACAACACGGAAATTGGAATACTCCTGCTTGAAAGCAGCATCCAAATCTTCCGAACGTTTATCATTTTTTACGCCACCAAGATAGTTGTACATGTCTGCTTCGTCATTACTTCCTACACTTGCCACCATTGCGATAGTAGGCATATCTTTTAATTCTTTTAGTTCTTCAGCAGATACAGTAACACCTTCTGGCGTTTTTCGTTCTTCAAACCATTCAGGATAATGTGCCTTGAACTTTAACAACAGGTCGTAGGCAATCTTTCGGTTAGCGC
>SUXM01000013.1 GCA_015060925.1 Parabacteroides distasonis
ATGGATCTCCTGCATCTCAAACTTCTCTCCTTCCAATGTTCCCAATACCGCACGACCGCTGGTCGCACCTATATCGAAAGCTAAAAAATTATATCTCTTCATGGTAATGATTTTATGATGTTGTTATTTTAAACGTCCTAACCTTTCTTTAAATGTAAATCGTTTATTCATAACGAAATTCACAGCCCCATAAACAAATAACCCCAAGAACTGGGCTAAATATTCATTGAGACCTCCAATTTCGACCATAAGCAATAAAGCCAGAAATTGGGCACCGTATGCACATCCGAAAGCTAAAAGAAATAAAGGTATTTCCCTCTGGAACTTACCTTCTTGAGAAGTGAAAATCCAATATTTACTCCAAAAGAAATTATGGGTCTGTGCAATTATATATGCAACAATATTGGAAATAATATAATTGCATCCTATGATATCCATCATCAGCCAAACGACTAAAGCTGTAATCAAAGCATTCAACGTTCCGACTAAGACAAATCGAATGATACGAACCGTGTCCTTAACTTCTGCCATATTAATGGACAAATATACAATATTTACCTAAATATAAGAAAAAAGAACATTAAAAAACGACAAGAGACATAAATCCTGTTCTCCCATCGTTATTTTAATTCCTGCAATGCTCCTATATACTAACAAGTAGCTCGAGATACTTTTTGGATGATTCCAATAAACTCTTCGTTTGTCAAAGAGATTTCCGGCTCCTTGTAATTTACATAATCCTCAAAATAATCACTGGCAATATCAGCCACTATATCAGTCCCATCCAGTCCAAACGAATCAAGGATTTTCTCCACTCTAATCCGAATTTGTCGGATAACCTGCAAACGATCTTCATACCTATCCGGTTTTTCTTGTTCTGTCACATGCTCATTACGAGCTATCAGATAGACCGTTGTATAAAATTTATCAATATTTCCGAATATCGGGGTGAATAGTTTTTTCTTCTCTATAGGTAACTCTGCTAATATGGTTTGAACCTTTGTCATCTTTTCTCTTTTTCATTATGAATACGCAAATATAGCAAACAAAATGTAATATAAATGAAGAAAAAGATTACATCGGATGTATTTTTATTTATGTCCGACCTAATTTCATTTAAGTCGGAGGTAATTTTCTCTCTTTTTATAAAGTTTATAAATAGTTCGGGAATAAATACTTATCCCCTTTTTCTGTTGCCAACCACTACGGATAAGACAAACAAATATAAAAATAATCGTATCAATCTATTGCATATTAAAAAATAATATCTATCTTTGCACTCGCAATCGAGAGAGATTGATACTCAATAAAACAATGCCTCTTTAGCTCAGTTGGCCAGAGCACGTGATTTGTAATCTCGGGGTCGTTGGTTCGAATCCGACAAGAGGCTCAAATTTAGGGCAGTTACCAGAGTGGCCAAATGGGGCTGACTGTAACTCAGCTGGCTTACGCCTTCGGTGGTTCGAATCCATCACTGCCCACGAAAAGAGTTAGTATTTATATTAACTGATTTTTGCGGAAGTAGCTCAGTTGATAGAGCATTAGCCTTCCAAGCTGAGGGTCGCGGGTTTGAGCCCCGTCTTCCGCTCTTTTTAAGTCGCCTAAATAGCTCAGCGGTAGAGCACTTCCTTGGTAAGGAAGAGGTCCCGAGTTCAAGTCTCGGTTTAGGCTCTTGATAGAATTAGAGTAAATAAAAATATCGACAAGATCATTAATTAAATAAAGAACAATTAAGTTATGGCAAAAGAGAAATTTGACAGATCGAAACCACATGTGAACATTGGTACGATTGGTCACGTTGACCACGGTAAAACAACTTTGACAGCTGCTATTACAACAGTATTGGCAAAGAAAGGTCTTTCAGAATTACGTTCATTCGATTCTATCGATAACGCTCCTGAAGAAAAAGAAAGAGGTATCACTATCAATACTTCTCACGTAGAATATCAGACTGCTAACCGTCACTACGCTCACGTAGACTGTCCGGGTCACGCTGACTACGTTAAGAACATGGTTACTGGTGCTGCTCAGATGGACGGTGCTATCATCGTTTGTGCTGCAACAGATGGTCCTATGCCTCAGACTCGTGAACATATCTTGTTGGCTCGTCAGGTAAACGTACCGAAATTGGTTGTTTTCTTGAACAAGTGTGATATGGTAGACGACGAAGAAATGTTGGAATTGGTAGAAATGGAAATGCGTGAATTGCTTTCATTCTATGATTTCGATGGTGACAATACTCCTATCGTTCGTGGTTCTGCTCTTGGTGCATTGAACGGTGATGCTCAGTGGGAAGACAAAGTAATGGAATTGATGGAAGCTTGTGATACTTGGATTCCTCTTCCTCCGCGTGAAATCGATAAGCCTTTCTTGATGCCGGTAGAAGACGTGTTCTCAATTACAGGTCGTGGTACAGTTGCTACAGGTCGTATCGAAACTGGTATCGTTAAAGTAGGTGACGAAATTCAGATTATCGGTTTAGGTGCAGAAGGTAAAAAATCTGTTGTTACAGGCGTTGAAATGTTCCGTAAATTATTGGATCAAGGTGAAGCTGGTGATAACGTTGGTTTGTTGCTTCGTGGTATCGATAAGAATGAAATCAAACGTGGTATGGTTATCTGCCACCCGGGTCAGGTAAAAGAACACTCTAAGTTCAAGGCTGAAGTTTATATCTTGAAGAAAGAAGAAGGTGGTCGTCACACTCCGTTCCACAACAAATATCGTCCGCAGTTCTATATCCGTACATTGGACGTTACTGGTGAAATCTCTCTTCCGGAAGGAACTGAAATGGTAATGCCTGGTGATAATGTGTCTATCAATGTTGAATTGATTTACCCGGTTGCTTGTAACGTAGGTTTGCGTTTCGCTATCCGCGAAGGTGGTCGTACAGTAGGTGCTGGTCAGATTACAGAATTGGAAGACTAATTCATTAATTAATATTAGCTAGCCTTTTTATAAAGGCTAGCTATTTACGGAACTAGCTCAGTTGGTAGAGCACTGGTCTCCAAAACCAGGTGTCGGGAGTTCGAGCCTCTCGTTCCGTGCTAAAATCTATAGATTCGATGAAAAAGATAATAAACTATATTAAGGAATCTTATAACGAACTTGTTTATAAAGTTTCTTGGCCTACAAGAACAGAGCTTTCCAATAGTGCTGTGGTTGTTATGTTTGCTTCCCTTATAATCGCAGTATTAATCTTTGTTATTGATATGGGCTTTGAAGGCGTGATGCGTTTCTTCTATGAAAAAATCTTTTAATCGGTTGGTGAGGTATGTCTGATATTCAAAAGAAATTTTATGTTCTTCGAGCTATTAGTGGTAAGGAGAATAAAGTCAGAGAGTATCTTGAAGCTGAATTAAAGAATACTGACTTAGGAGAATATGTTTCACAGGTCTTGATTCCGACTGAAAAAACTTTTACTGTTCGTAATGGCAAAAAGGTTATGAAAGAAAGAGCTTATTTGCCTGGTTATGTTTTAGTAGAAGCTGCTTTAGTTGGTGAAGTCGCTCATCGATTGAGAAACATTCCTAATGTAATTGGTTTTTTAGGTGGATCTGATAATCCGGTTCCTCTTCGTCCTGCAGAAGTTAATCGTATTTTAGGTACGGTAGATGAATTACAGGAACAGCAGGAAGACTTAGATATCCAATTCTATGTAGGAGAGAATGTGAAAATTACTTTTGGACCATTTAGTGGTTTCATTGGTGAAATCGAAGAGGTCAATGCCGAGAAAAAGAAACTTAGAGTGATGGTAAAAGTCTTTGGGCGTAAAACCCCTCTAGAGTTAGGTTATATGCAAGTAGAGAAAGAGTAATGCTCTGGTTACGAAAAGTATAGTCTTTCTTTATCGTTATCGATGTTATATCTAAAAAATTTTAGAAACAATGGCTAAAGAAGTTGCTGGACAAATCAAATTGCAGATTAAAGGAGGAGCAGCAAACCCTTCTCCACCAGTAGGACCAGCTTTGGGTTCTAAGGGTATTAATATTATGGAGTTTTGCAAGCAATTTAATGCCAGAACCCAAGACAAGGCTGGTAAGATTTTACCTGTTGTAATTACTTACTATGTCGATAAGTCTTTCGACTTTGTCGTTAAAACTCCTCCTGTAGCAATTCAGTTATTGGAAGCTACAAAGAAGAAGAGTGGTTCTGCACAACCTAACCGTTCTAAGATCGCTGAGATTACTTGGGAGCAGGTTAAGGCTATTGCGGAAGACAAATTGGTCGACTTGAATTGCTTCACTGTTGAGTCAGCTATGAAAATGGTTGCAGGAACAGCAAGAAGTATGGGTATCACTGTTAAAGGGACATTCCCGGGTAATAATTAATAAACTTCAATTGAGAAATGAGTAAACTTACAAAAAATCAAAAGTTGGCTTTAGGCAAGATTGAAGCTGGGAAAGCGTACACATTAAGAGAAGCTTCAGCTTTAGTAAAAGAAATTACTACTACTAAATTTGATGCTTCTGTAGATGTTGATGTTCGTTTAGGTGTTGACCCTCGTAAAGCTAACCAAATGGTAAGAGGTGTTGTTTCATTACCTCACGGAACAGGTAAGCAGGTTCGGGTTCTAGCATTGTGTACACCAGACAAGGAAGCTGAAGCTACAGCTGCAGGTGCTGACTATGTTGGATTAGAAGAGTATATTGATAAGATTAAAGGCGGTTGGACTGATATTGACGTTATTATCACAATGCCTTCTATCATGGGTAAAATCGGTGCTTTGGGTAGAGTATTAGGTCCTCGTGGTTTGATGCCGAACCCTAAAAGTGGTACTGTTACCAATGAAATAGGCAATGCAGTGAAAGAAGTTAAACAAGGTAAGATCGACTTTAAGGTAGATAAGACTGGTATTGTTCATACTTCAATCGGTAAGGTTTCTTTTAATGCTGATCAGATTCGTGAGAATGCGAAGGAATTTATTTCGACTCTTTTGAAGTTGAAACCGTCTGCTGCTAAAGGTACATATATAAAGAGCATTTATCTTTCAAGTACAATGAGTGCGGGTATTAAAATTGACCCTAAATCAGTTGAAGAAAACTAATTAAAATTATTAGACAATGAAAAAGGAAGATAAAGGCGTTATTATAGGTCAACTGACAGAGATCATTAAGGAATATCCTAACTTCTATTTGACAGATATCGAAGCTTTAGATGCTGAGAAAACTAGCAAATTAAGAAGAGAATGTTTCAAGAAAGAAGTTAAGTTAGTTGTTGTTAAGAACAATTTGCTTAAGAAAGCATTGGAAAATGTAGAGGGTGATTTTTCTCCTTTATATGCTTCAATGAAGGGTAATACAGCTGTGATGTTTTCACAGGTTGCTAATGCTCCTGCTCGTCTGATTAAAGATTTTACTAAGGATGCTAAAAAGGATGCTCCTGCTAAACCAGAGTTGAAAGCTGCTTATGTACAAGAAAGTTTCTATGTGGGTGCAGAAAATCTTGAAGCATTAGTAAATATCAAGAGCAAAAACGAACTTATTGGAGATGTTATCATGTTATTGCAATCTCCAGCAAAGAATGTTATTTCTGCTCTTCAGTCATCAGGACAAACTATCCATGGTTTATTGAAAACTTTGGAAGAAAGATAATTTTTAATTAATTTACACAGATAAACAAACATTTAAATCATACAAAAATGGCAGATTTGAAAGCTTTTGCAGAACAATTAGTAAACTTGACCGTAAAAGAAGTTAGCGAATTGGCTACAATTTTGAAAGAAGAATATGGTATCGAACCTGCAGCTGCAGCTGTTGCTGTTGCTGGTCCTGCTGCTGGCGCTGCTGCTGCAGAAGAAGAAAAAACTTCTTTTGACGTAGTTTTGAAAGCACCGGGTGCAAACAAATTGGCTATCGTTAAGTTAGTAAAAGAATTAACAGGTCTTGGTTTGAAAGAAGCTAAAGATATGGTAGATAACGCTCCTAGTGCAATTAAAGAAGGTATCGCTAAGGCTGATGCTGAAGGTTTGAAAAAACAGTTAGAAGAAGCAGGAGCTGAAGTTGAACTTAAATAAGCTTTATAACCTGGTTATCAGGTGATTTGGTTAAGAATCTTCTTAGGAGAGGATTCTTAACCTTTTTGTGTCTATAATTTAAATAAGTTCAATAAAATCCATAATAAATGTCTTCAACAGCTGAAAACCAAAGAGTTAATTTTGCTTCGATAAAAAATCAGTTCCCATATCCGGACTTTCTCGAAGTACAATTGAAGTCATTCCGAGACTTTCTTCAACTAGACACACCTCCAGAAAAAAGAAAAAAGGAGGGATTATATAAAGTATTTGCTGAAAACTTTCCTATAGCAGATACTCGTAACAACTTTGTGTTGGAGTTCTTGGATTACTATATAGATCCCCCTCGTTATACTATTGATGAATGTATTGCCCGTGGGTTAACCTATAGTGTACCTTTAAAAGCAAAGTTAAAATTGTATTGTACAGATCCTGATCATGAAGATTTTGATACGGTTATTCAGGATGTATATTTGGGCCCTATCCCTTATATGACGGATAGAGGTACTTTTGTTATTAATGGTGCAGAACGTGTTGTTGTTTCTCAGTTACACCGTTCTCCGGGTGTATTCTTCGGACAAAGTACTCATGCTAATGGTACAAAATTGTATTCTGCACGTATTATTCCTTTTAAAGGTTCCTGGATCGAATTTGCTACAGACATTAATAATGTGATGTATGCTTATATCGATCGAAAAAAGAAATTACCAGTAACAACTCTTTTAAGAGCTATTGGGTTTGAAAGCGATAAAGACATTCTAGAAATTTTCAATCTTGCAGAAGAGGTTAAAGTATCAAAAGCCAATTTGAAAAAATTGATAGGCCGTAAACTTGCTGCTCGTGTTTTAAAAACTTGGGTTGAAGATTTTGTGGATGAAGATACAGGCGAAGTTGTATCAATTGAACGTAATGATGTAATTATTGATCGTGAGTCGGTTCTTGATGTTGATAGCATAGATGAAATCTTGGAATCAGGAACTCAGAATATATTGTTGCATCGTGAAGATCAAAATCTTTCTGATTATGCAATTATTTATAATACTCTTCAGAAAGATCCGAGTAACTCTGAAAAAGAGGCTGTTTTATATATTTATCGTCAGCTTCGTAATGCAGAACCTGCAGATGATGCAAGTGCACGTGAAGTTATTCAAAATCTATTCTTCTCAGAAAAACGCTATGATTTAGGAGAAGTTGGACGTTATAGAATTAATAAAAAGTTAAACCTTACGACAAGTGAAGATATTAAGGTTTTAACTAAAGAAGATATTATTGAAATCATCAAATATTTGATTGAGTTGATCAATTCAAAGGCTATTGTTGATGATATTGACCATTTAAGTAACCGTCGTGTACGTACTGTCGGTGAACAGTTATATAATCAATTTGGTATTGGTTTGGCTCGTATGTCTCGTACTGTTCGTGAACGAATGAATGTACGCGACAATGAAGTATTTACTCCTATTGATTTGATTAATGCGAAGACAATCTCTTCTGTTGTTAACTCATTCTTTGGAACAAATGCTTTGTCTCAGTTTATGGATCAAACTAATCCATTGGCTGAAATTACTCATAAACGTCGTTTGTCAGCTTTGGGACCTGGTGGTTTGTCTCGTGAACGTGCCGGATTTGAGGTTCGTGACGTACACTATACGCATTATGGACGTCTTTGTCCGATTGAAACTCCGGAAGGTCCTAATATTGGTTTGATTTCTTCTCTTTGTGTCTATGCTAAAATTAATGATTTAGGTTTCATTTCAACCCCTTATCGTAAGGTTGTAAATGGTCAAGTAGATTTTTCAAAAGAAGGGTTGCAATATTATACAGCTGAGGAGGAAGAAGAAATGACAATTGCTCAGGGTAATGCTCCTTTGAACGATGAAGGAAAATTCATTCGTGATAAAGTTAAAGCTCGTTTTGAAGCTGATTTCCCTGTTGTTCCTCCTTCAGAAGTGGATTTAATGGACGTTGCACCTCAACAGATTGCCTCTATTGCAGCATCTTTGATTCCTTTCTTGGAACATGATGATGCGAACCGTGCGTTGATGGGATCTAACATGATGCGTCAAGCAGTTCCTTTGTTACGTACGGATGCTCCAATTGTAGGTACGGGTATAGAAGCACAGGTTGCTCGTGATTCTCGCACTCAGATTATGGCAGAACGTGATGGAGAAGTGGTATTTGTTGATGCAACTTGTATTAAAATAAAATATGACCGTACTGAAGATGAAGAATTTGTAAGTTTTGAGGATGCGGTTAAGACATATATAATCCCTAAATGGCGTAAAACAAACCAAAGTACTACTGTCGATTTACGTCCTATTTGTCACAGAGGACAACGTGTTAAAGCTGGAGACATTTTGACTGAAGGTTATTCTACTCAAAATGGAGAATTAGCGTTGGGACGTAATGTTAAAGTAGCCTATATGCCATGGAAAGGTTACAACTATGAGGATGCTATTGTTTTGAACGAGCGTATGGTTCGTGAGGACTTCTTTACTTCTGTTCATGTTGATGAATATATATTGGAGGTTCGTGAAACAAAACGAGGCATGGAAGAATTAACTTCTGATATCCCTAACGTTAGCGAAGAGGCTACAAAAGATTTGGATGAAAGAGGTATTGTACGTGTTGGTGCTCGTATTGAACCGGGAGATATTTTGATTGGTAAGATTACTCCTAAAGGTGAATCTGACCCATCTCCAGAAGAAAAGTTACTTCGTGCAATCTTTGGTGATAAAGCAGGGGATGTAAAAGACGCGTCATTAAAAGCTACTCCATCTTTGCGTGGGGTTGTGATTGAAACAGCATTGTTCTCTAAAGCAATTAAGAAACGTAAATCTAAATTGTCAGATAAGGCTATTCTTCCTAAAATAGATGAAGAGTACGATGTTAAGATGGCAGAATTAAAGAATTTGTTGGTAAATAAGTTGTTAGTGCTGACAAATGGAAAGACATCTCTTGGCGTTAAAGATTACATGAATACAGAGATTATTGCGAAAGGTGTTAAATTCTCTCGCAAAGCTTTGGAAGAATTAGATTATAATGCAGTACAGGTAAGTGATTGGACTGCTGATGAGGATAAGAATGAACTTATCAAACAGGTTATCTTGAATTATTTGAAAAAATACAAAGAATTGGATGCTGAATTAAGACGTAAGAAGTTTGACCTTACGATTGGTGATGAGCTTCCTACTGGTATTGTTCAAATGGCTAAGGTTTATATCGCTAAGAAACGTAAAATCCAAGTGGGTGATAAGATGGCGGGTCGTCACGGAAATAAAGGTATAGTTTCTAAGATCGTTCGTCAAGAAGATATGCCTTTCTTGGAAGATGGAACTCCAGTTGATATCTGTTTGAATCCGTTAGGTGTGCCTTCCCGTATGAACTTGGGACAGATTTTTGAGGCTGTATTAGGTTGGGCTGGCCGGACAATGGATGTGAAGTTTGCTACTCCTATTTTTGATGGTGCCACGTTGGATGATTTGAATGAATGGACAGATAAAGCTGGACTACCTCGATATGGAAAGACTTATTTGTATGATGGTGGTACAGGTGAACGTTTTGACCAGCCTGCAACTGTAGGGGTAACCTATTTCTTGAAGTTGGGTCACATGGTTGACGATAAGATGCATGCTCGTTCTATTGGTCCGTACTCTCTTATTACTCAGCAACCGTTGGGTGGTAAAGCTCAATTTGGTGGTCAACGTTTTGGGGAAATGGAAGTTTGGGCATTGGAAGCATTTGGTGCTGCGCATGTTCTTCAAGAAATCCTTACAATTAAGTCTGATGATGTAGTTGGACGTTCAAAAGCTTATGAAGCTATTGTTAAAGGAGATCCAATGCCTCAACCAAGTATTCCTGAATCTTTGAATGTATTATTACATGAATTGAGAGGTCTTGGTTTAAGCTTTACTTTAGATTAATTCAAAAAAACAGATAAGTAGATGAGAAAAAACTCATCTACTTATATCATTGATAACTCTTTATAAATAAAAAATATGGCCTTTAGAAAAGAAAACAAGATAAAGAGTAACTTTTCAAAGATAACAATAGGTTTGGCTTCTCCAGAAGAGATTCTTGAAAACTCCAGTGGTGAAGTTTTAAAACCAGAAACAATAAATTATCGTACGTACAAACCGGAACGTGATGGACTTTTCTGCGAACGTATCTTTGGTCCTATTAAGGATTATGAATGTCATTGTGGTAAGTACAAACGTATTCGTTATAAAGGTATTGTCTGCGATCGTTGTGGGGTAGAAGTTACGGAAAAGAAGGTACGTCGTGAACGTATGGGACATATTCATTTGGTTGTTCCTGTCGCTCATATTTGGTATTTCCGTTCTTTGCCTAATAAGATCGGTTATTTGTTAGGCTTGCCTACAAAAAAGCTTGATTCTATTATCTATTATGAACGCTATGTTGTTATTCAGCCTGGTTGTGCTGAAAATGTAGCAGAATTAGACTTATTATCTGAAGAAGAATATTTGCAGATATTGGATAATCTTCCAAGAGAAAATCAAATGTTGGAAGATACAGATCCTAATAAGTTTATTGCTAAGATTGGTGCTGAAGCTATCTATGATTTATTGGCTCGTTTGGATTTGGATTCATTGTCTTATGAGTTACGTCATCGTGCAAGTACAGATGGTTCACAGCAACGAAAGAATGAAGCATTAAAACGTTTGCAAGTTGTGGAATCATTCCGTTCCTCTAAAGGTCGAAATAAACCGGAATGGATGATAATGAAGGTAATACCTGTAATTCCTCCTGAATTACGTCCATTAGTTCCATTAGATGGTGGTCGTTTTGCAACTTCTGACTTAAATGATTTGTATCGTCGCGTTATTATCCGTAATAACCGTTTGAAACGATTGATTGACATTAAGGCTCCTGAAGTTATTTTGCGTAATGAGAAACGTATGCTTCAAGAAGCTGTTGATTCTTTGTTTGATAATTCACGAAAATCAAGTGCTGTAAAGACTGATGCTAATCGTCCGTTGAAGTCTCTTTCTGATAGTTTGAAAGGTAAGCAAGGACGTTTCCGTCAAAACTTGTTAGGTAAACGTGTAGACTATTCAGCCCGTTCTGTAATTGTTGTAGGTCCTGAATTAAAGATGCACGAATGCGGACTCCCTAAAAATATGGCAGCAGAGCTTTATAAACCGTTCGTCATCCGTAAATTAATCGAACGTGGTATTGTGAAGACTGTTAAGTCTGCAAAGAAAATCGTAGATCGTAAAGAACCTGTTGTATGGGATATTTTGGAATATGTAATGAAAGGTCATCCGGTATTATTGAACCGTGCACCGACATTGCACCGTTTGGGTATCCAAGCATTCCAACCTAAATTGATTGAAGGTAAAGCTATTCAATTACATCCATTAGCTTGTACCGCATTCAATGCCGACTTCGATGGTGACCAGATGGCTGTTCACTTGCCATTAGGTAATGAGGCGGTATTGGAAGCACAGATGTTGATGTTAGCTTCTCATAATATTTTGAATCCGGCGAATGGTGCTCCTATTACAGTCCCTTCTCAAGATATGGTATTGGGATTGTATTATATAACAAAAATGCGTGCAGGAACTTTGGGTGAAGGACTTGTTTTTTATGGACCGGAAGAAGCAACAATCGCATATAATGAAAAGAAAGTTGATATTCATGCCAAGATAAAAGTCTATGTAGATGACATAGATAAAGAAGGTAACCCGATAAAGAATATGGTCGAAACTTCTGTCGGACGTTTGATGGTAAATGAATATGTTCCAAAAGAAGTCGGTTATATCAACGAAGTTTTGGGTAAGAAAGCCCTTCGGGATATTATCGGAAAAGTAATCAAGGCATGTGGTGTTGCTCGTACAGCTCAATTCTTGGATGACATTAAGAACTTAGGTTATTATATGGCATTCAAAGGTGGTTTGTCTTTCAATTTGGCAGACGTATTGATTCCTGCAGAGAAAGATGCTTTGGTTAAAGAGGGGTATGATGATGTTGAGCAGATCATGAATAACTATAATATGGGTTTCATTACCAATAATGAACGTTATAACCAGATTATTGATACTTGGACTCATGTTAACAGTAAGTTGTCAGACACATTAATGAAACAATTAACTGCTGATAACGATGGTTTCAACTCTATTTATATGATGATGGACTCTGGTGCTCGTGGTTCTAAGGAACAGATTCGCCAGTTGTCTGGTATGCGTGGTTTGATGGCAAAACCTCAAAAGAGTGGAGCTGAGGGTGGACAGATTATTGAAAACCCGATTCTTTCAAACTTTAAAGAAGGTTTGTCTGTATTGGAGTATTTTATTTCTACTCACGGTGCTCGTAAGGGGTTGGCCGATACAGCGTTGAAGACTGCAGATGCGGGTTACTTGACTCGTCGTTTGGTGGATGTCTCTCATGATGTTATTATTAATGAAGAAGACTGTGGTACGCTTCGTGGTTTGGTATGTACTGAGTTGAAGAATAACGATGAAGTAATAGCAAGTTTGAGTGAACGTATTTTAGGTCGTGTATCTGTACATGATGTGATTCATCCTTTGACAGGTGAAATTATTGTTCGTTCAGGTGAAGAAATTCGTGAAGATGCAGCCAAGATAATTGAGGCTTCTCCAATTGAAAGCGTGGAAATACGTTCTGTATTGACCTGTGAATCAAAGAGAGGTGTTTGTGCTAAATGTTATGGCCGTAATTTGGCAACAAATCAAATGGTTCAGAAAGGTGAGGTTGTAGGTGTAATTGCTGCTCAGTCTATTGGTGAACCGGGTACTCAGTTGACATTGCGTACATTCCACGTCGGTGGTATTGCTTCTAACGTTGCTACAGAAAATAGCATTACATCAAAATATGATGGTGTATTAGAAATCGAAGAACTTCGTGCTGTAGAGAGTGAAGAGAATGGCAAATCGTTCCAAGTAGTCGTTAGCCGTTTGGCAGAACTTCGAATTGTTGATCCTACGACAAAGATTGTGTTGTTAGCACATAATATCCCTTATGGTTCTAAGTTGTTCTTTAAGAATGGCGATACAGTGAAGAAAGGGGATGTGATTATTGAATGGGACCCGTTCAATGCAGTCATTGTTTCTGAAGTGTCAGGTAAACTTGAGTTTGAAAGCTTGGTTGAAAATGTTACTTACAAAGTAGAAAGTGACGAAACAACCGGTTTGAAAGAAAAGATTATTATCGAATCAAAGGATAAAACGAAAGTTCCAGCCGCTCACATCGTAGATGAAAATGGTAATTATTTGAAGAATTATTCATTGCCACTGGAAGCTCACGTCGTAAAAGATGAAGGAGATTTCATTAAAGCTGGTGAAGTATTGGTTAAGATTCCACGTGCAGTAAGTAAGGCAGGGGATATTACCGGTGGTTTGCCACGTGTAACAGAATTATTTGAAGCACGAAATCCTTCTAATCCGGCAGTTGTTTCTGAAATTGATGGTGAAGTTGGTTTCGGTAAGGTAAAACGTGGTAATCGCGAAATTACTGTAACATCTAAGTTAGGTGAGGTTAAGAAATATATGGTGCCTCTATCAAAACAGTTACTTGTACAGGAAAACGACTATATTCGTGCTGGTATGCCGTTGTCTGATGGTGCAATCACACCTTCTGATATTTTGGCAATTATGGGGCCGACAGCTGTTCAAGAATACATTGTAAATGAAATTCAGGATGTTTATCGTTTACAAGGTGTAAAGATCAACGACAAGCACTTTGAGGTTATTGTCCGTCAGATGATGCGCAAAGTAGAAATCATTGAACCGGGTGATACTCGTTTCTTGGAACAGCAGGTTGTTGATAAGTTGGAAGTGATGGACGAAAATGATCGTATCTGGGGTAAGAAAGTCGTTACAGATCCGGGAGATTCTCAGACATTACAAGCTGGTCAGATTGTGACTGTTCGTAAGTTGAGAGATGAAAACAGTATGTTGAAGCGTCGTGACTTGAAACAGGTTGAAGTTCGTGATGCAGTTCCAGCTACTGCGAACCAAGTTCTTCAAGGTATTACTCGTGCCGCTTTGCAAACAAGTAGCTTTATGTCTGCTGCATCTTTCCAGGAAACAACTAAAGTGTTGAATGAAGCTGCTATCAATGGAAAGGTGGATCGTTTGGAAGGTTTGAAAGAGAACGTTATTTGCGGTCACTTAATACCGGCTGGTACAGGACAGCGTGATTTTGACAGATTGGTTGTGGGTGCAAAGGATGATTTTGATCGTATCATGTCAAATCGTAGAAGTGTCGTTGACTTTAATGCGATGGACAGAGACGATGATTAATAAGATGATAAGATAACATAAAAGAGGCTACTGATTGATTTCAGTAGCCTTTTTTATTTGAAGGCAAGTAGAATTATCTCTATATTTGTAAAAAGAAACAATTAAGAAAACAGTAGAAAATTATGGAAAACAACAAACCAACAAATGAAATTCAAGTCGAATTGTCAGAAGAGATGGCACAAGGAACGTATGCTAATTTAGCTATAATATCTCATTCTTCTTCAGAATTTATTTTAGATTTTATTCGGGTAGTACCGGGAGCTCCTAAGGCTAAAGTAAAGAGCCGTGTAATTCTTACTCCGGACAATGCAAAACGTTTGCTTTTTGCTTTGCAGGATAATATTTCTAAGTTTGAAGAACAATCCGGAGGAGGGAAGACTGCCCGATTTGAAGATTTTGTACCACCGATGGGCGGGGTAAAAGGTGAAGCATAAGAAAAAATAAGAGGGTATATCATTATTATTTGATGTACCCTCTTATTTTTTTAGTCAGTATAAAAGTATTACTCAAGTCTTTTGTTGATAACGATGTGACCGATATAACCTAAAAGAATAGTAACTAAACCAGCCATAAGGATTGTGTTAGATAAACCTCCGTTGATAGCTGGAACTGCTAAAATGATAACACCGATAAGAAGTATGATAACTCCTAAATTCTTTAATAATTCGTTCATGGTGGTAGATATTTTATATATTATTTTTTCCTACTGCAAATAAAGCAATAATAACCCGATTGCAAAAATTTTTTGAGACAAAAATAATGAAACCTTTAAAATTAGCCTTTATATTTGCGTTATTAACCGATTATTTATGCTACGGATACTTTATTTAGTTTATTTATGGCTGATTGCCGTCCCGCTGTTTTTAGTGCTGACAGCTTTGACAGCTTTGACAACAATCATTGGATGTTTGTTGGGAGGTGAAAGAATTTTTTCCTATTATCCGGGAATGATTTGGTCACGTCTGACCTGTTATCTGGCTCTTTGTCCGGTAAGCGTTAAAGGAAGGGAGCATATAGACAGAAAGAAATCTTATGTGTTTGTTGCGAACCATCAAGGAGCTTTTGATATCTTTTTAATTTATGGCTTTTTGGGAGTACCCATTAAGTGGGTCATGAAAGCCGGAATTTCAAAGATCCCTTTGGTTGGTGCAGCATGTAAAGCCGCAGGATTTATTTTTGTCGATCATTCCACACGTAAAGCAGCAACTCGAAGTGTAGCAGAGGCTGAACAATGTTTGAAACATGGTGCGTCAGTAGTGGTTTTCCCAGAAGGGTCACGTACTTATGACGGGAAAATGATTCGTTTTAAGAAGGGGGCTTACCAGATGGCAGTTGACCAGCAGCTATCCATTATACCAATCACGTTGAACGGTCCTTTTGAGATAGTTCCTATCGGCTCATTGAATATCCACCGCCATCCTATGGAGATGGTTATCCATGTTCCGGTTTCGACAGCAGACGTAGAAACTTCCAATAAAGACTTGCAACGATTGGCTGATGAAACCCAGCAAATCATTGCGTCTGCCTTATGGGAGCAATACAAGTAATTATTATTTCCAAGATTTTAATATGCCTCGTTTGCTGACACTTAAGCTGAAACCAACATTGTCTCCATATAAAGAACCTGCATCAGCCGCTATAGCTCCCGAAAATTCCCAACCAGATAGGTGAGGATGGTGGTATTTGATTTCAACTAATCCCGAACACCCACGTTTATTGTCGGTAAAAGGAGCATAAGTCGTACCCCAGCTATTCATCAAAGTGTATTTGAGTCGGTAGGATACAGTGGCTGACAAGTCACCTTCAAAAGCCAAGTGCCATGCACGTACACGAGTGTTCTTGAATGCTAAATCTCCATTGGTATTATAGGCGGGAGAGGTGATGAGTGGATTCCCTATGGTATGACCGAAATAGGAGACACCTGTCCGATATTCACCGTTGTTATAATAATTATCACCACCACCACCAGTTGCATGATACTTGTCATGGTCAAAGTTGATAAAGTGGAACGAACCGCTTTGGTCTCGTGTAGTCAAATATTCGGTAACCACTTTGCGTATCCATGGGAATTTTGGCAAATCCACTTGTACTCCCCATAAACCATCTGTTCCATTTCTGAAGATCATCCCCGACTTATCTTCAAAGTAATGTTGATGGTAAGCCGATACACTCCATGTAGGTAGGCTATATGACAATTTGAAATCATACGAACCGTAATGGTTTCCTAATACATTGATCTGGTCGGAGAGTGTGGCATCCCCGCTACCCTCTTTCCCACAAACTACACGGATGAAATCTTTGAATGAATGCGGTTGTTCACCTATTTTGGTATTACTGGAAGTCCCACCCCATTGTGCCCAATGTTGTACACCGATAATTCCGGATAGCGGGAAATCGTTTCTTGTGTCTTTGATTTGGATATAGAAAGATTTGTGATGCCAAAGCACATCTTCTATATAGGTCTGATTTGCATTCGCAAAATGGCTTAAGTAACCGGAATCAAATGATTTCCCAACGGCAAAATCCCCTTTGACCTGCATCCAACCTTTTGTTAAAGGAACGATAGAGAATGTGGGCATGCTCAGATTTATTTCAGGAATCGGGCGTGCATTGGTGGATTGAACCATATCTCCCGAACTCAAAGCATGATCCCAAAGCGAATGGCGATTCTCTTTACTGCCGACTGTCAACAATAAACTTCTGTATCCTAATTCGGCATAAACTTGATGGATGAAAACATTATGATGGCGGGGTGCTGCTGCTACAACATTTAATCCGGCACCCCATCTGAAACCTTTTCCAAAAGTTTGTTGATGAGCCACTCCTAGGTTTAAATATCCATTGTTTGCATCTAAAGGAACTAATCCATAACGATTGCTGACCATCCAGAAAGGCGTATTGGAACCGGTACCGGCAGAACCGAATATTTCTGCCTTATATGAAGTTGTATTTTCAAACTCATCTGTCTGTGCTATACTTTGGGTACTATTCAGTAATACTGTTATAAAGGAAATAACGTATAAAATTCTTGAAACTTTCATTGCTCTATTTCTTAATTGGTGGCAAATGTAAGGATTAAAAACCTATCATTTACAACATCTTTCTAAAAAGAATACCTTTTTAACCAATCAAAGATAGTGGAATAGGTATGGTTACGTGCTTCTTCTCGGGAAAGAATCAGATCGTGTATCCCATTAGGGATCGTGTCACGTGTCACATAATCTCCTAATGTTTGCCCGTATTTTTGAATATCTTCTACATCCAATACGATATCGGAAGAGAAATAGGCATCGTTCCATTCGTATGTCTCCGGAAATGATTGATCTGAAGAGAGAACCAATACCGGGCATTTCAGATCGGCCTTTTCTTGAATTGTTTGCTGAGCCTCATGTATTGCATGAATCCAACCTGCTTTTTTCGGATGTCCATATAATGTTTTCCAGCGGGTGTCATATTCCCATTCCCCCTTGAACTGTTTTAACAAACTTTGGGCATACGAACTGATACCGCCATCTTGGACAACAATGTTAGGAAAGATTTTGCCGATAAAGGAGACGACCGGCATGACTATCTTTTCCATGAACCAACTCAAGTTCCAATCAAAAAAGGGACTGTTCAAAATCAGACCATCCACCTTTGCCTTCTCCTGTTTGTGATGCATATAATAAGGAGTAATTAATCCGCCGGTAGAATGAGCCATCAGTAATATCTTTTCATTCCCCTCTTCCCGGACGATTGCTAATGCAGTATCAATATCCGCAAAATATTCTTTCAAGCTTTTGCAAAAGAAAGGATCTTGATTTGGCAGTATGGAACGCCCGTATTTACGGAGATCCAACGCATAAAAATTATAGCCATGCGCTTGCACGCTGTCACCTAATTGTTTTTGGAAGAAATAATCATTATATCCATGAATATAAAGGATTGCCTGTTTTGTATCCGGCGACTGCGACTTTTTGATCAACGAACAGACCACCTTCCCCTCATAATCATCCGGCATTTGGATTGTCCGACATAGATAATCATCCCCTAAAATATCCGGAACATATTGAGCATAAGTGAACGAAATAAAAAAACAGGCCAAAAGCGTAAACAAACATTTTCGTATCATTATGAATGTATTTCTTATTATAAGCATAATTGTCAGATTTTTGGCTACAAAGATAAAGATATTACTATATGATGTAGTCAAAATTACATCGGACTTAAGTGGAGATTACAACCGAGGTAATTTCAAATAAGTCCGAGGAAAAAGAGAATTAATTAATTGCTCCCGTTACTTTACGATATTCAATCCAACGGAGGAACTGATTTATGCGGGCATTAATGAGTGTCTGTTCTGCTTCCAACCATAAAGTTTGTGCTTCAAGATGGTCGGAAAGGGTCTCTGTGCCTACACGATATTGACTACTGCTTACACGTAGATTTTCGGTTGCAGAAGTGACACCTTTTTCGGCAAGACGTACCTCAAATGCCGCTTCTTCGAGATTGTTAGCTGCTTGTGTTACCTCTAAAGTCATCAATCTCAATTTATCTTCCTCTTCGGCTCGTGCTTCACGATAATTCATCTGTGCCTGTCGGTACTTTGAGTACGAACCTAATCCGATAATAGGAATAGAAAGTTGAACGCCGGCTGCAAAATTCCACTTGTCGAATAGATTATTACCCGCCAACTTTAATCCGTGCATATAACCATACTGTCCAACAAGCCCTATTTGTGGCAACATTTCGGCTCGTGCCATCTTTACTTTTTGACGCATCGCCTCACTTTTGGCTGCAAGCATTTGTACCTCGGGGCGATTCGTTATGTCTGTTGATGGGGTAATCGCATAATCAGTAGCAGGAAGTTCTGTGCTGACCTTTATTGTGCTGTCTAATGATGTCCCTATATAGTGGCAAAGATTCATTGCAGCCAAACGGCAGGCATTTTTCGCACGAAGCAGATTCAGTTCACTTTCATTAAGTTTTACTTCGACTTTCAGCAAATCGTTACGCGTTTTTACACCATTGCTCATCGCTTTCTCAACCGAACGTATTAACTCTTTAAGAAGTTCATTGTAAGATATAGCAATCTTACGCATATCTTCAGCTCGAACAAAAGTAGCGTATGCACGTGTTGTCTCAACTACAATCTCAGATTCGGTCAAACGGCGATTTTGTAAAGCAATGGTTTCTCCCGCTTTGGATAGTTTATAACCTGCCGTAATCTTTCCACCGGTGAAAATTGGCTGTTTGACCTGAATGCCGGCTCCATAGAGCCAATCGACCTCGTACTGAAAGTTTATCCCCGGAAAGTATGCTCCTGCACCTGTCGGTATACCGTCTGCCCCCACTACGGGCAACAAACCTCCTTCCATACCCAGCGCTCCATTTATTGTCGAATAAAGCCCTGTCCCTGTAATGGAAAATTGAGGAAGGTAATTAGATAAAGCGCCTCTTCGTTGGTAACGAGCCGCTTCACTCTGAAATTCAGCTGCCGAAATGCGTTTATTGTTTTGCTTGGCCAGTTCGATACACTTTTCAAGTGAAAGGGGATTCTGTGCCATTGCCATAAGTGGCAACAAAAGCCATAATAGGATATATATTCGTTTCATTATTTGATTTTTATTTTGAAAAATAGTGCATATAATATAGGAAGATAAACCAGTGTGGCAAATGTCGAAAATAGTAATCCTCCCATTATCGTAACCGCCAATGATCCGAACAGGTCATCCGAGAGTAGAGGTATCATCCCGAGAATAGTTGTAAGCGAAGCCATCATAACAGGACGTAGGCGCGAACAGGAACTTTCGATAAGAGCATCGATGCTTGAAACTCCTGCCTCTATTTGGGCATTTATTTCGTCCATCAATACGATGCAGTTTTTGATGAGCATACCCATCAATCCCAAAGCTCCTACGATCGCACAGAAATTAAACACCTTGCCACTGAGGAGCATGCCTGCCACAATACCGACTATTAACAAAGGAATGCAACAGAAGATAAGCGCAGGTTTGCTATAGTCCTTGAAGAGGAGGATCAACACCGCGATAATAAGTATAATTCCAAGCGGTACCTGCTTAAAAAGGTAATGCATTGTCTGATCTTTAGCCTCCTTTTCGCCGCCCCAACGAAATGAGTAACCTTCGGGTAAAATAATTTGCTCAACCTTGGATTCTACTTTCAGTCTTGCAGCCTCTGTCTCTATTCCTTCTATGGGAGAACACATAATGGTTTGGGCACGTTGCCCGTTGTAACGGGCGATGGTGGGGTATTCCCATCCGATGTTCACACCACTTCCTAATGCCGTAAGCGGCGTAGTGGCCGTTAATTGGCGTAAAATTTCGTCTTGATTGATAGTCCCGCTCTTTACTTTGAGCAATAGATCATCGTTTAGTATCTTGTTTATGTTAGGTAGCATTGAGAAGATTGGCACATTGTCCAAATTGTCAATAGCTTGCCCATTCTCTTCCATACATTTCAAATAGATGGTGTTCTCCTTACGACCTTCGTAAAATCTGCCTATGGGAATACCGTCCGTAGCAGTGAGGAGAGACATCGAAATATCTTCACGGTTAACTCCTGCTCGGCGAGCCAACAGCTGATTATAATCAACCTCCAAAAGTGGAGCTTTTTCATCCCAATCGGATGTTACAAGCGAAACTTCGGGCGTTTGTAACATAATCTTACGAATCGTATCCGAGAGTGAATTTAGAATAGCCGGGTCAGGACCTATAACCTGTAACTCTATGGGATATTTTTTGTACATGATATTGTACTTCTTGAGTTTTAAATAGGCATCCGGATAAAGCTTCGTGAGATCATGTTGTATCTCGGCAATATGCTGGTTCAGTGCTTTTGCTGAGGTAAAAGAGACAATTAATTCACCATAAGAGAGCGAGGGTGTGGCGATACTGCGTACCAAATTGTAACGGGCAGGTGTTCCCCCGATGGCAGTGGTTATATCTGTTATCTCATCATGGGTTTTAAGGTACTTCTCTATCTGCTTTAAGTCTTGTTCAACTTGCGTATAGTTTGTCCCTTCTGGCAACTTGTACTCGATATACAGTTGGTCGTAAGTCATATCGGGGAAAAATCCCTGTTTCATATATCGGATACCAAACACACTTGCCACGATAAGTACTACACCGGAGAGAATAACGGTCCAACGATGTCTGAGGCAAAAAAGAAGCGATGAACGTAGTACTCTATAAATAGGACTACTATATAACTCCTTATCTTCTTTTTTAACTATGGGTATTTTCAACCATTTATCGGCCATTAATGGGACGTGAGTTAAGGCCAATACCCAGCTAAGCAACAGGCTTACGGCAAGCACAATAAACAGGTCACGAACATAGACACCTGCAGTGTCGGGTGATAGGAATATCGGAAAGAAGGCAAGGATGGCTATAAATGTTGCTCCTAATAATGGCATAGCCGTCTTACGGCCTATGGCTGTCATAGCCTCTCCACGTGGTTTGCCCTGTTTGAGATCAACAAGAATACCATCAATTATCACAATCGCATTATCGACAAGCATACCCATAGCCAAAATAAATGCGCCAAGCGATACACGTTGCATCGAACCATCAAAGAAACCGAGTATCAGAAATGTCCCGATAACAATCGTCAACAGACTGATACCGATAATAATGCCACTACGCAATCCCATAGTAAGCATCAGTACCACAATAACGATCACAATCGACTCTATAAGGTTGATAAAGAATGTCATCAACGCATCGGTTACCCGTTCGGGCTGATAGAATATTTTGTTACATACCACGCCTACTGGCAATTGTTCTTCGGATAACTCTGCTAAACGTTGTTCTACGGCTTTCCCCACTTTGACAATATCGGTGCCAGATGCTGCCGCGACTGCAATCCCGAGTGCCCGCTCTCCATTATATTTCATCTGGTTCCTGACAGGCTCGGCATATCCGTTTTCGATGGTGGCAATATCACACAGGCGCAGTTGGTCGTCTTCATGTCCTTGGATAATCATCTTGCCAATTTGCTCCACAGTATGAAACTTGTCGGCTACCGTTACACGCAAGCGGCGTGTACCATTATTGTAGTAACCTGCATAATAAACGTTGTTGTGCCCTTGTAAGGTTGAGAGTACCTCGGCGGGTGAAACACCTAATGAAGCCATCTTCTTGGGTAGAAGTGTTATATCGATACTCTCTTCACGTTCACCGTAAATTAATACACGCCCCACTCCCTCAAGGTCGGTCAGTTCGCGCTGGATAAGGGTGGCATAGTCTGATAGTTCACGTTCCGAGTAACCATCTGTCGTCAGTGCATAAAACATGCCATAGACGAGATTGAAATCATCTTGCACTATGACAGAAGTACCTGCAGGCAGTTGTGTGGCTTTATCATTCACTTTGCGCCGTAACATATCCCAACACTGTTCTAAATCTTTATCTTGTATGGTCGGTTTTAGTTCAACCTGCAAAATGGCTACATCACTGCGTGACCAGCTTTGGACATACTTTACTTCTCCAATGGTTCGTATTGCTTTCTCCAAAGGGTCGGTGACTTCCAACTCCATCTCAGAAGGGGAGGCTCCGGGGCGGGTAGCTACCACCATCGCTATCTTTACGCGTATTTCGGGGTCTTCCAACTTGCTCATCTCATAGGCAGAGTGTATTCCGCCAACAAGTAAAACGGCAACCAAAAACCAAATGAGTTTTTGGTTGTTAAATGCCCACTTACCCAAATCAATCATAATATACCTCCCATATTTGTTTTACTTGTAACCGGCAATGGTTTGACGATTTGGCCTTCGGTCACATTGTGTACACCAGCCGAGATAATGATGTCATCAACCTTTAAGCCCGATGTGATAGTTGCTGTACCATCGGTGTGTAGAGTTTCTACCTTGATTTTGCGTTTGTTTGCTTGGTTGTTAGAGAATACCCATACGAAATCGGAATCTCCCTCATGAAAAATTGCTCCTGTGGGAATCTTTACACCTGAATTAGTACGCTTTGAAAAATCAATATCAACCATAGCCGACATTCCCACTGAAGGTTTTTCATGCATGGTTGAAGGTAAAGCCAATCGCACTGCATAGAGTTGGTCAACATTGGCATTGGGTGCGATACTGATCACACGAAGGGGAATAGGCTTCGGGAGAAAATCAAACTTTACAGAGTAGGAACTAATCTCATTACGCCTCTGATAGATTGATGCAGGTATATGGATCTCTATTTCGGGCATAGCTGATGAAAGGAGTACCACGATTGGCATTCCCGCTCCAATTACCGTTGGCGGGTCGTATAGGCGACGCTTTACCACTCCTGTGAAAGGAGCATATAGTTTAGTGTCGGAGAGTTGGTTCTTGGCATTTTCATATTTTGCCGTTATCTGCTGTAATCCATAGCGGGCTTTGTCGTAGTCTGCCGCTGTTATTACCGAATCAGCATAAAGGGTAATAGCTCGTTCGGCATCTGCTTTGATATTTAAATACTCGCCTTCTACTGCTTGAAGTTGCAGTGCATAATCGCGAGCATCAAGTTGGGCTATCAGTTCTCCCTGTCGAACAGTTTTCCCCTCTTCTACAAAAACACGTTCTAAAATACCACTTACCTTAAAGGCCATATTGACCACTTCGGCAGCCTTCACCTGTGCGGGAAACGAAAGATGTTCGCTCGAGATTAGGGGGCGTACTGTATCACACTTTACCCAAACACTCTTTTGCTCCGTTTGAACATTCTGTCCGCAACTCACGATGGCGAACAGCAATCCAACTATGATTGGATAGAATAGAACCCTTCTCATATCAATATATATTTGTTTTGACTCGCAAAGTTAGTATTAATAGAACAAAAATAACATACAAATATTACGCAAGGTTGTGTTATAAATTCGAATAATTATTAATATTGAGCGAGAAAAATAACAAGAAGAATGGACTGTAAAGAATTTATTATTTGTTATAAGGAGGCATTTGGATCCAACAGTCCGTCCATTCGTGCCGGAGAACAAACTGACATTCACCATACCTATGAACCGATTCAGGGAAATGCTTGATACAATGAATGATTCAGCCCTATACCAAAAGGCTTTTTCCCTATTGAAAAAACGAATCAATAAATAGATGTAAATATTTTTGATGTTGTCAAATTAATAGATGGAATGAAAAAGGACGTTTAATCTATTATCGAATTGTGATATTGTATATGGGAATAATGGATTTTAAAGTATTCTATATTTGCAACTTCCAAAAAAGTTCTTACCTTTGCACCGCGAAAAATTAATGTATAACTAATACAAAACAGTGTTTTATGAATAATTACGAAACCGTTTTCATTTTGACTCCCGTTTTGTCTGACGCTCAGATGAAGGAAGCGGTAGAAAAATTCACGAACCTTTTGAAAGAACAGGGTGCTGAAATCGTGAATGAAGAAAGTTGGGGTTTGCGCAAATTGGCTTATCCTATCGACAAGAAGACTACAGGCTTCTATCAGTTGGTTGAATTCAAGGCAGATCCTAAAACAATCGCTACTTTGGAAATCAACTTCCGTCGTGACGAACGCGTGATCCGTTTCTTGACTTTCCGTCAAGATAAGTATGCAGCTGAATATGCAGCTAAGAGAAGAAGTTTGAAATCATCTAAAGAAACAGTAAAGGAGAATTAATCATGGCAGCAACTCAATCAGAAATCAGATATTTGACTCCGCCTTCAGTAGACGTTAAAAAGAAAAAATATTGCCGTTTCAAAAAGAACGGTATCAAATATATCGATTACAAAGATCCTGAATTCTTGAAGAAATTCTTGAATGAACAGGGTAAAATCCTTCCACGCCGTATCACCGGTACTTCTTTGAAGTTCCAACGTCGTGTAGCTCAAGCTGTGAAGAGAGCTCGTCATTTGGCGTTGCTTCCTTTCGTAACCGATTTAATGAAATAATTTTAAAGAGAGGAGACAGAATATGCAAGTTATTTTGAAAGAAGACGTAATCAACTTAGGTTACAAAGACGATATCGTAACAGTAAAAGACGGTTACGGACGTAACTTTCTAATCCCCCAGGGCAAAGCAGTTATCGCATCTGAATCTGCAAAGAAAGTATTGGCTGAAAACTTGAAACAACGTGCTCACAAGTTGGCTAAAATTAAAGAAGATGCTCAGGCATTGGCTGCTAAGTTGGAAGGTGTTTCTTTGACAATTGGTGCAAAGACAAGTTCAACTGGAACAATCTTTGGTTCTGTAAACAATATCCAGGTTGCTGAAGCTTTGGCAAAAGCTGGTTTTGAAGTAGAACGTAAGATTATTTATATCAAGGATGCAGTTAAAGAAGTGGGTAGTTATAAAGCTATCGTAAAACTTCATAAAGAAGTTTCTGTTGAAATTCCTTTTGAAGTAGTATCTGAATAATTCCGTTTTAGATATAAGAGGAAAGCTCAAATCGAAAGATTTGGGCTTTTTTTATGTTATATCGTAAAAAATAGATATTTTTATCGAATATTTAAATATGGGTGTTTTATGAAAAAGAATCTGTTTTTGATTGCTGCTTTGGCGGTGTGTTTATTAGGTGTTTCATGTGGACATGTGAGAAAAGAGTTGATCGTATGTGGGGATGATAAGGTTCTGATTATTGATGCTGATCGCTCGATTGAGGATAGCGTGTGTGTTGTTTGGGAATGGAAAGCTTCGGATTCTTTTTCTCAAATACCGGAAGAACTACATCAAAGATGTCGGAATATGGATGAATGTAAATTGGTTGATAATAATACTAAATTACTTATAACTTCTTCAAGTGGTATTGCTTTGTTGCTGGAGCGTGAAACAAAAAATTGTCTGTTTTATGCTTATGTACCGATGGCTCATTCGGCTGACTTTCTTCCGGGAAATCGTATAGCGGTAGCTTTGTCTACACATGTAAAAGGGAATAGTGTAGAGGTTTTTGATGTGGATAAGTCGAATCAAGTCCTTTATCATGATTCCATCTATTCTGGTCATGGTGCAGTGTGGATGACTGAAAAGGAACGTCTGTTTATATTGGGGCATGATGAATTGAGAGCATATATGTTGAAAGATTGGCAAACAGATAAACCTTCTTTGTCTTTGGAAAAGAGTTGGAAGATTCCGGTTGTAAGTGGGCATGATTTAGTAAAAGTATCAGAAAAAGAATTATTACTTACCGGTAATGACGGGGTTTATTGGTTTGATATTGATAAAGAATCTTTCTCTCCTTTTGAACCATTGGCTGGAGCTGAACATGTGAAATCGATAAACTATGATAAGGAGACGGGAGAATTGGTTTATACAAAGGCTGAAGAAAGCTGGTGGACACATCATATCTACAGTGAAAATCCTAAACGGGTTTTTACAATTGAGGATATAAATTTGTATAAGGTTCGCACAATAAAATAAAGAATCGCCCCAGTGTTACTCATTAAAAAATAGTACATTTGCATTAAATTTGCATACGTGTGTAAAGTGGTAAAGGTTTCTTTCCTATATATGGGTCTATTGATCGCATTGTTTTCCCTTTTGTTTGTAAATCAAGTAGAAGGGAAAGATTTTGTTGTTGTGATTGATGCCGGTCATGGAGGAAAAGACCCTGGAGCAAAAGGTAAGTCGATAAATGAAAAGACCATAAACTTGTCGGTTGCCCAAAAACTTGGTAGTTTAATCTCTCAAAACCATAAGGATGTCAAGGTTGTTTATACCCGTAAGGCAGATGTGTTTGTAGATTTGGATGAACGTGCTAATATTGCCAATCGTAATAAAGCAGATCTTTTTATCTCTATCCATACAAATGCAGTGAAACGAGGTAGTACCGTTGCTGGAACTGAAACTTATACATTAGGGTTGGCTCGAAGTGATGAGAATTTAGAAGTTGCAATGCGTGAAAACTCTGCTATTTTATTGGAAGATAATTATTTGCAGAAATATGAGGGGTTTGATCCTAAATCCTCTGAGTCCTATATTATTTTTGAATTTATGCAAAACAAGCACATGGAGCAAAGTATCAGTTTGGCTTCAGAAGTACAGAAATCTTTTGTCTCTGCTAAACGTAAAGATCGAGGGGTAAGGCAGGCCGGTTTTTTGGTACTTCGTAAAACCGGAATGCCTAGTGTTTTGGTTGAATTGGGATATATTTCCAATCCTGCGGAAGAGCGTTTTATGAAGTCGGTAGAGGGACAAAAGAAATTAGCTACTGCTATATATAATGCTTTTACAAAGTATAAGAGAGAGTATGACCGTAAAAAAGGAGGTGTCTCAGGTAATGCATTTACGGCTCCTTTGATTGAGATTAAAGAGGAAAAGAATCAAGTAGAGCCGGTTGAAGCTCCAAAGAAGGTGGTGAAAACAGACAAAAAAGCAGTAGAGAATAAAGCTGCGATATCAACTAAAGGTGTGGTTGTTTATAAAATACAAATATTGACTTCCAATAAGAAACTTTCTGCTAACTCTAAATTGTTTAAAGGCTATAAGAACATCGATTGTTTTGTGGAGAAGGGGGTGTATAAATATACCTATGGCGAGATGACTGACTTTAATGAGATTCGAAAATTGAGGCGTCAAGTAGTAAAAGACTTTAAAGATGCTTTTATTGTAGCATTTAAGGATGGTAAGAAAGTGAAGTTTTAATGATAATAAATTAAGAATTAAATAGAGATGAAAAATGTATTTACAAAAGAGGCAAAAATAGGGCTTGTCTCTATAATTAGTTTGGCTTTATTGTATGTGGGGATTAATTATTTGAAAGGGATAAATCTTTTTAAACCGACAAACCATTATGTTGTGGCTTGTTCAAATGTAAAGGGAGTGACTGTGTCAAGTCCGGTTTTTGTAGAAGGTTTTAAAGTAGGATTGGTTCGCGATATCATATATGATTATGATGCTGTAGATAAAATCTCTATAGAAATATCTTTAGAAGACCATATGAAGATAAATAAAGGTAGTTATATTACTATTGTAAACAGTTTCTTAGGTGGTGGTGAATTGCATATCCATTTAAATAAATATATTGATGATTATTTGAAACCTGGGGCAACTATAGAAGGAAGAATGGAGTCTGACATGATGCAATCTGTACAGGAAAATATCTTGCCTCAAGTGGAATTGATATTGCCGAAGATCGATTCTATATTGGGAGGATTGCAGAAATTGGTGAATCATCCAGCATTGGCACAGTCTTTGGATAATATTGAGAAGACAACGAATAGCTTAGCTGCTTCCTCACGCCAATTGAATCAAATGTTGAGTAGAGATGTACCGGGTATCGTGGGTGATTTGAAAATGATTACGGGTAATTTTGCAGAAGTTAGTTCTGATTTGAAAAAAATAGATTTGGTAACAACTGTAAATGCAGTTAATCAAACATTGGATAATGTAAAACAGATGACTGATAAGTTGAATTCAAAGGATAATAGTATGGGCTTGTTGTTGAATGATCGCTCGTTTTATGATAATTTGAATAGTACAGCGGATAATGCTTCTAAGTTATTACTTGATTTAAGAGAGAATCCAAAACGGTATGTTCATTTCTCTGTTTTTTAAAGTGAATAAAAGGTGCTCTTTGTTTAGAATCAATCTAATTAAAGAAAAAACTTAAAATAAAATAACAAATGATATGTAAGGCCTTTAAATAGAGTATGATAGCTCATTTGAAAGACCTTAATTCTGGTTGGTTTGTAAAAAGAACTAATTTTTAAAATGCTCATGAATAAAGCATTTTGGGAAAAATAGAGGTTGCTTTGGAAAGATGTTGAGTATTCTTCTTTAACTTATTGACAATAAAAGAGATATTTAAAAAATTAAAGTTCCAAATAAATAAGCACTTTTTTTTTTAGATTTAAATTCCAAACTTTGTCGTCAAGAAATAAGATTTGAATTTATAAGTATTGTTGAGAGAGTAAGAATTTCATGCAGGTTGAACAATATCATATATTGTGGAAAGGTTGCCTTGATGTAATTAAGGATAATGTCAGTGAGGCTGTTTTTGATACATGGTTTAAACCCATTGTACCTTTATCATATAAGGATAATGAGTTTACGATTCAAGTACCAACCCAGTTTTTTTATGAACGTTTGGAAGGTACATTTGCTGATTTGTTGAATCGTGTATTGAAACGTGTTGTAGGGAATGGTAATGTGAAATTGTTCTATTCGGTAGGAGTTGCAGGTAAGTCAAACAAAGATGTTATTCTTCCGGCAGGAAACGAAGCTGTTTATCCGAAAACAGAACAGAATGCAGATATTCCCAATTTGTTTGCTTCTAAGGCACGTCAAGATTGGGACTCCCATTTAATTGCTAAATATAATTTTGATAATTATTTTGAGGGGGTAAGTAACCGGGCTGTACGTTCATCCAGTGAAACTATAGCGAAAGAACCTGGCAAAACTCTGTTTAATCCGATGTTTGTTTATGGTGCGTCTGGTGTAGGTAAAACTCATTTGTGTCACGCCATAGGAAACAGAATCCAGGAAATTCATCCGGAAAAGAGGGTTTTGTATGTTTCAGCTCATCTTTTTACTATTCAATATACGGAAGCAGTCCGTAAAAATACATTGAATGATTTCATGTATTTTTATCAGGGAGTGGATGTGTTGATATTGGATGATATCCAAGAACTAATAGGTAAGGATAAGACTCAGAATACTTTTTTTCATATCTTCAATCATTTGCATTTATTAGGAAAGCAATTGATTTTGACATCAGATAAGGCTCCTGTTGATTTGCAGGGTATGGAAGAGCGTCTGGTTACCCGTTTGAAATGGGGGGTAACATTAGAAATGGAACGCCCTGATTTGGATTTGCGTAAAAAGATTTTGAAAAACAAAATCAGTCATGATGGTGTAGAGATTCCGGAGGATGTCTTTGATTTTATAGCAAGTAATGTGACTGAAAATGTTCGTGATGTAGAGGGTATTGTCGCTTCTTTGTTGGCTCATTCTACTGCTTTCAATCGTCCAATTGATTTACCTTTGGCTAAACAGGTGATTAGCCGGGTTATTAAAATAGAAAAGAAACAGGTCTCTGTGGAGTCGATTATGGACATTGTGTGTAAGTATTATAATTTGGAGCAGTCTGTTATACAGACGAATTCACGGAAACGCGAGATTGTTCAGGCTCGTCAAATTACAATGTTTTTGGCTAAAAACTATACGGAGTCTTCTTTGTCCTATATTGGAAAGATTGTGGGTAAACGTGATCATGCAACCGTTTTGCATGCTTGTAAAACAGTAAAGGATCAGATTGAAACGAATAAGTCTTTCCGCTCTTCTGTTGAAGAGATAGAGGCCTTGTTGAAAGCTTAAACAGATTATGTTTTATATAAGGAAAGGGTGTGCTTGGTGAGTACACCCTTTTATTTTTTTGGTAATATGTTTGATGAGCTGGTTTTCCTTTTGGAAAACTTTCTCTATGTTTTAAAACACTTAAGATATTGATAAATAGTCTTGTTTGTTTGAAAAATGGAAAACTTATCAACAGAAATTAATTATTGTAGTTGAATAATTTGGTCAATCCATAAACTATTCTTAAAATTGCGGCTCATTAAACTTTTAAAGCCGTGGATCGTAAAACTTATACCTTTGATGAAGCGTTTAAAGCTTCGCTTGACTACTTTAAAGGTGATGAATTAGCCGCTAAAGTATGGGTCAATAAATATGCGTTGAAAGATGCGTTTGGAAATATCTATGAACAGTCTCCCGTTGATATGCATCATCGGTTGGCGAATGAAATAGCTCGTATAGAAGAAAAGTATCCGAATCCTCTTTCTAAAGAAGAATTATTTGATCTGTTTGATCATTTCCGCTATATTGTGCCACAGGGTAGTCCGATGACTGGTATTGGAAATGATTTTCAGATAGCATCGCTTTCAAATTGCTTCGTCATCGGATTGGATGGTGATGCTGACTCATATGGAGCTATTATCCGTATAGACGAGGAACAGGTTCAGTTGATGAAGCGTCGTGGTGGTGTTGGGCATGACTTGTCGCATATTCGTCCGAAAGGATCTCCTGTGAAGAACTCGGCATTAACCTCTACAGGGTTAGTCCCTTTTATGGAACGCTATTCTAATTCTACCCGTGAAGTTGCTCAGGATGGTCGTCGAGGTGCTTTGATGTTAAGTGTTTCCATTAAACATCCGGATTCCGAGTCTTTTATTGATGCAAAGATGACAGAGGGGAAAGTTACCGGTGCCAATGTTTCGGTAAAGATTGATGATGAATTTATGAATGCTGTTGTGAATGGTGTTCCATATCGTCAGCAGTATCCGGTTCATTCTTCTGATCCAACGGCTGTAAAAGATATTGATGCCGCTGCACTTTGGAAAAAGATTATTCATAATGCATGGAAGTCTGCTGAACCAGGTGTTTTGTTCTGGGATACGATTTTAAGAGAATCCGTTCCTGATTCGTATGCCGATTTAGGATTCCGTACAGTATCTACCAATCCTTGTGGCGAGATTCCTTTGTGCCCATATGACAGTTGCCGCCTGTTAGCTATCAATTTATACTCTTATGTAGTTAATCCATTCTCTAAAGATGCTTATTTTGATTTCGAATTATTCCGTAAACATGTTATGTTGGCACAACGTATTATGGACGATATCATTGATTTAGAATCTGAAAAGATTGAGCAGATTTTGGAGAAAGTGGATTCTGACCCTGAATCAATGGAAGTTAAGCAGAGTGAGCGCCATTTGTGGGAAAAGATTCAACGTAAAACATTATTAGGACGTCGTACGGGAGTTGGTATTACTGCAGAAGGAGATATGATTGCGGCTTTAGGTTTGCGTTATGGAACAGAAGAAGCTACTGATTTTGCAGAGAAGGTACAGCGTACTTTGGCATTGGCTGCTTATCGTTCTTCTGTAGAGATGGCAAAAGAACGTGGTGCTTTTGAAATTTATGATACAAAACGGGAAGAAAAAAATCCGTTTATAAACCGTTTGCGTGAGGCTGATCCTGAATTGTATAATGATATGGTTCAATATGGACGCCGTAATATCGCTTGTTTGACTATCGCTCCGACTGGTACAACCAGTTTGATGACACAGACAACTTCTGGTATTGAGCCGGTGTTCTTACCGGTATATCGTCGTCGTCGTAAGGTGAATCCGAACGATGCTGATGCTCGTGTTGATTTCGTAGATGAAACCGGAGATGCATTTGAAGAATATATTGTATTCCATCATAAGTTTGTTACTTGGATGCAGGCTAATGGTTATTCTGTAACAAAGAAATATACGCAAGAAGAGGTGGATGATTTAGTTGCCAAGTCTCCTTATTACAAGGCTACTTCCAACGATGTGGATTGGTTGCAGAAGGTGCGTATGCAGGGACGTATGCAAAAATGGGTGGATCACTCTATCAGCGTAACAATAAATTTGCCCTCTGATGTAACAGAAGAATTGGTTGATTCTTTATATGTAGAAGCATGGAAATGTGGTTGTAAAGGTTGTACTGTTTATCGTGACGGTTCTCGTTCTGGAGTGTTGCTTTCTACTGATAAAGCGAAGAAAAAGAAAGAAGACTGTAACTGTATGGAACGTCCGATTATTGTGGCAACCCGTCCTCGTGAATTAGAAGCTGATGTTGTGAAGTTCCAGAACAATCGTGAGAAGTGGATTGCTTTTGTTGGTTTGCTTAATGGAAGACCGTATGAGATCTTTACTGGGCTTGCTGATGATGAAGAGGGTATCATGTTGCCTAAGAATGTCTTAAAGGGTAGTATCATCAAGAGTTATGATGAAGATGGAAAGAAACATTATGACTTCCAGTTTAAGAATAAGCGTGGTTATAAGATGACAATTGAAGGGTTGGATGGTAAGTTTAACCCTGAGTTCTGGAATTATGCGAAGTTGATTTCCGGAGTGTTGCGTTATGGTATGCCTATCGACCAGGTGATAAAGTTGGTTCAAGGTATGGAATTGAATAATGAATCAATTAATACTTGGAAGAATGGAGTAGAGCGTGCTTTGAAGAAGTATTTGCCGAACGGAACAGAGGCGAAAGGTCAACAGTGTCCGAATTGTGGTCTTGAAACACTTGTATATCAAGAAGGTTGTTTGATTTGTACCAACTGTGGTGCTTCAAGATGTGGGTAGTCATTTAAATATCTCTTACACGAATACATGAGAGTTACATTTAATATAAACTTCCATACCGTTTGGGGGCAGAAGTTATGTGTTGTAGGGTCGGTTCCTGAGCTGGGTGCTTGGGAACCTGCTTTAGCTAAAGAAATGTGTTATATGGGGGAAGGTAATTGGCAATTAGAGTTGGAGTTACCCTCTTCCGTTCAACAGATAGAGTATCAGTATGTTTTATGTGAAGGCGATAAACTGATTTTTGAGGAGTGGGAAAGGAAACATCGAAGATCTTTTGGGGAGGCATCTCAACATTACCAGTTGTATGATTATTGGTTAGTACGTCCTTTTAATCTTGCGTTTTACTCTTCTGCTTTTACAAAAGGCCTGTTCGCTCATCCAAGTGAACAAACTGGGTTACCTGTCGCAAGTGGGAAGAAATTGTCTATAGAGGTTTTTGTTCCACGGGTTGAAAAAGGACAGTATGTTGCCATAACAGGTAATCAAGATTGTTTAGGTAATTGGCAGGCAGAAAACGCTTTGGCTTTGCGTTGTGCCGATGCTCCGGTATGGATTGTTGAGTTGGATGCAGAAGAACTAACCTTTCCTTTAGAGTATAAGTTTTTGATTGGAGATGGAGAATCTCCTTATCATTGGGAGGTTGGAGAAAACAGGCGTATAGATATGCCTGCATTGAAGGCTGGCGAAACAGCGGTTATTTCTGGTCTCTATTTTCGTGAAGATTTACCTCTTTGGCGTTGTGCCGGTTCGGTAATTCCGGTCTTTTCATTGCGTTCGGAACAGAGTTTTGGGGTTGGAGATTTGAGTGACTTACGTCTATTAGTTGACTGGGCGAAGAAAACTCAGCAGCGTATTATTCAGGTCTTGCCGATGAATGATACGACTACTACTCATACATGGGTAGACTCTTATCCTTATAGTGCGATTTCCATTTATGCACTTCATCCGATGTATATTAGTTTGTCTGCTTTAGGGAAGTTGTCTGATCCTGTAAAGAACAGTTTCTTTGTGCAAAAACAGGCTGAACTGAATGCTTTGGATGTTGTACACTATGAGCTGGTGGTAAAATTAAAGATTACCTATTGCAGGGAGTTTTTTAAACAAGAGGGAGAAAAAATTACTGCCACACCGGAGTATAAGGCTTTTATTTCACAAAATGAATCATGGTTGATGCCTTATGCCGCTTATTGTTATCTGCGTGATACTTATCATACTTCAGATTTTGCCTACTGGAAGGAGTATGCAGTTTATGAAAAAGGAAAAATAAAACAGATATGCTCGGAAGAGAGTGTGGCTTATCCTGAAATATCGTTTGTTTGCTTCTTGCAATATATTTTGCATACACAGTTTAAATCCGTATCTGATTATGCCCGTCAAAATGGAGTGGTATTGAAGGGTGATTTACCAATTGGAGTAAGCCGCACGAGTGTTGAGGCATGGATGGAACCTAAGTATTTCAATATGAACGGACAGGCTGGTGCTCCACCTGATGACTTCTCAGTTTGTGGACAGAATTGGTCCTTCCCTACGTATAACTGGGATACCATGGCTAAGGATGGTTATATGTGGTGGGAAAAACGTTTTCATAAATTGGAGGATTATTTTGACTGTTTCCGTATCGACCATATTTTAGGCTTTTTCCGTATTTGGGAGGTTCCGTTGGAGTATGTACAGGGACTTTGTGGACATTTTAATGCGGCATTGCCGTTCACTCGTTGTGAGATAGAACAGTATGGATTGCCATTTAATGAAGCTCGTTTTACAACTCCCCATATTCATCAAGAACATCTTGTTGAGTTATTTGGAGATTTGGCAGAGGAAGTTATGGCTTCTTTCTTGGCACAGTCCTCTTCGAACCATTTTGTGTTGAAACCATTTTGTGATACACAACGGAAAATAGAGGCTATTTTAGGAGGAAAGAATGATGAGGCTTCTTTGCGCATGAAACAAGGTTTGTTTGTAATAGCTAATGAGGTTTTGTTCATTCGTGATCCTCGTGAACCTGATAAATTTCATCCGCGTATCTCTGCTTATCAGTCATATATTTATAAAGAATTAAGTGAGGCAGACCGAAGTGCGTTCGACCGTCTTTACTGGCATTTCTTCTATCATCGCCATAATGATTTTTGGAAATCGCAAGCGTTGAAACGGTTAACACCGTTGACTGGACACACCAATATGTTGGTTTGTGGAGAAGATTTGGGTATGATACCGGAGTCTGTACCGGATGTGATGAATCGTTTGCAAATCTTTAGTTTGGAGATTGAACGTATGCCGAAACAGCCGAATCGGGAATTTTCTGATATGAATAGTTTGCCTTATTATTCAGTTTGTACGACTTCAACCCATGATATGTCACCATTGCGTAGTTGGTGGAAAGAGGATGAGGCTAAGACGCAACGCTATTATAATCAAGTGTTAGGGCATGAGGGAGATGCTCCTTCTGAATGTTCGGCAGAACTTGCCACAGAGATTGTAGCTAACCATTTGGCAACCCGTTCGATGTTGACTATCATTCCTTTACAAGATTGGATGGCAATGGATGAGTCTGTTCGCCGACCTGATTATGAGGCAGAACGTATCAATATCCCTGCTAATGCCCATCATTGTTGGTGTTATCGAATGCATATCACATTAGAGCAGCTATTGGAGGCAGAAGATTTGAATACCAAGATAATAGAGATGATAAAGGTTTCCGGGCGTAGATAACCATAGTTACGGATGCTCAAAGATAACCACCAGCTCACGTTACTTATCGAAAGCAACCGCTTTCAGAGAACGTGGACTGGTGGTACATTGGGAGAGTTCTTTAATCAATGGAAAGTCCTTTGGAAACTTGTATTATGATTTGTAATCTACCGATCTACTTTTTCTGTTGACATTTTACAGGTTCCATTAAACTTGGCATTAGGTTCAATTTCCAAGGTTTGAGTGAAAATGTTACCGGTGATGATAGCTGTAGCTTTTAAAGATAATTTACCGCTGATTTGTATATCTCCGTCAACCTTCCCCATAATTTCTGCACTTGTACAGGATATATTCCCTTTTACTATAGCTTTGGTTCCTATGACTATTTTACCTTGGCAAACGATATTACCTTCAATCTGACCATCCAAGCGAAAATCCCCCTCTACTGTCAAATCACCATTGACAACCGTACCTGTGGTCAATGTATTATGTAGGCTAATATTTGTATTTTCATCTTTATGTTTCATCTCTTTCTCCCTTAGTTTGTTTTACGCAAATATAGGATATTTTTTTGCTAAAAGGTTTACTTTATGTACTTTTACATATAAAATAACGATTATGAAGACTTGGATTGAACTTGAAGCTATGCGCTTTTATGCTTATCATGGTGTGATGCCTCAAGAGAGAAAGGTAGGGAATTACTATTTAGTCAATTTGAGGTTATCTGCTCCATTGGAAAAGGCTGTGGAAAGTGACGACCTAAAGGATACAATTAATTATGCGACTGTTTATGAAGTGGTAAAAGAAGAGATGGAGATTCCTTCTCAACTATTGGAGCATGTCGCAGGACGTATTTTGAGTGTGTTAAAGGAACGTTTTCCGCAGTTGGAAGAGGTTCATTTGAAAGTTTCCAAACTGAACCCTCCTTTTGGTGGAGATATTTATAGCGCTTCAGTGATTCTAAATGAACGATTCTGTTAGATTAGTTTAATAATTTGAATTACCTTTGTGGCCTAAGAGCATGAGGTCTCTTATGTTTTACAACAAGCGAATAAATAAATTAAATACTATTATTATGGATTCATTAGTACCATTTTTCCTATTATGCTTTACTTCGTTCTTTACGTTAGCAAACCCGTTAGGGACGATGCCGGTCTTTTTGACTATGACAAGTGGGGTAAGTGAAGAACAACGTCGGGCGATAGTACGTCGGGCGACGATTATGGCATTCTTGACATTGATTGTGTTTACGGTCTCCGGTCAGTTCTTGTTTACATTCTTTGGTATATCAACTAACGGTTTCCGTATTGCCGGTGGTATCATTATCTTTACGATCGGATTTGATATGTTACAGGCGAAGTATACGAAGGTTAAATTGAAAGATGAGGAGGTTAAGACCTATGCAAATGATATTTCTATTACTCCGCTAGCTATTCCGATGCTTTGTGGACCGGGTGCTATAGCAAATGGTTTGATGTTAATGGATGATGCACAAACAATACCTATGAAATGTGTGTTGGTTGGAACAATTGCATTAGTATATATTATTACCTATTTGATTCTTAGGGCATCTACCCGTTTGAACCGCTATATGGGTGAAACAGGAAACAATGTAATGATGCGTTTGATGGGACTTATATTGATGGTAATTGCCGTAGAATGTTTTGTGAGCGGTTTCAAACCGATCATGATTGATGTTTTGCAACAAGCAAACGTATAAGAAATAAATTATTGATAAAAAGAAAAACTCCGTTAAGACTATATAGAAAAACTTAACGGAGTTTTTTTGTTGGTTATAGTTGAGGAAAAGTCCGTTTCCTTTGTAGATAAAAAGATAAAATCAGACTCTTTTCACGAAGTTCCGGAATCTTATGTACAATAGTTTTGGAAAGGTTCTCTTTACGTACCGGTTCGTAGGTTGGCTTTAATGCGTAAAAGGCTTTTCTTGCCTCGTAAACTGCTCGAGCATTGGAATAATGACCAGATAAAAAGAATTTGGTCGCAGCTATATAATCTAGCCAAAAGCGGCAACGCATGACATGCTTTAACTCTTTTTCCGGGAGATTTTTATATAGCATAAGGAGATTGTTGCGGAAGTTAAGGAAAGTCTTGCGAGGGCTTTCGACATTCAAGGTTGCTCCTCCTACATGGTAAACTATGGAGGAAGGGGTACATACCAAACGATATCCTCTTGAGCGCAATCGCCAACATAAGTCGATCTCTTCTTGATGAGCAAAGAATCCGGAGTCTAATCCTCCAACCTTTTTATATAACTCTGTACGGATAAACAGACAAGCACCGGTCGCCCATAATAGGTCTGTTGGGGTGTCATATTGTCCAAGATCTTTCTCTACGATGTGCAAGACACGCCCTCTGCAATAGGGGTAACCATAACGGTCCATAAATCCTCCGGCTGCTCCAGCATATTCAAAGTATGTTTTATTACGTTGAGCGAGTATTTTGGGTTGTACTCCAGCTATATCGGGGTTTGCTTCCATTGTGGACAATGGTTCTTTTACCCAACCTGGTGTTACCTCTACATCGCTATTTAACAATACGGTGTATTTATGGTTGATTTGTTTGAGGGCTTGGTTATATCCTTCTGCAAACCCATAATTCTTGTCTAACAAAATAAGGTGGACAGTCGGAAATTTTTCTCTTAACATGGAAACCGATTGATCACTTGATCCGTTGTCTGCAACAATTATGTCTGCCAGGTCAGTAGGGGTATGAGTAATGACAGAGGGAAGAAACTTTTCCATGAGTGCTTGACCATTCCAATTAAGGATAACGACTGCGATTTTTTTTGTTTGATTATGAATCATGTTCATCTTTACCTTTTTGCTTAAATAGATTGTTCGCTTCGTTTATACTTCCATCTTTTATGTGTCCAAAGCCATCCAGCAGGATTTCTTAGGATACATTTCTCCATGAGTCGTGCATATTGTTCGGTGATCCAGTTTTCAGGAACCTCTTTAGGAGTTTCTGTAAGAAGTTTCATGTCTACCGTATAATATCCCCGTTTTACTTGTTGGGTATCCAAAAAGATGACAGGTAAATCTAATTTTCTTGCCAATCGCTCTGGCCCGGTCAAGATTGATGAGTCTTGATTCAAGAAAGTAGTCCAGTAATGCAAATTATTACGGCTGGGAGTTTGGTCTGCAATAAAGATTACGACACTTGGTGTTTTATCTTTTTTAAGCTGTATAACTTCTCGAACTGTTTCCTGTTTTTTGATCCCGTATGATCCAAATTGAGTTCGTAAATGGATAAAAAGTTGGTCAAAGGCTTTATTGCTTAAGGGGCGGTATATTTGGTAGATTCGTGAGTTTTTAAAACGGGTAGTAGATCCAGAGAACCATTCCCAGTTCCCATAATGCCCCATCAATAAAATAAAGCAAGTATGCCCCTTTTCCATTAGTCGGTCGACCAATTCAGGATTCTTTAAATAGGCTCGTTGTTGTAATTCCTCAAGTGAGATATGGGCTAATTTGATCGTCTCAACAATGTAGTCTGCAAAATGGTGGTAAAAAGCACGTTCCAGCTGAAGTCGTTGTTCTCCAGACTTATTCGGAAAAGCTGCTTTCATGTTCTGATGTACCACTTTTACCCTATAACGAACGACTTTATAGATGATAACATACAGTATGTCTGATAACAGGTATAAAGCCTTCATGGGTAATAAGGCGTGAATTTTTACCCAACTATATAGAAGTGCGTATTGTAATTTATTCCACATAAGTAGTTAGAGCAGTTTGATCTTCATTCCATCCTCCTAATGTTATCTCTTTAGTTACATTAATTAAAGAATGGTCGTATGGTATTTCAACTTTGATATAGTTTTCTGTAAAGCCATGCATCATTCCCCCTTTACGTGTATGTTCAAACAAAACGTTGGCCTTTTGTCCGATATGTGATTCGTAGAAGGCATGTAGCTTTTGTTCTGAAATATCTAATAATTGTTGGCTTCGGACATGTTTGTCTTTGGGGTCAACGATGTAGTCAATCTTCAAAGCTTGTGTGCCAGGGCGTTCGGAGTAGCTGAATACATGTAGTTGGCTGATGTCTAAACTTTGAATGAAACGGCGAGCCTCTTCAAAATGGGCAGGCGTTTCTCCTCGAGTCCCTACGATTACATCCACACCGATGAATGCATGTGGCATGTTTTCCTTGATTTTTTCAATCTTATGGCGAAATAGGGCAGTGTCGTAACGGCGACGCATCAGTTTTAGAATGGCATCACTTCCGCTTTGTAGTGGTATATGGAAATGTGGTGCAAAACGTTTGCTTTTTGCTACAAAGTCTATTGCTTCATCAGTGATCAGATTAGGCTCTATGGAAGAGATTCGGTAACGAACAATACCTTCTACTTCGTCAAGAGCACGTATCAAGTCTAAGAATGTATCACCGGTGCTTTTACCGAAATCCCCGATGTTGACTCCTGTCAATACAATCTCTTTTCCTCCTTTCAAGGCAACTTCTTCAGCCTGTTTGACCATACTTTCAATAGTCCCGTTCCGACTTCTTCCACGTGCGAAAGGTATGGTACAATAAGAACAGAAGTAATCGCATCCATCTTGCACTTTTAAAAAATGGCGTGTGCGATCGTCTGCAGAACAAGAGGGGGAGAATGAACGAATGTCTTTAGAAGGGGAAGTAATGATAGTTCCACTATCTTCTTTTTTCTTTAAATCTTTTAGGTACTGTAAGATGTCTAATTTTTGTTCAGCCCCTAATACCAAATCAACCCCTTCAATATGGGATACCTCTTCTGGTTTAAGTTGTGCATAACAACCGGTTACAACGATGAATGCACCTGGGTGTTGTTTCCCAATCCGACGAATGGCTTGCCGGCATTTTTTATCGGCAAGTTCAGTGACGGAACAGGTGTTGATAACACATATATCAGCCTTTTCTCCCGGCCTGACTTTCCGTACTCCTTGTTCGGCAAGTGTTTTGCCAATGGTTGAAGTCTCAGCAAAATTAAGTTTGCAACCTAAAGTATAATAAGCTGCAATCTTATTCTCAAAAACAGTCTTATCAATCATTGTTTATTAATTATTGCACAAAGGTAACGAAAATATCCTGTGTATTATTATCCAATAATAAAAACAAAGAAGCCGGATGCCTCTGACTAATGTGAATCAGAAACATCCGGTTCTTATCTTTAACGTTTTCTGTTATTCAGCTTTTAATTTGAAACAAAGGAAGAATAGGTAAATCATTCCTGTTGCCAAAACAAGCAATGCGCCTGTTTGTGATTGAAGGGCGTCTGATGCAACTCCCATAACCAAAGGGAATATCGTTCCGCCAAACAATCCCATTACCATCAAACCTGATATTTCATTCTGGCGTGAAGGCATGGAAAGTAACGCTTGGGAAAATAACATGGAGAATACGTTGGAATTCCCATATCCAGCTAACGCAATACAAATGTAAAGCATCATTTTCGTATCAAACAGTATAAATCCGGATACAGCCAGGAGCATCATGATTACACTTGTAAAGAAGAACTTTTGGGTTGTCCATTTAGCCAGAATCATAGAACCAGTAAAACATCCGACTGTACGGGCAATAAAGTAAAGGCTGATAGCAAATCCTGCTTGTGTCAGATCCATCCCTAAACGTTCCATTAGAATTTTAGGCATGGTGATATTGAAGCCGACGTCAATACCCACATGACAAACAATACCTAAGAACATCAGCAGGACAAAAGGATTACCTAACAGTCCAAAACATTCACCAAAGGTGGAGGGTTTAGCCTCTGTTTTTTCCTCTTCGATAGGCGTCATACCTAATAAAAGGATAGCGATGACAGCTATAATCATATAGATAGGGTAGAGGACACGCCAACCTAAACCAAAGGCTGGGATGGTTTGAGTAGCACCCCACATGGCTATGTAAGGAGCGAGGAAAGAGGCGATTGCTTTAACAAATTGGCCGAAAGTTAAGCTGCTGGCCAATTTGTTTCCCCCGATGATGTTTGAAAGAAGCGGATTCAAAGAGGTTTGCATGAATGTATTTCCTATCCCTAATAAGGTGAAGGATAGTAACATGGGAACATAACTAATCCCGAAACATGGAATCAGTAAGGCAATAATTGTTATTATCAAACTCAATAAGACGGTTTTCTTTCTGCCTATCTTATTCATCAGCATGCCGGTAGGCACAGAGAAGATCAAGAACCAAAAGAAGACCATGGAAGGAAATATATTTGCTTCCGAGTCACTTAACCCTAAGTCTAACTTGATGTAGTTAGAGGCAATGCCGACCAAATCCACAAAACCCATTGTGAAAAAGACCAACATGATAGGGAAAAGTTTTACATATATATTATTTGTTTTTGCCATTGTCAAGTAACCCCATGAATTATAACGATTGATAAATACCGGTCTTATTTAAAAGCTTTTTGTATTCACTGAAATCAAATGGTGGTTGTCCATACAAATAGTGGTTAAGTTCTGACTTACCATCTACTTCATATTTGATTAACAACATTCCTTGACCTTGGATTTCCGGAATTTGGCTGATGATTGTCTTTCCGTTTACATCAATGAAGAAATCACCTTGATAGTAAACCTTTCCTGATTTTACATCAGTTACGGTAACTTTACCATTTTTGGGTTCTCTGGTATCATTTACAGCTACTAATGGATAGAAGCCATCGACTGCATCGTTGATAAATACACAAGCATTGTGTTGTACGTTCTTGATGAAATGATAAGCCAATTTCTTAGAACCATAATAGTCAACAACTGCATCGGAGATAATTGGCCAACCATCTTTTACGTTCCACCAGATAATACCGGCTTTGTCGAACTTGCCACCTCTCCAACGTTCTACGAAATACTTCATAGCCTCTGCTTGAACAATCTGTGATGCTGTGACGAAGTCTTCCAATTTTTTAGATACAGTACCGAATAATAAACGAATCTGATTTGTCATCAAATCGTTGCGTTCTGTACGCCAGTTTGTCCAATATTCTGTTGGGAAAGCACGAACCGATTTGGTCATCCATTCATCGTTCCATTTGAAACCTTCAGTCCAAGGATAAACACAATCTTTTGTGAACATTTTCTGTAATGATTCCAGGTTTGGGCAACCATGGTAACCGATTTCACTTACGAAACGAGCTTTTTCAGCAGTATAGAAAGGAGCTTTGTAGTAACCACGTGGTCCCCATAAGTGACGTTCTGGTAGATCGTCTTGTTGGCTACCCAACTCATACGCTTTCGGGCTGAAGTATGGAGAACTTGGTAAGTATGGACGAGACGGGTCAAATTCAAACAATACCTGCGGGATAGTATGACGGCTGATACGGTCTCTGTTCGGATTTTGACGGAAAGCAGCCAAGTGCCATACAAAGTTCATATCATTTTCATTATTACCAGACCATAACACCAAAGATGGGTGGCTACGTAGTTTAAGCACAACCGATCTGACCTCTTCTTCAACTTTTCTTGCAAATTCATCGTTCTGCGGATAGAAAGAACAAGCCATGGCAAAGTCTTGCCATATCATAATTCCATACTGGTCACATAAATCAAAGAACTCATGATCTTCATATACGTTACCACCCCAGCAACGAATCATATTACAGTTCAAATCTTTGACCATATCAACAGTGCTCTTTACGAAAGAGGCATCTTGACTATGTAATACACTTAAAGGAACCCAGTTGGTACCACGGACAAATATCTTTTCTCCATTGACGATGAAACAGAAGCGACCATCTTTTTCTGTATTGTCTTCTGAACGATCTAAGATGATGGTACGGATACCGATCTTACGTTTATCAACAGCAAATACCTCTCCCTTGCTGTTCTGCAAAGAAACTTCAGCATCATAAAGAGCAGCTTCTCCATAACCATTCGGCCACCAGAAATCTACATTGTCTAAGTAGAAATAAACACGTTGGTTCATGTTGGTCATCGCTATTTCGTAGTTGTAAGCGGTTTTACCATTACGACTGACATTGATGACAGCTTTCAAATCTTCGTATGCTTCAAACGGAGCTCTAATTTGGATATCAACAGCACCATGAGAACGTTTTCTCTTTAGATCGACACTGTCTGTAATCCAGAAGACATCAGTGAAACGGATTGGATTGTAGATTTGTAGTTCGACATCTCTCCAAAGGCCGGCACTAACCAAACGTGGCATAATGTCCCAACCAAAAGAAGAAGCAGCTTTACGAACATTTACCGTTTCGCCAAAGCCATCACGCATACTGAATGAACCCATGATGTATTTCTGTCCTTCTAAGACTGAAGAACGGATGATGACTTGGAGTTGGTTTTGCGAACCATCTTTCTTTAACAGTTTGGTGACATCGAAGGTGTGTTCGATCATTTGGTTGGCTGTAGAGCCTAAATGTTTACCATTCAACCAAACGTCAGACAAGCAGTCAATACCTCCAAAGAAAAGCATGATCTTTTCGCCGGCTTTGGTTTCTGGAGTTGCGAACTCGCGGCTGTAGCACCATTGGTAGTTTTCGATCTTTCTCAATTTGTTTACATTACTACCAATCATCGGGTCGTCAATCTTTCCGGCAGCCAACAGGTCAATTTCAACATTGCCAGGAACAGTCGCCTTGATTTCTTGTGGTTGCATCTTGGCAATTTCTGCCGGATCAGTTATTGCTTCGTCCATATCGGGCTGTGGCCAATAGCGCAGGTTCCACTGTCCATTTAATGTAACCGTACGGATTGGTGATGCCTGTAGGGATAATCCTGTAAATAACATCAACAACAATGCGTACAAAACTTTAAAACGTGTACTCATAATGTAGTTAAATTAAAAATGTTTGTAATCAATATAGTATTCCCTTTTTATCCAGTAAGTTTTCCACAGCTTCAATTAGGATGTGGATTACTTTTATATGTATCTCCTGTACTCTGTCGGAGTATTTGCCACCTTGTGCACAAACATAGACATCTGATAAATCGATAGCCTGCTGTGCCATCTTTCCTGTCAAACAGATGACGGACATCCCTTTTTTCTTGGCCTCTTCCATGGCTTTAAGTACATTGACAGAGGTCCCACTGGTGGTAATAGCCAATAGTACATCTCCCTCTTTTCCTACAGATTCCACATAGCGGGAGAAGATATATTCAAAGCCGAAATCGTTAGCTACGCAGGTGATGTAAGCTGGGTCATTGATGGAAATAGCCGGGAAAGGCAGACGGTTATGTCTGTAACGTCCGGTTAGCTCTTCTGCAAAATGGGTGGCATCACATAAAGAACCTCCATTTCCGCAGGAGATTACTTTATTCCCTTTTTCTAATGCATCAGCGATAAGTGTAGCAGCTTTCTCTATGATTGAGACTGATTCGGGATTGTTCAGGAAGCGATTCAGAACTTCCGAACACTCATTTAAACTGTTCTGTATTAAGTTTTTCATATTTTTATTTTATGGTTGCAACTGATAAGGCGGCATAATCCCCAATGTTCTCTTCCAATACGGCCGGTTTGATTTGGCAAACGGCGTAGGCTTGCGGTAATGCCTCTTTTTCTAAAACTTCTCTTACATATTTTTCCATTAATTGATTGGCACGGGTGTAGATACTACCAATGACGATCATGTCCGGGTTCAACAGGTCGATCACGATGGCAAGCCCTTTTCCTAAATAGGTGGCAGATATACGATAAATCTTTTGAGCCAACTCGTCGCCTTGGAATGCGGCCTCAGCAACCTGTTGGGCTGTGATCTCATTAATCTGTTCACGGCTGCACCAATTTACAGTCTCACCTAACTGGAATTTTTCCATCACCATCAACCGAGCGAGCTGTGAAATACCCCCTCCGCTACAGAAACCTTCAAAGGATCCGGATTTACCATAGCCAACAGGTCCATAATCTCCTAAACGGATATGTCCTAATTCGCCGGCATTGCTGTTGGTACCGGCATATAATTGGCCATTTAAAATCAAGCCGGCTCCTAAGCCTGTCCCGAAAGTAAGGAATACCATGTTTTGAGTTCCACGACCTGCTCCCATCCGCCATTCTGCCAAAGCACAAGCGTTCGCATCATTTTGTAGATAAACCGGGACATGATAATAGTTTTCAAAGAAATCAACGATGGCAATCTCATCCCATCCTGGCAGGTTAGGAGGAGAGAGGATGACCCCTTTATGACTGTCTAACGGACCTCCACAGCTGATACCCATAGAGGATATGTCTGATGCTTTCAAATGATGAGTTTCCAATATTCGGTCAATAAGTTCTCTTAATTGTAACAGGGTTTCCTGTGGTTTGCCTGTCTTTATCTTTTCTTTTGCCACTAACCGGATATTCTCTCCGTCATAAAGTCCGTAACTGATGGCACATTTGGTGCCTCCAACGTCAATGCCTATAATGTGTTTTTCCATGTGAATAATTTTTTATAATTGTTATTATCTATCTCTAAAAGTGATGGAACAGGAAAGTTGTCGGGACTGTATTTTGGGGTAATCCCTTTTTGTCTGTCTCTGTTCGATTTGTTGAGTCAACATATTGACTATCTCTCGGCTCATATCTTCTATCGGCATACGTGCCGTATGGATTTGAGGAGCCAATACTCTAAATGTCGGAATATCATGAATACAGGCTAAACCAAATTCCTGATTGAAAAGGATTCCTTTTTCATGGAAGTATTGAAAAGCTTCCAATGCTAAAATATGTGTAGTGAAAAAGAAACCATTGACATCTGATATCTCATGGAAGATACGATCTAAAACCTCTACAATGTTATTTCGATAGTTTTTAAAACTAACCTCTCCATATAGTCTTGGGTCAATAGGCAATCTGTTTTCTATGAATGCCCGTGTGTAACCATCATGTCGCATACTCATTGTTTTCAAATAGGAGTTGGTGGTGATGACTGCTATCCGCTGATGCCCTTGTTGGATTAGATGATTGACTAATTGATAGCTACTTTCTTCATTATCTATAATTACGTAAGGAATTTTTAATTCCGGGTAGTAACGGTCAAAAGTAACAAAGGGATACCCCTCTTCTAACAATTGGATGATTTTCGTAGGAGAGTGTTTGGTTGGAGCAATGATGATACCATCGACCTGCCTTGCCCGAAAAATCTCTATCATGCGTTCCTCGCGCTCTTTCTCAGAACCGGAGCTGGTAATCATTAAGGAATATCCCTGTTTTTCCACCTCTATCTCAATCTCTTTTGCCATTTGGGAATAGAAACTGTCACTAATGTCCGGAAGAATTAATCCAATCGTGCCAGATTGCCCTGTATTCAAGCTTCTTGCCAATAAATTGGGTTGATAGTTCATCTCTTTGGCGCACATGAGAATCTTTTCTTGGGTGGAAAGGCTAATCCCTTTTTCTTCTCCTTTACCGGAGAGAACCCATGACACGGTAGTTTTAGATACGTGCAATTTTTGTGCGATGTCTTTTAGTGATGTTCTCATGTTATCAGATTTACTTAATCGGTTAAGTAACGCCCCAAAAATATGTATTAAGCACAAATAAATAAAATATATAGGAATGATAGGCAGTTAGTTTATAATTAATTAACAGTTTAAACCTGTTTAGAAAAGCTAAGTAATTCAATCTATAGATAGCTTACATAGCATAAAGTATATGCACAATTATGTAAAAATTGTGTATTTGTCAGATAATCTATATCTTTGCAGTCGGTATTAATGTGGAATAGAATATGATACAGGAAAATTTTATAAAAATCTACGAAGAAAGTTTCAAGAATAACTGGGAATTGCCTTCAGTTACTGATTATGGAAAAAACAACACTTTTACCTTTGCTGATGTAGCAAAGGAGATTGCACGTTTCCATATCTTGTTTGATGAATGTCAGATTCGACGTGGAGATAAGATCGCATTAATTGGTAAAGATAGCGCACGTTGGTGTATTGCTTATATGGCTACTGTAACCTATGGTGCAATTGTAGTTCCTATCCTGCAAGATTTCAGTCCGAACGATGTGCACCATATTGTAAACCACTCAGAATCGGTATTCCTTTTTGTAAGTGATCGTATTTGGGACACATTGGAAGAGGAGATGATTTCAGATGTTCGTGGTATCTTCTCACTTTCTGATTTCCGTTGTTTGCATCAGCGAGACGGTGAATGTATTCAGAAGATCATGAAGTCTTTGGATGAAAAGATGGAAGAAAAATATCCGAATGGATTTAGCAAAGAGGATATCAAGTATGCGGAATTGGATAACGACAAGATTGTTGAATTGAACTATACGTCCGGAACGACCGGCTTTAGCAAAGGGGTTATGTTGACCGGTAATAACTTGGCCGGAAATGTCACTTATGCCCGTACATTGGATTTGCTGTTCCGTGGTGACAGAGAACTTTGTTTCTTACCTTTGGCGCATGCATATAGTTGTGCGTTCAACTTGTTGGTTCCGATGGCATTCGGGGTACATGTCTATTTATTGGGTAAGACTCCTTCTCCAAAAATCTTATTAAAAGCATTTGAAGAGGTGAAACCGAACTTGATTTTGACTGTTCCGTTGATCCTTGAAAAGATTTATAAGAAAATGATCTTGCCGCAGTTAAGTAAGACAACAATGCGGTTGGCTTTGAACATCCCGTTGTTGGATACTCGTATCTATGGCCAGATCCGTAAGAAATTGGTAGACGCATTTGGTGGACGTTTCCGTGAAGTGATTGTGGGTGGTGCTGCCATGAATGACGAGGTTACCGAATTCTTGAAGAAGATTGATTTCCCGTTCACAGTGGGTTATGGTATGACTGAATGTGGACCGTTGATCAGTTATGACCACCACTATGATTATGTACCGGGTTCTTGTGGACAGATTTTGAAAGGAATCATGAAAGTACGTATCGACTCGGATGATCCATATAATAAGGTAGGGGAAATCCAAGTTAGCGGAGAAAACGTGATGAGAGGCTATTATAAGAATGAAGAGGCTACAAAGAATGTTTTCACTGAAGATGGTTGGTTGCGTACCGGAGACTTGGGTACTATTGACAAAGATAATCGTATCTATATTCGTGGCCGTAGTAAAACCATGATCTTAGGTCCGAGCGGACAAAATATCTATCCGGAAGAGATTGAATCAAAATTGAATAATTTGCCGTTTGTGATGGAAAGTATCATTATTGAAAAGAACGGTAAGTTGGTCGGTTTGGTTTATCCGGATTATGATACAGTGGATAGTACAGGTATTGCTCATCAAGATCTTCCGATTATCATGGAGCAAAACCGTGTGGAATTAAACAAGCTATTGGCTCCGTATGAAGCAGTAACCTCTTTGCAGTTGTATCCGACCGAATTTGAAAAGACTCCGAAGAGAAGTATCAAACGTTACTTGTATAGCAATTATTAATCAATAGACTGATACAATAGAAAAGCCCAAGGTTACATAAACCTTGGGCTTTTCTATGATATGTCAAAGATGATATTTTTTATTTCTGCAATAATTTTACAATTTCTTCTTCTGACAATTTGGTTATCTGAGCCATCGTAGCCATATCCATTCCTATGGCTTGCATATTACGAAGCATCTGATGGATCCCTTTTGTCAAACCGATAGCTTCACCCTCGGAAAGTCCTTCTGATCGCCCCTCGGCATACCCCTCTTCTTTGCCTTGGCGGTAACTGGTGTGCAACGTGTTGTTGTAGTCCCGGTAATGTTTAAGCGCTTGGTCATACTCCCAACGCTCCTCTTCATTCAACGAGGCTACATCTGCCACCTCCAAAATCTTGCCAAACACTGACTTCGGGGCATATTCCGGTATTTTCTCAAAACTGTCCATATTCTTCAATAGATACATCCAACGATCAAAATCGGTTTCACACTCCTCTTCCCTTTTTGTGAAGTAGGGCAAACTTAAATAGATATGCCGCATCTTGCTGTTGACCATCTTTCCTGTTTCCCGATCGGCCAAAATCACATCGGTGCGGAACTTCGTCAATGGGGCAATCTTGAAGTTCAAGAAGAAGATCCCGTAAACCGGATAAATCTCATAATTCCAAGCAGAGCCTCTTAAACCCTGCTCATCAATCATCCGACACAGGTAATACAAAGCCCTATCTAAGAAATAATCCTGATACTGGTTCTGTATCTCCACGATAAACTTCGTGCCATCTTCGTCTTCACAAAGGATGTCGTAGATGATCACCTTTTGGTTCAAAGACTTCGGTATCTTCTCTTTGTTCAAAAGACTGATACTTTTTACTTTGCGTTCGTCACCTAAGATGACCCGCAACAACTCCAACAGCAACTCCTTGCTGACCTCTCTACCGAACAGATGTTTAAAACCCACATCCGTAAAAGGGTTCATGAATTTTCCCATAGCTTTAGGATTTTAGTTATAACATATTAATACCAATCAAGATCCATTCCTCGATTGGTTCATACAAAGAAAAGAAAAATTATTAGAAACAGAAAGAAATAAAGATTGTTATCAGTAAAAATCACATCGGACCTAATCACAGATTACATCCGATGTAATTCAAAATAAGTCCGAGGAAAATGAAGGATTTATTTATTGTTGTAAAGTCATAAAATTGACGGAGGTGTAATAATTAAAGAAACAAAAGCTGATTTGGCTGCAATCTGTGAGTCTCGTAATAAAGTTATAGAGGCTATTGACTTGATTAAAAAGGGTGAAATAGAACAATCTGAACAGGCTTTAGATGTAGCTGAAGCACTACTCATCGGTTATGAGGAAACTAAAGACGGGCAACAAATTCTAGACGTACTTAGTATTTTAAACAATCAAATTGAACAAATAAATAACTAAAATCTGCAAGACCACTGGACGGCCATGTAGCTGTTGTATTTGGTATAATCATAGAGATTTCAGGAATGTTGGGGTTGAAAGAAAGAGGCTGTCTCAAAATAAACTTGAGATGGCCTCTTTTTTATGATATACAGATATTTTGTATTACAATCCCATAAGGATCTTTTTCAAAACTGTTTGTGCAGAGATTTCTCTGTTGGCAGCTTCTGGGATAACAATGCTTTGTGGACTTTCTATCACTTCATCGGTTACAATCATGTTACGGCGAACCGGCAAACAGTGCATGAAATAAGCATTGTTGGTTAATGCCATCTTTTCTGCATCTACAGTCCAGTTGCGATCTGTACTAAGTACTTTACCATAGTTCGGATCGGTATAGGCAGCCCAGTTCTTTGCATAGATGAAGTCGGCACCTTCGAATGCTTTCTTTTGGTCGTATTCTACACGAGCATTTCCTACAAATTGAGGATCCAATTCGTATCCTTCCGGATGGGTGATGACAAACTCATAATCGGTAGCATTCATCCATTCTGCAAAACTGTTTGGAACAGCTTGTGGAAGCGCTTTGGGATGAGGTGCCCATGTCAAAACAACTTTCGGACGAGTTGTCTTTTTATATTCCTCGATGGTGATTAAGTCTGCGAAGCTCTGAAGCGGGTGGCGAGTTGCAGCTTCCATACTGAATACCGGACGTCCGGAATATTGGATGAACTGATTCAATATTTTCTCATTGTAATCATCCTCTTTGTTTTCAAAGCGGGCAAATGAGCGAACACCGATGATGTCGCAATAGCTACCCATGACCGGAACAGCTTCCAATAGATGTTCCGGCTTGTCGCCATCCATAATCACACCACGTTCTGTCTCTAATTTCCATGCTCCTTGATTCACATCCAATACAATCGTATTCATGCCTAAATTCATGGCTGCCTTCTGAGTTGAAAGGCGGGTACGAAGGCTGGAATTGAAGAATATCATGAGTAATGTTTTATTCTTTCCTAATTCTGAAAACTGGAAACGGTCTTTCTTTATTTCAAAAGCTTCGGTGAGGGCTTGTTTCAAGTCTCCCAAATCTTGTACACAGGTGAAATTTCTCATATATCGTTGTTTGTTAAGTAAAATACAAATGTAATAAAATCTGATTGAATTAAGAGCGTGTCTGTCCTTCTCCTTCAATCAAATATTTATAAGTGGTGAGCTCAGGCAATGCCATTGGTCCACGTGCATGGAGTTTCTGGGTACTGATTCCTATTTCTGCACCGAATCCAAATTGTGCTCCGTCTGTAAAGGCTGTTGAGACGTTGGCATAGACACAGGCTGCATCTACCATTTGTTGGAATTTCTGAATATTTTCAACTGATTCACTGATGATGCTTTCACTGTGTTTGGAACTATAAAGGGCAATATGTTCCAAAGCTTCATTTAACGAAGTTACCGTTCGGATAGACATTTTGTAATCCAAAAACTCTGTTCCGAAACTTTCCGGTGTTGCCGGTTGAAGAAGGTTTCCCGGATAGGAGGATTTTAACGCTTCAAAAGCCGGTTCATCCGCATAAATTGTTACATGGCTATCTGCAAGTTTATGGCAAATGTATGGCAAATCAGCCAAACGATCTTGATGGATAATCAAGCAATCCAAAGCATTACATACACTTACTCGTCGAGTTTTTGCATTATTAACGATTGTGCATCCTTTTTCTTTGTCACCCTCTTTGTCAAAATAGGTATGACAGATGCCGGCTCCTGTTTCAATCACTGGGACACGTGCATGGTCCCGGACATAGTTGATCAGTGAACTACTACCACGGGGGATAATCAGATCGACAAGTCCGACTGCATTCAAAAGTTCGCTGGTCGCCTCTCTATCTGGAGGAAGAAGCGTACAAACGGCTGGATCAACGTTGTGTTTTTTTAATGTGTCGTGGATGATTGTAACTAAAGCTCGGTTAGAAAGATCTGCATCTGATCCACCTTTTAAGATACAAGCATTCCCACTCTTGATGCATAGAGAAAATACATCATAGGTTACATTAGGGCGCGCTTCATAAATTACCCCGATTACACCAAACGGTACCGATACTTTACGTATGACCATCCCATTGGGACGAGTTGTTTCGCTGATCAGCTTTCCCAAAGGAGAGGGAAGTGAAGCTACATTTTTCATATCGTTAGCAATTCCTATCAAACGTTGTTCGTTTAATTTCAAACGATCATATTTGGGATTGTTGGGATCCATTCGTTGTAAATCTTGAGCATTAGCATCAAGTACCTCTTGCTGACGTTCTATTAAAGCATTTGCTGCATCTGATAATATATGATTGATAGTCTCATTCTCCAACATGATCAGCTGGCGTGAGGCTGAAAGAGCCTGTTTTAATTGTTCCTGTATCATAAACGAAAGATTAATCCAAATATAAATAATCGTAGTGAACCATTGGTTTTAAATCTCGGCATCCGATGAGTTTTTGCGCTTCAATACTATTGTACCCAGCACAACCAACGCCAATGGTCTCTCCTTTCTCATTAATGATTTTGATAATATCATCTTTTTCAAAATCCCCTGCAATATGAGTGACACCGACTAAAAGGAGACTGGTCGCTTTAGGTGCCAATAGTGCTTTTTCAGCCCCTTGGTTTATATGAATCTCGCCTTTTGCAAATCCTTCTGAATGGGCAATCCATTTTTTGACACTGCTGACGGGTTTGCTTGAAGGTATGAAACGGGTGCAAAGAGTGTCTTGCTCTTTATCAAGCAGATCAATGAGAATGTTTTCTTTTTTCCCATTGGCAATGATAACCAGAATCCCTTCATCTGCTACTTTTTGTGCGATGTTGCATTTTGTTAACATACCTCCACGTCCGAAAGAAGATTTGCTTGTTTGTACATATTCAGACAAGTCATTCTTGTTTCCTTTGATTTCCTGTATCACTGTAGATGATGGATTGGCTGGGTCTCCATTGTAAATACCATCAATGTTACTTAAGATAATGAGAGCATCCATACCCATCATGGTGGCTATTAATCCGGATAGTTCATCATTGTCCGTAAACATCAGTTCAGTAACAGAAATTGTATCGTTTTCATTGACAATCGGGATTACCCGGTTTTCCAGCATGACCTCCATACAATGTTTTTGATTGAGGTAATGGGTACGACTTCCAAAACTTTCTTTGGTTGTCAGAACCTGTCCGCAAGTCATTCCATGTTCACGGAAAAGTTCATAATAACGATTGATTAATTTGGCTTGTCCGACTGCAGAATAAAGTTGTCTGGCTGAAAGCGCATCTAATTTTTTCCCAACTTTGATTTCACTACGTCCGGATGCGACTGCACCCGAAGAGATAAGGATGATATCAAAACCTTTACGATGCAGCTCGGCAATTTGATCGACGATGGCTGACATTCGGGTAATGTCGAGAGTTCCATCTTTTCGTGTCAGAACATTGCTGCCTATTTTGATGGCGAGGCGAGTCATAGGGTAAATTATAAAAGGTGAAATCATGAGTTATGTTTTCAAAACATAACTCATGATTTTTTTATTTGTTTTTGTTTCTGATTTCAACACGACGAATCTTTCCGCTGATTGTTTTTGGTAATTCATCAACGAATTCAACAACACGTGGATACTTATAAGGAGCAGTGACCTTTTTTACATGGTTTTGTAATTCCTTGATTAAAGCGTCCCCCGCTTTGTCTTTGTAATCTTTGGCTAAAACAATTGTCGCTTTGACTACTTGACCACGGATTTCATCGGGTACACCTGTAATGGCACATTCTACAACTGCAGGGTGAGTCATCAATGCGCTTTCGACTTCAAACGGACCGATACGGTAACCAGAACTTTTGATTACATCATCAGCACGTCCAACGAACCATAGATAACCGTCTTCATCACGCCATGCCACATCTCCTGTATAGTATAGTCCGTCATGCCATGCTTCACGTGTACGTTCTGCATCTCGATAATATTCTTTGAATAGGCCTATGGGTTTTCCGTTGACTGTATGGATAACAATCTGTCCTTGTTCTCCATCTTCAGCACGAGTACCATCTGGACGTAAAAGATCTACTTCGTATTGCGGATTAGGAACACCCATGGAACCAGGTTTAGGTTCTAACCAAGGGAAAGTTGCAACTGTCAGTGTTGTTTCAGTTTGTCCGAAACCTTCCATTAGTTTGATTCCTGTCAAGTTATAGAAAGTTTCATAAACTGCAGGGTTTAAAGCCTCACCAGCAATGGTGCAATATTGAAGGGATGACAAGTCGTATTTTGTTAAATCTTCACGGATTAAAAAACGGAAGATAGTTGGTGGTGCACACAAAGAGGTGATACGGAAATCTTGTATCATACGTAACATGTCTGCTGGAGTAAATTTCTCATGATCATAAACGAATACAGTTGCTCCGGCAATCCATTGACCATATAATTTACCCCATACTGCTTTCCCCCATCCGGTATCTGCAATGGTTAAATGCAGACTGTCTTGATGAAGGTTATGCCAAAAACTTCCTGTAACGATATGTCCTAATGGATAGGTGAAATCATGTGCAACCATTTTAGGGTTACCTGTAGTTCCTGAAGTGAAATACATTAAAGAAATATCATCATTGCTATTTGCATGAGAAGGACGTTTGAACGGCTCCGCTTTTTCCCAGTCTTTATGGAAATCTTCAAAACCTTCTGGTATTTGTGGACCAACTGAAACTACTTTTTCTATGGTTGGTGATTCAGGTAAAGCCTCTATAATATGTTTGGTAATCACCTCTTCACCGGCACAAACTATCATTTTAATGTCGGCAGCATTAGCACGATAGATGATATCTTTTTTCGTTAATAGGTGGGTCGCAGGAATTACCACAGCTCCTAATTTATGTAATGCAATGATTGAGAACCAAAACTCATAACGACGTTTTAGAATCAACATGACCATGTCACCATGACCAATACCTAATGATTGGAAATAGGCTGCGGTCTGGTCTGTGTATTTTTTTATGTCGGCAAAAGTAAAATCGATATGTTCTCCTTGGTCATTTGTCCAACATAATGCTTTTTTTGTAGGATTCTCTGCAGCCCATGCATCTACAACGTCATATCCGAAGTTGAAATTCTCCGGTACTTTTATTTTAAAGTTTTTGATAAAGTCTTCTTGTGACTCGAAAGTCGTTTTTTCTAAAAATCTTTCTAACATAATTGCGAGATTTATAGTGATAAATCTTATAGGATAATGGCGAAGAACCGAACTTTTTCACCGTCAAGGGCTTTCATTCCATGAGGTAGTTCGGAGTTGAAATAGATACTGTCTCCCTCTTCTAAAATAATCTCTTTATTATTGATAAGAAGAAGTAAGCGTCCTTTTAATACCAGGTTGAATTCTTGTCCTGGATGTGAGTTTTGATAAATAGGAGTTCCTTCTGGTGTAGGATGAACTGTAACTAAAAACGGGTCACCGTGTCGTCCGGAAAAACCTGCAGCTAAAGATTGGTATTTGTATGCTTTTGTACGTTCAACTGCAACTCCTTTCCCTTTACGAGTAATGAAATAGGTACTCATTTTAGGCTCATCACCGAACATTAGAGTGGTTAGTTCTACTCCGTAGGCTTGTGAGATTTGATGTAGTACACTTACTGATATATCTACAGTCCCACTTTCTAATTTTAAATATTGCTCAGGAGTCAAATTACAAACCTTTGCTATTTCTTCAGGAGTAATCTCCAAGGCATCTCGAAGTCCAATCAGACGTTCTGCAATTTGTTGTATCTGTTCGTTCATCTTGTTGATAATTATAATTATTGGGCACCAAAGATAATGATAAAATATAAAATGTATTAAATAAGAGTGTTAGAAAGTTGTTTTCGTTAGTTCTCTCTGTTTGCTACTTTTAATCCTCGGATAACAGAAGGGGTAAAACCAGATAGTTCCATCTCATTTAATCCCTTAATCGTGATACCTCCCGGAGTTGTTACTTTGTCAATCTCTATCTCAGGATTCGATTTGTTTTCTAAAAGAAGATCGACTGCTCCTTTTACAGTATGAGCGACTATCTCTTGCGCCTGTTTGGGATAGAATCCTAATTCTACACCACCTTCAATGGCTGCTCGAATGTAACGAAGGGCAAAAGCAATGCCGCAGGAGGCTAAAGCTGTTCCGGCACTCATTAGGTGTTCTTCTATTAACATTGCATTTCCTAATTCATTGAAAATCTCTATTATTAGATTTGTTTGTTCTGTGGATGCATTATAGGCAGCAATAAAGGTCATACTACTTAATACTTCAATAGCGGTATTAGGCATGATACGAAATAGGGTAGGTGTTTCTATTCCTTTATTAGTCTCTTCCTCTCTATTTAAATAAGTTTTTAGCTGGTCAAAAGTAATACCGGCGGCTACTGAAACTATGATTTGTTTGTCATAGTTTAGAACATCTTTGATTTGATTGATAGTCTGTTCTACTAACCAAGGTTTTACGGCTATAACAATTATATCAGCTTGTTTTACTGCTTCTATGTTGTTCTGTGATACTTTAAAATCTGCATTGACTTTTTTTATTTTATTCAGAGTCTCTTCAGTTCGTGCGGTACACGTGATATCTGAAGCTTTAAAGATGTGCCCTTTGGCTAATCCTTTTGCGATTGCCCCTCCCATATTACCAGCACCAATGATTGTAATTTTCATAAAAAAGCCGTTTTAAAATTAGATTGTTATATTTTTTCTTTTAGAAAAAGTGCAAATGTAAGCAAAATAATCGCTTCTATTGAATCTGTATTGTATCTTTGTCGACAAATTATTAATGTAAAAGTATATAAAGATGAAAAAACTTTTAACTGTTGCCGCTTTAGGTATGTTTTGTGTAAGCGGTATAGCTCAGGAGGCTAAAAACAATAAAGAAGAAGGTTTTGTTTTTACGACAGTAAAGGAAAATCCTATTACTTCAATTAAAAATCAAAATCGTGCAGGTACTTGTTGGTGTTATTCTTCAATGGCATTTTTGGAAGCAGAATTGCTTCGTATGGGAAAAGGTGAATATGATTTTTCTGAAATGTTTATTGTTCACAATACTTATTTAGATCGTGCAGATAAAGCTGTCCGTACACATGGGGATGTCTCTTTCTCACAAGGAGGATCTTTTTATGATGTGGTGTATGGTATGGAAAAATTTGGTTTAGTGCCGGAAGAAGAAATGCGTCCGGGTGTTATGTATGGAGATACATTAAGTAATCATACTGAATTATCAGCAGTAAGTAATGCAGTTGTTGCAGCGATAGCAAAAGGTAGATTGCGTAGTTTGCAAACAGATAAAAATAATGTCCCATTATGGAAGAAATCTATCGAAGCAATCCATGATATTTATTTAGGAGAACGTCCTGAAAAGTTTACTTATAAAGGAAAAGAATATACTCCACAATCTTTCTATCAATCGACAGGATTAAATGCTGATGATTATGTCTCTTTGACATCTTATACTCATCATCCTTTTTATTCTTCTTTTGTTCTTGAAATTCAAGATAACTGGCGTTGGGCTGAATCATACAACTTGCCTCTTGATGAATTTATGGAAGTATTTGATAATGCGATTATGAATGGTTATACCATTGCATGGGGATCTGACGTAAGTGAAAGTGGTTTTACTCGTAATGGTGTGGCTGTAATGCCTGACCAAGAAAAAGCTCAAGAACTGAGCGGTTCTGATATGGCGCATTGGTTGAAATTAAAACCAGAAGAAAAGAAATTAAATACTAAGCCGCAACCTCAAAAATGGGTAACTCAAGAAGAACGTCAATTAGCTTATGATAACTTTGAAACGACTGACGATCACGGTATGTTAATTTATGGAATTGCAAAGGATCAAGAAGGTAATGAATATTATATGGTAAAGAATTCTTGGGGTAAGTCTGGTAAGTATGAAGGTATATGGTATGCATCTAAGGCTTTTGCTCGTTATAAAACAATGAATATTGTAGTGCACAAGGATGCTCTTCCTAAAACAATTAAAGCTAAATTAGGAATTAAATAAAACCATTTAGAAAAGAAAGAGACGCTTCGATAAATCCGATAGCGTCTCTTTTTGCATATAAAGATGTACTGTAAAGGATGTATGCTTATTCTTCAAGTATTAATGTATAATTGAGATTGGATGGCGCTTTTTGTAAATCTTGATTTAACATGGTCAGGCTGTCACCTTCTGCTAAGAAATAAAAAATCATACTTCCATCACTCGGTATCAATTCATAGACTATTGCTTCTGCATTAGTAGGAATTCCTTTTCGTACTTTACGTTTTCCTGTCGAGGTAAAGGTCTGATTGTTCCCATTTTCAGCTTCCCAGTAGGTGGCATCTAATTCATAAACTCCATCGCCGTTATTGTCTTGATAGTACATGACCAAATCGTAAACGATACCTGGGCCATCAGCCGTAGGAATAGTCCCTTTATATTTTTTCTTGACAACACTTCCTTTGTTTGGATCAACTTTGAGGGAATCACGCATATTAACAGCTTTATCTTTTTTTGTATTAATTATAGGTAATACGGGCAAAGCTGGAGTGTCCGGAGCTGTCTCTGCTATTGCGTATGTTTCTTCTTCTACTAATACTGGAACATTTTCTGCTTTTTTCCCATTACATGCAACTAATAAACTTGCAATTACGATTGCGATAAAATACTTTTTCATTATCTTCTTCCTGTTTAATTATTAATTGTCAAAATATCTTTGGATAAATAACAAAATAACCTATTCGTTTTGTTTTGATAAAAAGATTTTTTAACTATTTGTTTCCTCATTTATTAGCAATATAAGATTTAATAAAATAATTTATAATAAGTGTATTTTGTTTTTGATTATTAGATTTTTTTGTATCTTACACGAAAAATAAAACCTCGAATAAAATAGTATGAAATTTATATGTTTGAATGGCTAAAAAAAATAATATTTAATGATGGAATAAATTCTTTAAAAAAGGGAATAAAGAAATGTGAAGAGGTGATCGAAAATTTAAAAGTAGAAAATTTACAACTTCAAAAAAGAAATCTTTATCTAAAGAAAAAGATAGAGGTTGATGAAAAGATTTTGAATTTTAAAAAGGAACAAAAGTCCTTTAAAGAAGAAAAAGAACATTTTCTACGATTATATTCTCAATTTTCGAAAGTAAAGCAATATTCTATTGATTTAGAGAAAGAAAAGACTATTTTAGAAAAAAAACAGATTGAGTTGGAGAATGAAAAAAAACTTTTTGAAAAAAAACAAAAGAATTTTGAGAAGAGAAAGAATTTATTGGATTTTAAAACATTGATAGAAGGTGAGTTTGAATATGAACAACGAAAGGCACGATTACAAGAAAATAATCATCGGTTAAAGCGTGAAGAAAAATATTTAAGGGATGAATTAAAACATTTAAATAGAGAAAAGATAAAACTTATTGATGAAAATATCAGATACCAACGGTTAATTTATTTGGATACAGAAAAAAATGAACAATTACTTTTTATAATTCGTTCAATAAGACGAATGAATCCTTTGTATGAGTCCATTATTTATGAGATGATGTCTACTATTAGAAATGAAAGTGTAAGAAATATTGTTTCTGATTATTTAATGGGTAAAAGTTTTTACGAGATAGCAGATTTAGAAGGAAAATCTGTCATTGCTGTACAACGGACTTTCTTTTTGGCGGTAAATGCTTTAAAAAAAAGATATATAAGAAATTGATACTAGATATTCAATTTCCCTATAGAAACTATAAATATTTATAGATAATTTTATTAAATTCGCCTCATGATGTAGCGCTTTGCCTTATTTATGCATCTATCCAAATATAACAAAAAAAGAAATAACAATGAATAGGTCTGTATTTTTTAGAGTCATATTTTTTTGTTTGGCAGTATCTCTTCTAATTACTGGTTGTAATAGTTGGGAGTCTGAAGATGTGAAGTTCAGACAAGATGAGGATGGTGATTGGATTTTATTTGATATAGAGAGAATTTCTAAATCAAAATTTGATCAAATGGTTGTAGGGTATGGATGGAAACATGTCGAGAGCCATGAAATAGGTGAAGATGGTAAGTGTATAGAGAAAGAGTTTTATGAAGGCTCGGTCGGTGGTGACCCTTCTAAATATTTTTTTGCTCAAGATACACTCACTTCGTTTTTCTCTTATTTAGGTCTTTATTCTTGTTATAAAGAAAAAGGTTTTTCTTATAGAGAAGAAGACAATCATGTAATCTCAGAAGAAAATTATCCTGAGCTTCAAATTGTGAATGTAGACAATCGTTTTCTTTATGTGATAGAATCTTATGGCTCTAAATTTTTGTATACTATTTATGAAAAAATGACTGAAGAAGAATTAATGGAATGTAGAGATGTTTATTCAAAAAATATAGATCATACAAGAGAGTCTGTTCATTTTAAGAAAGATGAAAACGGAGAGTGGTTTCTACCAGATGTTACAACTATATCTAAAGAAAAATTTAATGAAAAGATTGTTGGAAATGGTTGGGACTATATGTGTACTTATAAAATTGAAAGTGATGGTACTTGTGCCTTCGGAAAATATTATAATGGAAAGGTTGGAAAATCTCCTTCTTTTTATTATTTTGACAAAGAATGTATGACTACATTTTTCTTTTATGATGCTATACCTGCAACTTGTTATAGAATACAATCCTATTCTTATAAAGAAAATGATAATTGTATTATCAAGGTTGGAAATTCGCCTACCTTTATGAGAATCATTTATATAAATGATTATTTTTTTGAAGCGATAGAGTATTTGGGATACAATGATAGAGAAGGTCATATTTATGGTTATTCAATATATCAAAAGATGTTTCCTGGAAGGTTAGAAGAGGTAAGAGAAAAATATTCTACGAATTTTGATGATCTATAATGAGAATAAAATAGAAGAAAACTGTATTAAAAATTTAAAATAAAATACCATGCAAAATGTAATGAATCGATTTGTTTTGATAACATTGTTATTATTTTCTTGTTTGTTTTTAAATGCAGGCAATAATAAACCATCTGGTTTAATGACCGATTTGATTGAACATACAGAGAGAACTTGGCAAAATGGATATGCCTCTACTATTAAAGTCTGGGAATTGGATACGGCTATAGAACCTTTACAATATGCCGCAATACGTTCTACTCATCCTGCTTTTTCTTGGATTGTTCCCGGTGAAAAGTTAAATACACGTCAGATCTCATATCAAGTAATCGTATCAGACAATAGAATTGATATTGAAAATGGAAAGGGGAATGTTTGGAATAGTGGGTTGGTAAATAGTAATCAATCGGTTGCTGTAGATTATAAAGGAAAAGCATTGATCCCTAATAAAACCTATTTTTGGCGAGTAAAAGTAACAACAAATACAGAAGGGGAGAGCTCTTGGTCGGATGTGAAAGCTTTTAGAACTGCAGATAAACTTTTAGATTATCAAGTGGCAACTTATCCTCAAGTAAAGACAATGGAGTTTCCGATAGAGATTAAGGACATTCAGCCGGATATTCGTTTTATTGATTTTGGTAAAGATGCGTTTGGACAATTAGTGTTGACGTTGTCTTCTGAGGGAGCTAAAGATTCTGTAATAGTACATTTGGGTGAGTGTATAATCAATGGGCGTGTTCAAAGAGATCCAGGAAAATCTTCCATTCGTTATCATCGTTATGCTTTAGCATTAATGGAAGGGACACATACTTACCGAATTAAAATAAAGAAAGATAAACGGAATACGGGATCAGCTGCGGTTTTAATACCAGATTATGTAGGAGAGGTAGTCCCTTTCCGTTATTGTGAGATCGAAGGATATAGTGATGTCTTATCTACGAATACAATCGTTCGTGAGACTGTTCATTATCCATTTAATGAAAAAGCATCTGCATTTGAATGTTCAAATGATATTTTAAATCAAATTTGGGATCTTTGTAAATATTCTATGCGTGCTACCTCTTTTTTGGGTATTTATGTAGATGGTGATCGAGAACGTATCCCTTATGAAGCAGATGCAATTATTAACCAGTTGAGCCATTATGGAGTAGATCGTGAATATGCAATAGCACGTCGTTCTCATGAGTATTTATTACAACATCCGACTTGGCCTACGGAATGGATTCTTCAAGCAGTGACAATAGCTTGGTATGACTATCTTTATACAGGAGATAGTCGTTCGTTGAGAGCCAGTTATGAACTATTGAAACCTCGTGTATTGATGGCTTTACGAGAAAAAAATGGATTGATTAGTACCTCGACCGGATTACAATCTCCTGAGTTTGTTAAATCAATTCGTATGAATCGGGAAATTATGGATATAGTAGATTGGCCACATTATAAACCGAATCAGAAAAAACGTGAAGTGATGGGAGAGGCAGATGATTTTTATTTCACCGATTATAATGCTGTAACAAATGCTTGGCATTATGAATCTTTACGATTGATGAGCCGGATTGCAAATGTGTTAGATAAGCAGGAAGATGCAGCTTATTATAAAAATGAATCGGAAAACTTTAAGAAAATATATGTACGTGCTTTCTTCGATAATAAAAAAGGATATGTAAGAGATGGTTTGGTTGGAGATACGGATCATGCATCTTTACATAGTAATATGTTTTCATTGGCTTTTGATTTGATTCCTGATAATAAACAGTCTAAAGTAGTAGAGTTTATTAAAAGTCGAGGTATGGCATGTAGTGTATATGGTTCCCAATTCTTGATGGATGCATTATATAAGGCTAATGCAGCAGATTATGCTCTGCATATGTTGACAAAAACTGATGATCGGAGTTGGTATAATATGATTAAGGTAGGCTCAACAATCTCCTTGGAAGCATGGGATAATAAGTATAAACCTAATCAAGATTGGAATCATGCATGGGGGGCTGCTCCGGCTAATATCATTCCTCGTCATTTGATGGGGGTAGAACCTCTTCTCCCTGGTTTTGGCTCAATTCGTATTAAGCCGCAGATTGCATCTTTAGAATGGACAAAAGCGACTATCCCGACTATTCGTGGAGCTGTACAAATGTCTGTAGAAAATAAAGGTGGTAAATATACACTTGTAGTGACGATTCCGGCTAATATGGATGCTGAAGTGTATCTGCCATTACCAACAGGAAAATATCAAGTAACTAATAATGGGAGCCCGATAAAAGTAACAAAAATGAAAAATGAACCTTTTTTGTTTGTCGGTAAAATCGGTTCAGGGAATTATAGATTTGAGGTAAAGTAGATGTCCTGTTTGTTTTGCTTCATTTAGAATGTTATTTTTGCGCTCAAATTAATGTAATAAAGAATATGAAGAGATTATTTTATTTAGTTGCTACTATTTTCATGGCTGTTGGCTTTACATCTTGTATTGGAGATGATGTGAATGAAGAGGATTTTGTATGGGATGAATTTTTTTCTTATGTGTCAGAGAATAAGGAATATATTCGGAATAAAAAAACTCTTGTAGGAAGTGATGGTAAACCTTTATACGAACAGTTGGTTGTATCAGGTGATACTGTTTTATACCGGATATTGAGTAAAAGTGGTTCTTCTACGGTAACTCCAACTAAACAGACGGTGATTACTACCACATTAAAAGGTGATTTGATTGATGGAACAAACTTTCAACCTAATACGCAAATGCAATTAACACCATCAAGTGTTATAACTGGATTACAAGCGGTTTTGTTGAAAAATACAGTGGGAGAAAGGGTGGAAGCGATTATTCCTGCAAGTTTAGGTTATGGTTATAGTGCTTCTCCTAATGTACCGGCAGGATCTACTTTGATTTTTACTTATGTTGTAGAGAAGTTTGAATAAATAATAAACATAAAATAGAATCCCCCATCAGAATTGTTTTTAATTATCTGATGGGGGATTTCTGTTATAAAGAGATAATAGAATTAAACATTCAATACTTTTTTGAAGCGAGTCAAGAAATCTTGCGCTTCATTCATGCTTAAACAAAGTGGTGGTAATAAACGGATTGTATTTGTACCAGCAACACCGGTAAATACTTTCTCTTCAAATAGTAATTTGCTTCTAACCTCTTTGATTGATTCATTGAATTCAATGCCAATCATTAAACCGCGACCACGTATTTCCTTAATACCTGGTAGTTTCTGCAATTCTTCTAATAAGAAAGATCCGACTTTAGCTGCATTATTTATGAGTTGTTCACTTTCCATAATATCTAACACCGCTATCGCAGCTGAGCATGCTAAGTGATTTCCTCCAAAGGTTGTTCCTAACATACCATAGATTGGTTTGAATTTTGGACTGATTAATAAACCACCCATAGGGAAACCGTTGGCAATACCTTTGGCTACAGTGATTAGATCTGGTTGGATGCCTGCATATTGATGAGCAAAGAATTTTCCACTACGTCCATATCCTGATTGAATTTCATCTAGAATCAGACACGCTTCGTATTTTGTACAAAGTGCACGAAGTTCCTGTAAAAATAAATCTATCGGCAGTTGGATACCTCCTACTCCTTGAATACCTTCTATAATTACAGAAGATACATCTCCTTTGGCAAGTTCATATTCTACAGCTGCTGTATCATTTAATGGCAGATAAGTTACAGCTAAATCTTCGTTAACAGGAGCAATGATTTTAGGGTTATCAGTTACTCGAACTGCGGCAGAGGTTCGTCCATGGAAAGCATGTTTGAATGCAATTACACGTTTTTTACCATTATGGAAAGAGGCTAATTTAAGTGCATTTTCATTCGCTTCTGCTCCGGAGTTGATTAAGAATAGCGTATAGTCTTCATAGCTACAAGCTTTTCCTAATTTCTCTGCGAGTTTTTGTTGAAGGCTATTTTGTACAGAGTTGGAATAGAATCCCAATTTGTTAACCTGATCTGTAATAGCATTGACATAAGTCGGATGACTGTGTCCAACAGAAATTACAGCATGTCCTCCATATAAATCAAGGTACTCATTACCTTCGTTATCCCAAACATGGCAACCTTTCCCTTTTACTATTTCAATATTGAATAATGGATATACGTCAAATAGTTTCATAAGTCTAAAATCAATTCTTATTAGCAATTGTTTTTTTCAATTACTCTTTTTTAAAATGCTGACGGTTTTAAATGTAATCCTACTTTTTCTTCTAAACCGAAAAGCAAGTTCATATTATGTACTGCTTGTCCGCTAGCTCCTTTCAATAGATTGTCAATCATAGAAACAATCAACAATTTATCTTCATGCTTTTGTAAATAGATAAGACATTTGTTTGTGTTTACCACTTGTTTTAAGTCTGGATTCTTATCTGTTACAAATGTGAAAGAATGATCATCGTAATAGTCTTCATAGATGCGCTTGATCTCACATAAATCGATTTTACAATCTAAATAGGTCGTTGTAAAGATTCCACGTGAGAAGTTACCTCTGACAGGAATGAAATTTATGGTGCTATGAAAGCTGTTTTGTAGTTGACGTAAACTCTGACCTATTTCTGCCAAATGTTGGTGGGTGAAAGGTTTGTAGATTGATATGTTATCATTACGCCAACTAAAGTGGGAGGTCGCCGAAGGCTTTACGCCGGCTCCGGTAGAACCGGTGATAGCATTGATATGCAAGTCGGAATTTAGCATTAAATGTTTGGCTAATGGCAAGATTCCTAATTGGATGCAAGTTGCAAAACAACCTGGATTAGCTACATGCTGTGATTTACAGATTTGACGGCGATTTAATTCAGGAAGACCATAGATAAAATCATGATCCGGACTTTTTATGCGATAGTCCTGGCTTAAGTCAATGATTTTGACGTTATCCGGAATCACATGACTTTCCATAAATTTCTTTGTGTCTCCATGAGCTGTACAGAAGAATAACAGATCTATTTGATCCAATGGTAAACGATCTGTGAATATTAAGTCTGTTTCTCCATATAAACCGCTATGTACGTCTGTTATTTTATTCCCAGCATTACTACTACTGTTAACAAATACAATCTCAGCATCCGGATGGTTCAGCAGCAGACGTATTAATTCGCCTGCTGTGTATCCTGCACCTCCTATAATTCCTATTTTAATCATAGTCTATTAGATCTCTTCGTCTTTATGGTTAGTATAGTAAACACGTAACGGAGTAGAAAGAACTTTGATGAAGCCTTTAGCATCTTCTGCGGTCCAGCCTTTTTGCATTTCACCATATTCACCAAATTTGGTTTTAACCAAGTCATCTTTGGAGTCTACACCTACTGTAGAGAAAGAAAGCGGACGAAGTTCCAGGATTGCTGTACCGTTTACATTACGTTGTGATTCTTGTAACATAGCCTCGATATCACGCATAACCGGTTCCAAGTATTGGCTTTCGTGTAAGAACATACCGTACCAGTTTGCCACTTGGTCTTTCCAATACTGCTGCCATTTACTTAAGGTGTATTTTTCAAGGAAACGGTGGGCTGCAATAATCAACATAGGGGCTGCAGCTTCAAATCCGACACGTCCCTTGATACCGATGATTGTGTCACCTACGTGCATGTCACGACCGATTCCATAAGCTGCACCAATTTCTTCAATCTTTTGGATAGCAGCCACTTTGTCTTCAAACACTTCTCCGTTTACTGCATGGATCTCACCATTTTTGAATTCAAGACGAAGTTCTTCGCTACCGTTTTTTTGTACCTGTTTCAAATATGCACTTTCCGGTAAACCTTGTGCTGAATCAAGAATTTCACCGCCACAAATAGATGTACCCCACAAACCTACGTTATATGAGTATTTTAACTTGGTGAAATCGGCTTCAAAACCATGTTCCTTTAGATAGTTGATTTCATAATCTCGGCTTAAAGCCATATCACGAGTCAATGTAATGATTTCAACATTTGGTGCCAACACCAAGAAAGTCATGTCGAAGCGGATTTGGTCGTTGCCTGCACCGGTTGAACCATGGGCAATAGCATCTGCTCCGATTTCGTTTGCATAACGAGCAATTGCCAATGCTTGGAAGATACGTTCGGAACTTACAGAAATAGGATAGGTACCATTACGCAACACGTTACCGAAAATCATGTATTTCAAGCTCTTTTCATAATATTCTTTGGTAACATCAAGCGTTACATATTTGGTAGCCCCTAATTTATACGCATTCTCTTCGTTTTGCTTTAGTTGCTCTTCGCTGAATCCGCCGGTGTTAGCGCATGCTGCATATACTTCATATCCTTTTTCTTTTGCCAGATACATAACAGTGAATGATGTATCAAGCCCTCCGCTAAATGCGACTACAACTTTCTTTTTCATTTGTATATTTAATTTTATGTTATTCTTATTGAGTTATTTTTTTTCTTTGGCTTCTCTTTCTGCACGTTGTGGGTCTTCCGGATCGAAAAGCATGCCGGTACAAATACAGTATTTGCGTCCGGTACGTAACAATACATCATGATTTACACAGCCTTCACAACCTCTCCAGAAAGCTTCATCATCTGTTAGGTCGGCAAAAGTAACAGGAACATAACCTAATTCTGTATTCATTTTCATGACTGCAGCTCCCGATGTCAAGCTGAAGATTTTAGCATGTGGCCAACGCATACGCGCCAATTGGAAAGTCATCTCTTTGATTCTCTTTGCTATGCCTAAACCACGAAAGTCGGGATGAACTATCAGCCCGGAGGTTGTGACATATTGTTTGTTCCCCCATGATTCGATATAACTGAATCCGGCGAATTTGTTTCCTTCCAAAGCAATGACTGCTTTTCCTTCTTTCATTTTCTGTGTAACATATTCGTGTGTGCGTTTGGCAATACCGGTACCGCGTACTTTTGCTGCCGCTTCGATTGTCTCAAGGATAGTATCCACATACTCTTCATGACAAGCTTCGGCAATCATCACGTCAATATTTCTTTCCTGTTCCATATTATAATGTCTGTTCGTTCTAAATAAAATGTGACAAAGCTTTGATAATTCGATCCCTGCTGATTCCTTCACGGGGTATAATCAAAATCGTATCATCTCCGGCTATTGTCCCGATAATCTCACGAGGCGCATGAGTGTCTATATCGGAAGCAATTCCCATTGCATATCCCGGACGTGTTTTCACAACAGCCAAATTCCCCGAGAATTCAATGTTCGGATGGTGTTGTGTCTGTTCTTTGGTTGATTGCATAAAAGATGAATAATTCGGCAAATGATATGCATAATTGCCTTTGTCATCATGTACTTTGACAACTTTTAGTTGCTTGATGTCGCGGGATAAGGTGGCTTGTGTGACTTGGAATCCGCTGTTTTCCAATTCTTTGAGTAACTCCTCCTGATTCCCGATTTTATTGGATTGTATAATACGACAAATAGCATCTAATCGTTCTTTTTTTGTACTCATATTTGTATATTTATGCAATGAGGTTGCAAAGATAAGGAGTATAATTGAATAAATATGCAAATGATGGGTTCTTTTTGTTATAAAAGTATTCTTTGGGGAAATTGGATCGGACTTAATTGGAAATAGTTCGGAGGTAATTCCCTATTACATCGGATGTAATTTCAACTATCATGCCGTATGATTTTAAATAGATGGAGAGTTTTCTTTTTTTTCCTGCCGAGGGAATAAAAAATTCATGGGCAGGGAAAAAAGTAGCAATGCCGATTGATTTTTTATTTGAAAAGAATTGGAGATTTGTTTATAAGCGTATTTCTGGAAGAAATATTACTTTTGCGGAAGAAATAAATGAATGAAGAAAGAAACAGAGTATGAAAAAACTTATTGGAGTATGGATGAGTGCCTTGTTACTCTTATCCGCATGTTCGAGTGTCCCTTTGACAGGTAGAAAACAGGTATTGCTTGTCTCTGACCAAGAGGTCTTGTCTGCGAGTTTGACGCAATACACAGATTACATGAAGACTGCGACTAAGTCTACATCCAAGAATGGTTCGGCAATGGTTGCGCGTGTAGGAAAAAATATAGCGGATGCTACCGAAAAGTATTTGAAAAATAATGGGTTGGAGAGTGAAGTCAAGAATTTCTCTTGGGAATTTAGCTTGGTCGCAGACCAACAGGTCAATGCGTTTTGTATGCCGGGTGGTAAAATTGTCGTTTACGAAGGACTGATGAAAGTAATTGATTCAGAAGATGAGTTGGCAGTTGTGATTGGTCATGAAGTGGCACATGCGGTGGCCAAACACAGTAATGAACGAATGAGCCAGCAACTGATGATGCAATATGGCGCACAGATCTTGGGGCAGGCATTGAATAACAAGTCGGCTGCGGTTCAGCAGATTGGGACTTCTGTTTTTGGTTTGGGCGCTCAATATGGCGTGATGTTGCCTTTCTCTCGAAAACATGAGTATGAGGCTGATTATATGGGCTTGATCTTTATGGCAATGTCTGGCTATAATCCGGAAGTGGCTGTCGCATTTTGGCAAAAAATGTCAGCCGGTAATACAGGTTCCACTCCTGAATTCATGAGTACGCATCCCAGTGATGCTGCTCGTATCAATGAGATAAAGAGACGTTTGCCTGAAATCCAGAAGTATCAGGTAAAGAAATAAAAGTAAATTTATACGGTAATCCCCATCTTTTTCATTAAGAAGCAGGCATTCATGTTGTGGGCGACTCCTTCCCGTAATTTGTAGGAGAAGGTTAGTTCATTTTCCTGTATGTCTGCTTCAAAATGGTAATTCTTGATCTGTTCGGGGAAAGCATCTTCTAATTCACCTAAGACTAAATCGTGTGTGGCAATGATACCATAGGTTTGATAACCGACTAATTGTTTCATCAAAGCCAACGAACCTTTCTGCTTGTCAATAGAATTTGTCCCTTTTAATATCTCGTCTAAGATAATAAAGAGTTTCTCTCCTTGTTGTAAACGGTCGATAATCATTTTAAGACGCTTTAGCTCTGCAAAGAAATAGGATTCGTTTCCGGCGAGTGAGTCGGTGGTACGCAAACTTGTTACTAATTGTGCTGGATAAAGAGTGAGTGATTCGGCACAAACAGGGACTCCTATACATCCTAATAGATAATTGATACCGATAGTCCTTAAATATGTGCTTTTCCCCGCCATATTAGCGCCAGTGATGATTAAAAATTGACTGTTTGTTCCGATGTGTATATCGTTTGTTACACATATGTCTCGGTGGAGCAATGGGTGGCCTAATGCCTTGCCTTCCATTTGGAAATAGGAGTCTGACATTTGAGGGTAGACGTAGTTTGGATGATTGAATGCAAAACTGCCTAAAGAACAGTATGTATCAAATTGCGCTAATGCTTCGAACCACCGTTCTGCATGTTTCCCGTAGTTGATTCTCCATTTCTCTAATCGGATGGCATTTCTCGTATCTTGTAAAATAAAGATGTTGAGGATAAGTCCGATAGCGCTGAATCGCTGGTTGAGGGAACCTATGTGTCGGGAGAGCTCCTTGATGATGGATGAGGCTGTCTGATTATGGAAAAAGAATTGAGATTGAAGCTCTTTTAATGCTGATGCTTGGAAATTCTCTCTTTCGATACATCGGATCAGATTTGAATAGGTGCGTAATAATTGTTCTGTCTGGTCGAAGGAATGATGTATAGATGCGATTTGTTTGGCATTCAGATATGAGATAAGGAAAGAGATGCCGAAAAAGAGACTGCCTACAGTTATAGGTATAAGATTGCTGATATAGCCGACAAAAATGAATAACCAAATAGTGGGTATTATCCAAATGAGGAAATTCCATGCTTTGAAATGCTTTAAACCGGTAGGAGTGCCTTTGATTATGGAAGTTGCTGATGGAATGTTTTTATCTTTGGGTAACATTTTCCCCATAACGTAGAAATGTTGACGAAGTTGAGTGTATGTGGTTAACTCTTTGATTGCCGCTTGACGTTTCAAGATGGTTGTTTGGTCTGCCAGAGGATTTAATAGGCAATTGGCAAGGAACCTCTTGCCGATGTGTGTGACAGTTCGGTTGATTGATTGAAATAAAGAGTGGTTACCGAATAGGTCTAAATCTAAACAGAAAGAATGGTTGGTAGTGTTTTCTTCGATAGCTCCATCAAAGCTGGAGAAGTCATAATCCAGACCTTTTAATTCATTTCTACATAACTCGATGAGAGTTTCTGCATAGTTCTTTTGAGAAGATAGTTTATTATGCCAAACCATGAACAAGATAAACGGGAAGAGAAAGAGAATTGTTATCCCGATTATAGTTTCCCAAGTTGACGTTTTGAATATCCATAGTGTAAAACATAATCCAATTGTTAATAAAAGCCGAATGGTACCTAATAGATGAATTTTCCGTTTTAGATTATCAACTCTTCTTGTATAGGCGATAATCGTTTTTTTATAATAATTATATGTATGCTCCATGTGTACAAAGATATGAAATAAAGTTTGAAAGGTGGAATAGGAGGAGAATTCTTGAGGTTTGGAACAGGAATCTCCATTATTTAGATCTTTTTATACGCGCACATTATAATTACGGTTATATATTGTGGATATTTGTTTAAAAAAAGAATCAAAAACATTTGGTAAATATGTTTTATAGCATTACTTTTGCACCCGCAATCGAGCGAGATGTGTGGTGTTGAGGTGTTGGTTAATGATTTTGAAAAAAATATTTCAGAAATATTTGCAGAATAAAAAATAGTTATTACCTTTG
>SUXM01000039.1 GCA_015060925.1 Parabacteroides distasonis
TTGAAAAGCATGAGGAATATAGTGTAACAAAACAAGTTAGCAATTTCTTATCCATTGCCCATTCTCATGCAAGTTCTTCTTAATGGTTTGATACTCAAAGAATCTTAATCAAACCACATCAAATATGGAGAATCTTAATAATATCTTTACTGAAATGTATTAACTTTGGGGTGAAGTAAGAAATCGAAAGGACATTTATTATAAAGACAAAGAATTAACAATATGAAAATAACGACCGCTTATTTTAGTGCGACTTATACAACTCGGCAAATAGTCAGAGAGATTACAGCATGTTTAACGGATAAAGGGGAAGAATTTGACTTGACAAATGAAGGACCTTCTTTTGATATTCAGATTCCTGATGAAGATTTATTGATAGTCGGAATCCCGGTATATGCCGGACGTGTACCGGCGATGGCTGTTGAACGTGTACGGCGTTTCAAAGGAAGCAATACTCCCGCTATGGCTGTAGCAGTTTATGGCAATCGTGATTATGATGATGCATTGGTTGAGTTGTATGATATTTTAACGGAGAATGGTTTCAAGGTGGTATCGGCAGGAGCATTTATCGCTCAACACAGTATTTTCCCAAAAGTAGGGGAAAATCGTCCGGATCAATCAGATATAATGGTTATCAAACAGTTTGCAGAACAATCTGCAAAACTTATACAGAGAGGTTTTGGTTCCATTCAAATAAAAGGTAACCGTCCATATAAAATTCCAGGGTCTATACCTATTTGGCCTACCGGTTCAAGTAGTTGCAAGGATTGTGGAAAGTGTGTCCGGTTATGTCCGGTAGGAGCAATCACCTTAGAAAATCCTTGTGAGGTAAATCAAGACAAATGTATCAAATGCGGACGTTGTATTGTCGTATGTCCATCACACAGCAGAGCATTCAGAGGCGAGGTTTATGAACAAGCATCTGAGAAATTCAACCAAGCATTTGCTATTCGTCGTGAGCCGGAACTTTTCTATGCTGAGTAAAAGGATTTAAAGTAAGATAAATTTGAAAAAATGAAAAAATGATAGTGTATGAAAAAAGTAGCAGTACCAACTAAAGATGGACGTGTTGATGATCATTTCGGTCATTGTGATCATTATACAATCTTTACAATTGAAGACAAGAAAATCGTGAAAACAGAAGAATTGCCTTCTCCTCAAGGATGTGGCTGTAAGTCAGGTATCGCTGCCGATTTACAGCAACTTGGTGTTGAAGTGATGTTGGCCGGTAATATGGGAGAGGGGGCGAAGAATAAACTGGAAACCCATGGTATTACAGTAATCAGAGGTTGTGCAGGTCCGATAAGTGTAGTTATTGGTGGTTATCTTGCAGGAGTTATTCGTGACTCAGGACAAGGTTGCTCTGCTCATGAAGGTGGACATCAGTGTGGTGGTCATGGACATGCGCATGATTGTAATCAGACTCATTAAAAAAATAGATGAAATATGAATATTCGAGATTTTGTAATCGTTGTTTGTTCGCTTTTATTGATTACGGCATGCAGTAAAGATACACAATCCAAACTGTATGGAAAGTGGCAATTACAGGAGGTTGAAATAAATGGTGCAATTGAAAAGGTTGATACGATCTATTTTAATTTCCAACAGGATCTGTTTATGTACCAGATTTACCAACCACAATCTCACTCATATAGTTATCGGTATGGGTATGATGTGATGGAGGGAGAACATACGGTTCATTTAGAATTGGTTAATGACCCAGGACCTCTTTCCTCTTTCTTGCCTTTGACGGATTGGAGTTCAGCCAAACGAACCTATACCATAGATAAGCTATCAAACAAGCAACTTATTATGAGTAGTGAAGGGAAAACCTATACTTTCCGTAAGTATTAACAATGTTTTTATAATATGAAAAAAGCCTTTTGAGAAAATAAATATACTCAAAAGGCTTTTTTCTTTTTTTATCTTGGGGCTCGCCTATACAGATAAATCGCTATAAATGTATAGAGGATATTGGGTATCCAAGCAGCTATAGCCGGACTAAGATTTCCGTTGATGGCAAAAGTTGAAGTGACCGTAGTAAATAGGATATAGGAGAAACTTAATCCTAATCCGATACCAATATTCAAACCCATTCCACCCTTGATCTTACGGGATGAAAGTGATGCGCCAATCGAAGTCAGAATAAAAGCTGCCATGATTGCGGCAAAACGTTTGTGATATTCGATTTGGAATGTTTGGATATTCCCGATACCCCGTTTTTTTTGTCGTTCAATATAGGTGGCCAATTCCGGAGAGGTCATCGTCTCGCAATCGTTCACTGAAATCAAGAAGTCTGAAGGAACAATAGGCAAGACGGTATCTTTCCGACTTCCTTCGGTAATACGTTCGTGCATACCGTCGAAATCTCGGATCATATAGTCGATGACAGTCCAGTTATATAAGGAGTCATATTTGATGGAGTTGGCTGTTAGGCGGGATACAAGCTTTTTATTTTCAAAATGTTCCAACGAAAAACGATATCCCATGCTGGAACGAGCATCATAACGGTCAAAATAGGCAATGACACCCGGCTCTATTTCCAATTGCGCTGAACGTACATAATCGACTTTCTTGTTTTTGATGTATTTATTTTGAAACTCGATACGTGTTTCATTGGCAGGAGGGATGATAAAGGCATTCAAGATAAAAGTCCCAAGCGCAATAATCCCTGCTGATACGGCATAAGGAAGCATTAACCTTCGGAAACTCATACCACTGGCCAACATCGCAATGACCTCTGAGTTGTCTGCCAACTTAGAGGTAAAGAAGATAACTGCGATAAAGGTAAAGAGCGGACTGAACAGATTCGCAAAATAGGGGATGAAGTTCATGTAGTAATCGACAACAATAGCTTTCAAGGGAACATCCGGATTCAGGAACTTGTCGATTTTCTCATTGATATCAAACACCACCGATATGGCGATAATCAAAGCAATGGCAAAAAAATAGGTGCCCAAGAATTGCTTGATGATATACCAGTCTATCCGTTTTAGTTTAAAGCTCATGTTATAATCGGTTTGATAACTGACGAACCATTTCTCCTTTCCACGTAGTAAAATCTCCGGCAATGATATGTTTACGTGCCTCTTTCACAAGCCATAAGTAGAACGCTAAATTATGGATGGAGGCCAACTGTAATCCTAACATCTCATTCACTTTGATCAGATGATGCAGATAGGCTTTGCTATACCGAAGGTCGATAGGTGCATGTCCATCCGGATCAATAGGGGAGAAGTCATTTTCCCATTTCTTGTTACGCATGTTTATGGTTCCGAAACGGGTAAAGATTTGCCCATTACGTCCGTTGCGTGTCGGCATGATACAGTCAAACATATCAATACCACGGTCGATTGCTTCCAAAATGTTGATCGGAGTACCCACTCCCATCAAGTATCGGGGTTTATCTTTGGGAAGAATTTCATTCACTACCTCAATCATTTCATACATTTTGTCTGTCGGTTCCCCAACAGCCAATCCACCGATGGCATTGCCGTCCGCATTCTTTCGGGCTACATTCTCAGCTGCTCTACGGCGAAGTTCAGGGTAGACACATCCTTGTACAATTGGGAATAAACTTTGTTGATAACCATATTTGGGTTCGGTAGAGTTGAAACGTTCAAAACATCGATCCAACCAACGTTCGGTTAAACCCAATGATTTCTTTGCATATTCGTAATCGGCATCTCCCGGACAACATTCGTCAAAAGCCATGATGATGTCAGCTCCAATTGTGCGTTGAATATCCATAACCTTTTCCGGAGTGAACAGGTGTTTGGAACCATCAATGTGTGAACGAAACATAGCTCCCTCTTCTTTCAACTTACGGTTTTCTGAAAGGGAGAAAACTTGAAATCCACCACTGTCAGTTAAGATAGGGCGGTTCCATGTATTGAACTTATGCAAACCTCCAGCCTTTTCCAAGATGTCTAATCCCGGACGAAGATAAAGATGATAGGTGTTCCCTAAAATGATTTGCGCATTGATATCGTTTTCAAGCTCGGTCATGTGGACACCTTTTACAGTACCCTGTGTACCTACTGGCATAAAAATAGGCGTTTCGATTACACCATGATCAGTGGTAATTAGTCCCGCCCTTGCATTTGATTTTGTGTCGTTATATTGTAATTCGAATTTCATACTACAAAGGAACTTATAATTCTTGTAAGAAAAAAGCGTTTAGAAGAATAAAGAGCACTATTCTTCCTGAACTTGGTTCAATACCCGGAAGAAATTACCACCCCAAATCTTTCGTATATCCTCTTCAGAATATCCTTTTTCCAATAGCTTAACTGTTATATTGATCATGTCGTTATCTCCATTACATCCAGGTACACCACCTCCACCATCAAAATCAGATCCAATCCCGACATGGTCGATTCCAGCTACCTGTACAATATGGTCAATGTGTCGTATGATGTCATCAACAGAAGCAGCTTTTGGATCTTTATTCAGATATGAATCAAGGATACAAATTTGGGCAACCCCTCCATTCTTTGCCAATGCTTGAAGTTGTTCATCTGTCAGATTGCGATTATGATAACAACACGTTTTAGAACCTGAATGAGAGGCTATAACCGGATCATTGGATAGCTTCATTACATCCCAAAAGGTTCCTACGCTTGCATGAGAAAGATCTATGATGATACCTATACGGTTCATCTCTTGAACAACCTCTTTTCCGAAATCCGTTAACCCTTTATTGGCATCTTCTGTATGGGTAGAGGAGTGGCAAATATCATTGTCGTATGAATGACAAAGCGTGATATAATTGACCCCCAACTCTTTATATTTCCGGATATTCTTTAGGTCTTTACCTATTCCATAACCGTTTTCAATCCCTATAAAGAAGGCCTTCTTCCCTTCTTTCTTTAGTTTCCAAGCATCCTCTTCGGTAACAGCTATGCCGCAAAAATCTTTATGCCTTTCAATATCGGCATGTATGCTATGGAGCAAGTTTAAACACTTTTCAGCTGCTTTTTGATGGGAAACATCATCTCGTTCTTTCTGTGCTAAGAATGCTGCTAAAAATTGAGCATCCAACATACCTTCCTCCATCTTTTGGATACTGACAAGATTATCCTTTCGCAGTCCTATGCTGTATCCTCCCCTGAACCACATAGGTGTATCGGTATGTGTATCGACAGAAAGGATACGTCCATGAATCTCTTTCGCCATCTGAAATGTCTCTGCTTTTTTTACCAAGAAGCGAAACAATAGAGCCATTTGTTCGTCTCCTTTTGCTGCAGGGATTTCAGGATGAAACTGTACAGCCAAGATTGGACGAATAGGATAGGCCTCTATGACTTCAGGAAGTTTATCAGAACTCCAAGCGGTTACTTTTAACCCTGAAGCCACCTGCTTGATACCTTGGTGATGGTTTGAGTTTACCACTATCTTTGTTGTATCAAAGATTTTATTTATCTGACTGTTCGGGATAATGGAAATCGGGTGTTTAGGTAACTCTTCACAATCTTTTAAACGATGGTCTATCGTTGAAGGAAATTCAGAAGGAATATCCTGATACAAAGTACCTCCCATTGCCACATTGATAAGTTGTAAACCACGGCAAATACCAAGTATGGGGATATTTCTGTCCATAGCCAATTTCAACAGGGTTAAATCATACAAATCCCGTTCCGGATTGACCTCCTCCAATTTCGCATGTGGCTCACTGTCATAGTAGGAAGGAGCGATATCTTCACCTCCGGTCATAACCAATCCATCCAACATCGTGATGATTTGATGAAGGGTTTCTACATCATCGGTTACAGGTATCAAATAGGGAATCCCTCCGTTTTTGAGAACCGATTCTACATAGGCTGTATTAACAGAATTCTTTTTTGGACTATATCCTAATGAAATGCCAATTATAGGTTTCTTGTCCGAGAGAGGCATCACTTGGGTATCAATCTTTGAATAAAGTTCTTCTAAAGGTGTTACTTTTTGTGTTTTTTTCTGTGCCCATAGTACAATAGTTATACCCATCGTAAATAGGGCAAACAGTATAAAAAACTTTTTCATATCATAGTAGAATTAAAAAATCAATAGGATGTTATTAGAATCCGAAATCATCCACTTCAATCTCTTTAACCTCCTCTTCTTTTGGTTTATCCACCTTTAGATGTACTTCATTCGCATTTACAATAATTGCACGCATCGGACGTACCGGACAGATGGATTCGCAACCTCCGCAACCAATACATAAGTCGGGATTTACTTCGGGGATTGTCAGAGTTCCTTTGTATGGAACCATGTGTACGGCTTGAGTCGGACAATGTTCCGCACAGGCTCCGCAATCTTTACCCTCCCTTTTAACAACACATCGGTTGGGGTAAAATTTAGCAATGCCGATTTGGGTTGTCACTTTCTCTTCCACTGTCAATGGTTTGATGGCACCTGTCGGACAAATTTCAGAACATACCGTACACTCATAGTTACAATAGCTGTTGATATAAGCTACTTCCGGTTTCAGCATGTATCCTATACCATATTCCATACCTGTTGGACGTAACACTTGGCTTGGACAATGTACGACACACAATTGACATCCAGTACATTGATCTTTGAAATGTGCCAAACTGATAGAACCCGGAGGAGTGATCGGTAAACCCTTTTTATGACATTCATGTTCTCCTCTTTTGTGTCTCTTTTTACCTGCTATAACAGAAACGAGCGGTAATGAAGAGGCTACTGTGATGCCAGTTGCAATAAATGTACGGCGACTGTTTGCTGTTTCTGTAATAGGTTCAGTTGTCACAACAGGAACCTCTTTTTTCTGTTGGCCGGGAAGTTGAAGACGATATTGTAATCCTCCTTTTGAACAAGAAGAGATACAATTGAAACAATCGACACAACGAGAGGTGTCGACCGTTAAATCTTTGCTATTGATGGCCTCCGCTTTACATGTATGCTCACAATTACCACAATGGGTACAACTGTTTTTGTCAAACGATATTCGGAATAGAGAATAACGAGAAAAGAGACTTAATAATGCACCGATAGGACAAAGAGTATTACAGAACAATCGACCTCTAAAAACGGTCATAAAGAAGAAGACAAGTAAAGCACTGATTCCGGCAATTAAACCGGATGTTGTCACTGTACTAAGTGTCACGTGAAATACCGAGTAATTATCCATTGCATTAAGGACATCTGCTAAGAGGTTGTTCCCGAATATAAACATAGGACGGAAAAGACTGGATGCAATACGACCGAAGTTGCTATATGGATCCAATAGCAAACAAAGTTCACTGACACCAAACAGGGTTGCTAAGAATGTGGCTGCCATCAAACCATAACGAAGTACATTCATCGGCTTATGGTAGCTGAAACGATGCGTGCCTTTCTTCTTTTTCTTTCTGAAGCAAAACAACCGGTTGATGATGTCTTGCAAAACTCCTGCCGGACAAATGGTAGAACAATAGATACGGCCAAACACGAAAGCCAGAAGAAATTGAAATACAACTAAACCGGCTAATCCTCCTAATATAGAAGGCATTAGTTGTAAATACAACAGACTATGTACCTCATGTGGCAAAAGATCCAAAAAGTCTATAAAAAACAGTAGGATGGGTACAAAAAAGAGGATTGCGAGTAGAACCCTCAATCCCTTTAGTTTATTTACTTTTTTCATTATAACTTGATACGTTTGATGTTGATTTTCTTCAAATCGGTAGAACCTAATCGGTGTGCTTCTCCTTTACTTAAATGAACAACAGCTTCCTTCTCTAATTTTTTTACTTGATTGAATAAAGAAAGAGCAGCTGTGTCTACAGCCACGATGTTAGGAGAGGCGATGATTGACTTCAAAGTAGCCACATCTGCTTCACTCTTACCTTGAGGCCCGTTTTGATGCATCATGCGGTAAGCATCAACAATATTCAATACAGGTTTCTTCTCCCATGTGCAGATATCTGCGATACACTGATGCAAGTCGTTTTGATGGAAGAAACGGCGATCCCAGACAATACCCATAAAATTCTTCATGGCACAAGAGAACTTAGCTCCCCCATGATTCTTTAAAATGGGTACATTGATCCAAGCATCCGCTTCAAGCAGAGATTCATGGATTTTTGCTTTTTTTAGGTTGACACCGTTAGGAATGGAAACCTCTTTGAAGTATTTTTCATCATTACCCGGCATGATGATACCTCCGGCCTCTTTTACTGCCTTTGAAATGCCACTGCTTTCATAACACTTCTGCCAGTTGTCACATGTATGATCAAAAACTGTTACTTTCTTAGCTCCTGCTTCTAAACATTTCTTGACCAAAGCTTTGATTAATTGCGGATTGGTATTACCTGCCAATTGCGGTGTACGATCCCAGCCTATATTGGGTTTGATAACGATGTTTTGCCCCTTTTTGATGAATTTATCAATACCGCCTAATGCTTCCAATGCTTTATCAAGCAATTCCTCCGGTTCTCCACCCATGACGGCGACTAAATCAGGAATCTGCTCTACAGCTATTGTATGAGAGGACAAAGCTGCTTGTAGTCCTTTAAAGTTCAAAGATAACGCTGCACTTGCTGCTATTCCGGTTCTAAGAAAATCACGACGTTTCATATCCTTTTATTTTATATATCTTTCTAAAAAGATAACAAAGATATATATTCTTCTCATATAGAGGTATCTATTAATCCTTTTTCTTGCAATTTAAATTAGATTGACGCTATTTCATAAACTAACGGAGGTAGATAAATGTTCCTTTTTCAAAGCGGAAGGATTGTTGGACTTTCTGAAAAAATGGTGAGGATAATTTTGATTTAAACATGAGGAGTTATGACAAAGAATGAAGTGGTTTCAGAAGCCAGTCAAATCTGGTTGTTGTTATCTGAAAGAAAAATCCTATCAATACAAAGGATTGAGGAGATGACCCATTACCGAGAGGCATTGGTCTGTTTGGCATTGGGATGGTTGGTGAAAGAAAATAAAATTCGCTTATTTGAAAAGGAGGGTATAATCCATGCCGAATTGATCATGCCGATACCGGAAGTGTATTATTAATTGGGTGAGGTCGTTTTTTTGTGGCGTGAGGGGAAAATTTAAGTCGGATGTAATCCTAACTTACCTCCGATGTAAAAAAAATTATATCCGACCTAATTTTTGAACAAGTCTAATATAAAATTAGTATATTTGTTCCCAATCGTTAAACTTATTAATAGAATCAAAATGCTATGATCAACCGAGAGTTAATTAATCCTCGAAGTATCGTTGTTGTTGGAGGATCAAATAATGTTCATAAACCGGGGGGCCGTATAGTCCGTAACCTTTTGGACGGGAATTATGCAGGTGACTTGTGTGTCGTAAATTTTAAGGAAGATGAAGTTCAGGGAGTAAAATCCTATCATTCTGTACATGATATACCAGACACGGAACTGGCAATCGTAGCCATTCCTGGGCCTGCCTGCCCCGAGGCTGTAGATGTACTTGCCAAACAGAAAAAAGTAAAAGCATTTATCGTTATTTCTGCCGGTTTTGGAGAAGAAACCAAAGAGGGGGGGATTCTTGAAGAGCAGATGTTGAAGAGCATCAATGATACCGGAGGAGCTTTGATCGGACCGAATTGTATCGGGTTGATGAACATGAATTTCCATGGAGTTTTTACTCAGCCGATACCTGAATTTCATAGAGATGGAGTGGATTTTATCTCAAGTTCGGGGGGGACAGCACTTTTCATCATTGAGTCTGCTTTGACAAAAGGGCTTCGTTTCTCATCGGTTTGGTCTGTCGGAAATTCAAAACAGAATGGAGTAGAAGAGGTGCTTGAATATATGGATCGTAATTTCGATCCGGTTCTTGATTCTAAGATAAAAATGCTTTACATCGAGCAAATCAAAAATCCGGATAAGCTGTTGTATCATGCTTCTTCTTTGATACGGAAAGGATGCCACATTGCTGCTATCAAAGCAGGAAGTACGGATGTCGGTAAACGTGCCGCCTCTTCTCATACCGGTGCGATAGCAAGTTCTGATTCCGCAGTGGAAGCACTCTTCCGTAAAGCTGGTATTGTTCGTTGTTTCAGTCGTGAAGAGTTGACTACGGTTGCCAGTATCTTTACTTTGAAAGAGGTAAAAGGTAAGAATTGTGCGATTATCACACATGCCGGCGGACCGGCTGTGATGTTGGCGGATGCCTTGGAAAAAGGTCGTTTGAATGTCCCCAAATTAGATGGACCTATTGCTGCGGAATTGAAATCTAACCTCTATCCGGGTGCTGCTGTTGGTAATCCGATTGACATTATCGGTACCGGTACGCCGGAACATTTGGCCACTGCTATTGATTTCTGTGAAAATCGATTTGATAACATCGACTTGATGATGGTCATTTTTGGCAGTCCGGGATTGGTGAAGTTGTATGACACATACGAAGTATTACATAAAAAAATGGAGGAATGCCGGAAACCGATTTTCCCGGTATTGCCTTCAATCGTAACAGCAGGGCCGGAAGTGAAGAGTTTCATCAAAAAAGGTCATGTGAACTTCTCAGATGAAGTGACATTGGGTACAGCTTTGTCACGAGTATTGAACACTCCGAAACCCATGAGTACGGATATTCAGTTGTATGGAGTGGACGTTCCGGAAGTTCGCCGTATCATAGACCGTTTGCCGGATAGCGGATATATTGCACCGGAAGAGGTTCGTACATTGTTGCGGGCAGCCAATATTCCGTTAGTGGAAGAATTTACCTCTACTAATATCGATGAATTAGTAGAGTTCGCAAAGAAAGTTAAGTTCCCGGTAGTGGCAAAAGTGGTAGGGCCTGTTCATAAAAGTGATATAGGTGGTGTCGCTTTAAATATCCGTAGTGAAGAACATTTGATTTTTGAATGTGAGCGCATGATGAACTTACCGGATGTCAAAGCCATCATGGTACAGCCTATGTTAAAAGGTCAGGAATTGTTCTTGGGTGCTAAATATGAAGATCGTTTCGGTCATGTCGTATTATGTGGTTTAGGTGGTATCTTTGTGGAGGTTTTGAAAGATGTATCGTATGGTTTGGCTCCATTGTCATATGATGAAACTTATTCTATGATTCATTCTTTGCGTGGTTATCCGATTATAAAAGGTACACGCGGACAAGCCGGTATCGATGAACAGCAATATGCTGACATTATTGTCCGTCTGTCAACACTACTTCGTTTCGCTTGTGAAATCAAGGAAATGGATATAAATCCATTGGTGGCTACTAAAGATGGATTGTTTGCGGTAGATGCGCGTATTCGCATAGAAAAATAAAAAAGTAGTGGGCGATAAAAATCTTTAAAATATTAATTTGTAAATTTGCAAACAGAAGTTAGTAAAACATACAATCAACTTAATTTATTATATTCATTGAATATGGAGAAAAAAAGAGTTTACACCTTCGGTAACGGACAGGCTGAAGGGAAAGCAGACATGAGAAACCTGCTTGGTGGTAAGGGTGCTAACCTTGCTGAAATGAACCTTATCGGTGTTCCGGTACCTC
>SUXM01000014.1 GCA_015060925.1 Parabacteroides distasonis
GTATTTTCGTCCTAAAATCGTTATCCGATTGATAAGAAAGGGAATAGAAAAGAAAAATATTTATGAAAAATAATTGTAGGAATAAAAACTATATGTATTTTTGCAGTGTGAAAATGACCAAAAAAACCGTTCGTTTTTTTTGGTCATTTTTGTTTTCGTAGATTTCTCATCATCAGACAATTAGCATTTTCAGCAGATTTCTTTGGAGGGTAAAAAGAGGGTTTTCGCCTTAAAAGGTCGATTTTACTTAAAGTACTGGGGTTAAAGGTTTTAAAGTATTTAAGGAGCTTAAGGGGGTTAAGGCAAAAAAGTAAAAAACGGGCTTTTTCCTCTCAAATGGCGGTTTTCGGCTTTTCAAAGTGTTTCTTTTTCTTAAAAAGCAGCCCTCTATTTATTAAGGTATAAGGAGTAAAAATCACATCGGAGGTAATTCAGATTACATCCGAGGGAATAGTCCATTACATCCGAGGGAATTTCAAAGTTCGATAAATAATAAGGGGAATCCAATTAAAATAACTATAGGTCAAAGAGTTCTTTATTCTTTTGGACTTTTCATCTCCAGATAACACCAGACAGGATAATGATCTGAATAACGCACCTTATCAACCGTACAATTCATTGGTATCATGTTATCTGAATGCAAGATATTATCGATCCGAAAGAAATAAAAATTCTCATTATAAGAGACTCCCGGTCCACGTCCGGATTCGACAAAAGCATCTTTTAAAGAACCACGCATTGTCCGATAAACATAAGAGATCGGAGTGTCATTAAAATCCCCACAAACCAGAAGATAATCCGTCTCTATATTTTTTATTTCTTCTGCTACTGCCTCCGCTTGCCGTGCCCGCACCTTAAAAGCTGGTCCTAATTTATGCTCGATAGAAGATTTTAGTCCTCCTAATGTTTCTGTATTCATGTTTTTAAGAAAAGCCGAATAATTACTTTTATCCTCCATCGTCAATTTGAAAGATTCCAAATGGTTATTGACAAGCGTCAGCTTCTTTCCATTTATATTCAACTCATGGATAGACGAGCCATTAGAAACCGTCTCATATTTTATTTTCCGAGATTTAGAAATAGGATATTTAGAAAAGACTGCGATAGAAGAAGAGCCGAGAGGTATCAAAGAGCGATACCGATACATTTTCAACGCATTAAACACCTTCTTATTGGTCAGATATTTCTTAGATGTCCCGACGATATATTCTTGCAGGCAAACGATATCTGCATCTGAATTGGCTATATATTCGATGATGGGATTCGGATTCGTTACGGAATGGTCTTTATAACCAAATCCCATGACATTATAAGTCAAAACCTTCAATACATATTCATTAGAAACAACCTCTTTTTTCTCATTATAAGGGAAATAACGTGTAACAGCTCCTTTACAAAGCAAAAAAGAACATAAACCTATCAGTACAAACCTCCACTCCCACAGGAAGATCCAATAAAAAACAAAGCAAAGATTTAATACACAAAAAACCGGGAAAGCCAATCCTAAATAGGAGAAAAATAGACTTGTTTCAGGAGATATTCTATCCGAAAAGGCTGACAATATAAAAAAAATAATCACTACTCCATGTATTGTCCCAACAACAGAGCGAAAAAGCAACCTTATTACATTAAAGAAGTTCTTCATTTTTTACTTGCATCAAACAACTTTTTCTTTTCCTCTGACGAAAGGCTACCATATCCGGAGTGCTTCAGTTTATCCAATATGGCGTCTAAATCAACCACTTCTTGATGTTTTCTCGCATTATATTCATAATCCGTTTCTGCACGCTTATAGGTTACACGCATCTTTGGTTTCCGCTTTCCCATATTTACAAACCAATCAATCAAGTGATTCATTGGAGCGGTCAAATCTTTTCCTTTCTGGATCTGAACCGCAAACAAAATCCCCAACAACGCTCCCCCGATATGCGCCAAATGACCACCCGCATTAGAAGAAGTAATTGCCAACAAATCAACTACAAAGGTAAACAAGGCCAAATAGAGCAACTTCACCCTTCCTACCAACAAAAGATTAACTTCCAGATCCTTTTGATAGAAAGCAACAGCAAAGACAATAGCCATCACAGATGCGGAAGCCCCCATCAGAAAACTGTAACCGGCCATATTCTGAAAATAAGGGAATATGTTATAAGAAAGCATAAACAAGGCAGCCCCTGCTATTCCACCCCAAACATACAGACCTCCGAGTTGCCTTTCTCCCCAAAAAGTAAGGAACAGACCTCCAAACCAATACAACCAAAGCATATTAAAAAGGATATGCAGGAAGTCAAAATGAGTGAACATATAGGTAAAAATAGTCCACGGGCGGTAAAGCAACAATTCCGGAGATGACGGGCATTGAAGATATTGTAAAAAAGAGGTACTACCTATATTAAACAACAACAAGCAAACACTTATCAACCTCACCATTACAAATATCCCGACATTGATATAAATTAGTTTTGTCAGAATACTACCTGCCTTAAAATTTTGTCTCAGATTAGTAAAAATATCGGCCATTATCAAAATCTTTCTTTTTCCAATAACGAACTAAAAAATATCCAAAAAGCATTCCCCCCAAATGGGCAAAATGGGCAACGGAATCGCCACTATAATTAGCCACGCCCATAAACAGTTCTGCCAAACCATAAAAAACGACAAAATACTTCGCCTTAATCGGTACAGGAATAAACATCAAATATAAAGGGACATTGGGGAACAACATGGCAAATGCGAGCAAAATACCAAAAACCGAGCCAGAAGCCCCTACTGTAACCAGATAATTCAATGACTGATCCATGGCTATCAACTGGATTAAGGAAACACCATTCGAACTTGCGAATGACTGTACAGAGTAGAGCCAAACCAGTTCCTGAATAATTCCGGCCCCAATACCTGTCACCATATAAAAGGTCAAGAAACGTTTCGGTCCCCATACATTTTCCAACACACGTCCAAACATATAAACCCCAAACATATTAAAGAATACATGAGAGAACGAATGGGTATCATGCATAAACATATAAGTAAAAAGCTGGAAGGGATAAAAATCTCTTACACCCGGGAAATGCAGACCAAACAACTTCACTAAATCAATTCCAATCTTTGGCAAAGCAAGACTTGCCACCCAAAATAAGAGATTGATAATGATAAGGTTTTTAGTAACGACAGGGATACTATTTAAGAAACTCGAACTATTTTGATTCATCATATTCCTTTCTTTTTTAGACAAAGGTAAATATATTTTGGCAGTTTTCCGGTAAAACAGCACTAAAACATAGTAAATCAATTAAAAAAACTCTTTTTTTCTTTGCAGAAAATTAAAATAAAATTACTTTTGACCCCACATAATTCTCTCGTTGCAATTGTTTAACATATTAAATATCAAACCATCATGAACAAAACAGAATTTATCAATGCTGTAGCTGAAAAGTCTGGCTTAAGCAAGATTGATGCCAAAAAAGCAGTTGAAGCATTCGTTGAGACAGTAACAAACGAACTTAAAGAAGGTGGTAAAGTTGCTCTTTTAGGTTTTGGTTCTTTTTCTGTCGCAGAAAAATCTGCCCGCAAAGGTGTTAATCCAAAAACTAAACAGCCTATCGAAATTCCGGCACGTAAATCTGTCAAATTCAAAGCAGGTGCTGAATTAGCAGATCTTATCAAATGAAACTCGTTATTACTTGACGATAAAAAAGGTTTCGGGAAATAAAAGACTCTCGAATCCTTTTTTCATTTATACCTCTGCCCTAACCAATCTAAGTTCTATACCCTTAACCTAATCTTAATTATATCTTACTCTATGGTTTTTAAAAATAAACCTGTACCTTTGTGACCAAATTAAATCCAACACTTATTAAAAAGAATATGGTTATCGAAAAACAGATTACCGATGCAATCATTGCTGGGATTAAAGAATTATATGGTGCTGACATTACAAGCAACCAAATACAGTTACAGAAAACCAAGAAAGAGTTTAAAGGTCATTTAACGTTAGTGGTGTTTCCCTTTCTCCGTACTTCAAAGAAATCACCGGAACAAACCGCACAAGAAATCGGGGAATATTTACTTCAACATGAAGCGGCTATCTCCGAGTTTAATGTCATCAAAGGATTCTTGAACTTGACTATTGCCGGTTCTCAGTGGATAAGCTTATTAAACGACATCAATAATCAACCGACATACGGAATTGTCCCTGTTACCGAACAATCCCCGTTAGTCATGATCGAATACTCTTCTCCAAACACTAACAAGCCGCTCCATTTAGGTCACGTCCGCAACAACCTGTTAGGCTATAGTTTGTCTGAAATCATGAAGGCAAACGGGAACAAAGTAGTAAAAACTAACATCGTAAATGACCGTGGGATCCATATTTGCAAGTCAATGTTGGCATGGCAAAAATGGGGAAATGGTGTAACCCCTGAATCCGCAGGAAAGAAAGGTGACCATCTTATCGGTGATTTCTATGTTCTTTTCAGCAATAAGTTAAAAGAGGAGACTGCAGCTCTTGAAGCACAAGGGATGACCAAAGAGGAGGCAGAAGCAGCTTCTCCTTTAATGGCTGAAGCCCGTGAGATGCTTCGTAAGTGGGAAGCCGGCGACAAAGAGGTTCGTGCACTTTGGGAAATGATGAACAACTGGGTATATGCCGGTTTTGATGAGACCTATAAGATGATGGGGGTTGACTTCGATAAGATTTATTACGAATCTCAAACCTACTTGGAAGGCAAGAGCAAAGTTTTGGAAGGTCTTGATAAAGGTATTTTCTATCGTAGAGAAGATGGTTCTGTTTGGGCAGACTTAACCCAAGACGGTTTGGACGAAAAACTTCTTCTACGCACAGATGGCACTTCTGTTTACATGACCCAAGATATAGGTACTGCCAAGTTACGTTTTGATGATTACCCAATCAACAAGATGATTTATGTGGTAGGGAACGAACAGAATTACCATTTCCAAGTATTATCTATCCTTTTAGATAAATTAGGATTTGAATTCGGCAAAGGTTTGGTTCACTTCTCATACGGAATGGTAGAACTACCGGAAGGTAAAATGAAGAGCCGTGAAGGAACAGTGGTTGATGCTGATGATTTAATGGAAGAGATGGTTAATACCGCCCGCGAAATATCTCAAGAATTGGGCAAATTGGACGGCATGACACCGGAAGAGGCTGAAAATATCGCACGTATGGTAGGTTTGGGTTCTTTAAAATACTTTATTTTAAAAGTGGATCCTCGTAAGAACATGACCTTTAACCCTAAAGAATCTATTGATTTTAACGGAAATACAGGACCATTCATCCAATACACATACGCACGAATTTGTTCTGTCCTTCGCAAAGCAGCCGAACAAGGTATCGTTCTTCCGACTCAGTTAGCTACAACTACTGCTATTTCTGAAAAAGAGGAGAATTTGATCCAGATGATTGCCGACTATGCAACCATCGTTCGTGAAGCAGGCAAAGAATACAGCCCGGCTCTTATAGCCAACTATACTTATGATTTGGTGAAAGAATACAACCAATTCTACCATGATTTCTCTATCCTTCGTGAAGAGAACAATGAAACAAAACAATTCCGCTTGGTATTATCTGCCAATGTAGCAAAAATCATCAAATCAGGAATGGCTTTGTTGGGTATAGAAGTTCCTGAAAGAATGTAAACAAACAGATTCTCAAAGAATAAAACAGCGATAGGCATCGCTTCAAAAAAAGATGGGCATTGATTATTCAACCAATGCCCATCTTTTTTATGCTTTCTTCTTACGTGTCACCCGCCTTGAACCAACCGGCTTCTCTCTTGCTTCCTCAATGATCTTTTTACACTCTTCAAAGGTCAATTCCTCCGGTTTTGAAATCGTTTTAGGAAGACGATAATTGGCACTTTGATAAGAGATATACGGACCAAAGCGGCCATTTAAGATCTCCATATCCGGATCTTCTTCAAATTTCTTAATAAAACGCTGTTCATCCTTTTTCCGTTTGCCTTCTATCAATGCGATAGCCTCATCCGATGTTATCGTTAGCGGATTCAGTTCTTTAGGGATAGAGATAAACTTCCCGTCATGACGCACAAAAGGTCCAAAACGACCAACAGCAGCAACCATCACTTTTCCTTCATATTCCCCGATTGTACGAGGCAGGTCAAACAACTTCAAAGCCTCCTCCAACGTAATCGTATCAATCGATTGCCCCTTCATTAAAGAGGCAAACTGTGGTTTTGGAGCCTCTTTATCTTCTGTATGCGCAACGCCTATCTGCACAATCGGGCCATAACGACCTATTTTCACGAAGACCGGATTACCCGTCTTAGGGTCAACACCTAACTTGCGTTCTCCCACCTTATGTTCAGTCTTAACAGCTGATGCCGCCTCCACGATCGGGTGGAACATCTGATAGAATTTATCAATGGCCTTTGTCCAATCCAACTCTCCTTCAGCCACCAAGTCAAATTCTTTCTCCACACTGGCTGTAAAATTATAATCCATTACTTCCGGGAAATACTCCATCAAGAAGTCATTCACTACAGTACCGACATCTGTAGGCATCAGCTTATTGCGGTCAGCCCCTACTACTTCAGTCTTCTCTACCTCCTTAACTTTTCCTTTAACAAGAGATATTACTGAATAAGAACGTTCTACGCCCTCTTTATCACCCTTTATCACATATTCACGATTCTGAATCGTCTGGATAGTCGGCGCATAGGTAGAGGGGCGTCCGATTCCCAATTCTTCCAAACGACGAACCAAGCTCGCTTCCGTATAACGAGGTGGACGCTGTGTAAAACGTTCTGTAGCCACAATATCCTTTAGAGAGAGTTTTTCATGCAAGTTTACCGGAGGGAGCAAACCATTTTCCTGTTCCTTTTCAGCCTCATCATCACTACTCTCTTTATAAACCTGTAAGAAACCATCAAAACGAATAACCTCACCAACTGCAACAAAACGTTCTGTTGTTCCACTAATACCAACAGAAATTGTTGTACGTTCCAACTCTGCATCAGCCATCTGAGATGCAATTGTACGTTTACGAATCAGTTCATATAACCTCTTTTCTTGTGCAGTAGCACCGGCTTCTACATTACTTATATAGGTAGGACGAATCGCTTCATGCGCCTCTTGCGCCCCTTTACTTTTGGTATGGTATTGGCGGAATTTGTAATATCGTTCACCATAAGTATCCCATATCGCCTCCTTGGCTGTACTTAATGCCAAATCACTCAGGTTCACCGAATCCGTACGCATATAGGTAATCAACCCTGATTCATACAAACGTTGCGCAATCATCATCGTCTGAGAGACCGAATATCCTAACTTACGAGCAGCCTCCTGTTGCAAAGTAGAGGTCGTAAAAGGAGGAGCCGGAGATTTCTTAACCGGTTTGGTCGTTATGTCATCAATGGTAAAAGAGGCCTCTTTGCATGAATTCAGGAATGTTTCCACCTCTTTTTTATCTTTCAAACGGCGGTTTAGCTCCGCTTTTAAAAGAGTAGTTCCATCTGGTAATATGAAGTTTGCGATGACCCTGTAAGCCGCTTCACTTACAAAGTCATTGATTTCACGCTCGCGTTCAACGATAAGACGAACAGCAACAGATTGCACACGGCCGGCTGATAACGCCGGTTTTACTTTGCGCCACAATACCGGGGATAGTTGGAAACCGACAATGCGGTCCAAAACACGGCGAGCCTGTTGCGCATTGACCAAATCTATATTAATATCGCGTGGAGTTTCAATCGCATGCAAAATGGCATTCTTGGTGATTTCATGAAAAACGATTCGCTTCGTATTGTCCGGCTTCAACCCCAACACCTCATACAAATGCCACGAGATAGCTTCCCCTTCACGGTCTTCATCGGAAGCCAACCATACCTGTTTGGCGACCTTTGCCTCCGCTTTCAATTCATTGACAAGTTTCTTCTTATCTGCAGGTATAACATATTGAGGAGTATAATTATTGTCTATATCTATACTAAACTCTTTCGTCTTTAAATCGCGGATATGTCCATAGCTTGACATCACCTTGTAGTCTTTTCCTAAAAACTTTTCGATGGTTTTTGCTTTTGCCGGGGACTCCACTATCACCAGATTCTTTTGCATATACAACGTCTTATCAAATTTAATTGGGTGCAAACTTACATAAATTCTAAGAATTATGGCAAGAATTATGAATTGTGAATTATAAATTATGCCTTAAATTTGCAATTCATAATAGAAAATGCATCAATCATAATTAAAAATTAACAATGGAAACAATCAAACAGCTTATTTCCGAAGGAAAAACAGATGAAGCCATCCGTTTGTTGGATGAATACATCCAAAAAGAGCAAACTTCAGATGAAGCCTATTACCTCCGAGGTAATGCATATCGTAAAAAAGGAGAAGTTCGCCAAGCATTAAACAACTATCTGATCGCAATGGAACTAAACCCGGAAAGCCCGGCTGTCATTGCCCATAACCAAATGATCTCCATTCTCAACTTCTATAACAAAGATATGTATAACCAATAAAAAAAGGTTGCATCCTAAAACAGATGCAACCTTCCTATAAAAAAGGGATTCTTTTACTTCAACAAAGAGCAAGGACAAAGATTTTCTTTTTCAATGTCTTTGAAATAGTTGTATGTTCCAACCTTTATTTCAGCACAAGCCGCTTCATCTGCAACGATGATACCCTTCGGGTGCATTTGTAAGGCAGTGATTGTCCACATCTGATTTACGGCACCTTCCACAGCCTGTTGCAAAGCACGAGCCTTATTATGTCCGTTCACCATAATTAAAACCTCTTTAGCATCCAACACTGTACCAACTCCTACAGTCACAGAAGTCTTTGGAACTTTATTCACATCGTTGTCAAAGAAACGAGAATTCGCAATGATGGTATCAGTTGTCAAAGATTTCACACGCGTACGAGAAGAAAGCGAAGAGCCCGGTTCATTGAAAGCGATATGTCCATCAGGTCCTATACCACCTAAAAACAAATCAACACCACCCACTGCCTTCATTTTGGCTTCGTATGCAGCACACTCTGCTTCCAGGTCTTCTGCATTGCCATTTAAGATATTGACATTTGCCGGATTGATATCAATATGATTAAAGAAGTTATTCCACATAAAAGAGTGATAACTTTCCGGATGTTCTTTCGGCAAACCTACATATTCATCCATATTAAAAGTAATCACATGCTGAAAAGAGATAACTCCTTGTTTATTCAATTCAATTAAATTCTTGTACATACCAAGAGGAGAAGAGCCGGTAGGCAAGCCCAACACGAATGGTTTTTCCGCTGTCGGATTAGCTTTCTTAATCTTCGCAGCCACATAATTAGCAGCCCATTTGGAGAGTTGCTCGTAATTAGGTTCAATAATTAATCTCATAATACTTTGTGTTTTTATAATGATAATAAATCGTCTTTTTTTATCAGCCCCTCAATTGTTCAGCCATAGCCTGGCCTAAATTCCAACAAGCTTCATATTTATCAGGACTCAACCCCTGCTTTTGTTCAACCGGTTCGCCTACTATCGTCCATTTCATCTTTTCTCCAAAGGCAGCCAACTGCTTAACAGCCACACCTGACCAAGAGAAAGAACCAAAATAACCAAACAAACGATTCTTAACTTCACGAGTTTCTATCTTATCCAAAATAGAAGCGACCTCCGGATATAACCGATTACTATAGGTTGGGCAACCGATGATCAATCCCTTATACTTAAATATATCTTTCAGAATATAAGAGGCCGGACTTTTACTCACATTGTGCATCACAATATTCTTCACACCATTAGCAGACAAGGAAGAGGCAATCGTTTCTGCCATCTGTTCCGTATTTCCATACATGCTACCATATACAATGGTAACACCTTCTTCACCTTCATAACGACTCAAACGATCATATATTTCAATCGCCTTTCCTTTATGTTCACGCCAGACAGGTCCATGAGTGGAACAGATGGTTTGAATATCCAAAGCAGAAAGTTTCTGTAAAGCACGCTGCACCGGATTACCATATTTTCCTACAATATTGGAATAATAACGAATCATCTCTTCCCAATAATGCTCTACATCCATCTCTGCATCAATAACACCACCATCCAATGTTCCAAAAGTACCAAATGCATCAGCTGAAAAAAGTATCTTGGAAATCGCATCATACGTTACCATCACCTCTGGCCAATGTACCATCGGAGCCATATAGAAACTCAACTGATGGCAACCAGTAGATAAAGTATCTCCCTCCTTCACTTCATACAATCCGGTAGTAATTCCATGGAAACCTTCCAACATGCCAAAAGTCTGTTTGTTCCCAACAATTTGCACATCAGGGTATTGTTGACGCAAAAGACGAATACTTCCGGCATGATCCGGCTCCATGTGGTTCACTATCAGATAATCTAAAGTACGACCGTTCAACGCATCCTCAATCTTTTTCAAAAAGATATCCGAATAACAAATATCAACCGTATCAATCAATACAGTCTTTTCATCCACAATCAAATAAGAGTTGTACGATACCCCATAAGGTAAAGGCCACAAATTTTCAAACAAGACCTTTTGGCGGTCATTCACTCCTACATAATAAATATGCTCTGCTATCTCTTTCAATTTATACATATTACTCTTCCTAAAAAATTACCAAGTCGGTTCTTTTAACTTTCTACCTTCTGCTGCGAACCTTTTTTCAAAGCTCTCCCAATGCAATATACACCTAACAAAACAAAAGGAATACTTAACCATTGCCCCATATTCAATGTCATATTTGCTTCAAACGCTTCTTGATCGTTTTTCACCCATTCGATAAAGAAACGAGCCCCGAATATACAAATCATAAATATGCCAAAGATAAGTCCCTCCTTCTTCCAGGCATCTTTTTTGAAATACAACCACATACAAAGGAAAAAGGTTGCCAAATAACAACCAGCCTCATAAAGTTGAGAAGGATGGCTCGGTACCGAAAAAATAGGATCTGCACCATTTTTCCAAGCATGTAGATTTTCAATAAAACGAAATCCCCAAGGAAGATCTGTCGGATGGCCATAAATCTCATGGTTCATCAAGTTTCCCAAACGAATCATGGCAGCGACCAATCCGGTAGGAACAACCAGCATATCAAAGGTCCACAACATACTACGATGGCTTACTCGCTTGGAATAAATATAGACAGCGACAATAATTCCTAACGTTCCTCCATGACTTGCCAAACCACCTTCCCAAACCTTCAATATTTCAATCGGGTTAGCCAAATAATAATCCGGTGCATAAAACAAACAATGTCCCAAACGAGCACCGATAATGGTTCCCATAATCGTATAAATCAGCAAAGAATCTATCCAAGCCGGATTCAATTTCTCCCTGATCCACATTTTTTCTACAATCTTATAGCCGATAGCAAAGCCGATAGCAAATGCTAATCCATACCAACGGATCTCACGAGAGCCAATGGAAAAAAGAGCCGGATCTGCTGTCCAAGTGATAAAATCAAGTAACATAAATTTATACCAATTTACGAATCAAATCTTCACGGTCTCCATATAACATATCAATTACCGGAAGTTCAATCATTGTATATGCACCTGGTTGTTGCTTAAAAGTTGCACGGGCTACAGCCACCAATACCTGAGCAGTCAACGCCGGGTTATTGATTTTCATATCAAACTCGATCAATTGATTTTGCGTCTTACCGGAAACGCCCTTACGAACCAAATTCACGCCATGTCCCATATCTTTCAAATCATCCACACTATCAACCTGAATCACATGCGTTTCATCATGCACAAAATAATCATCCGCTTTAATTGCTGCTGCAACTTGATTGAAATCATACCCTTCTTTTACTTCGATATATACCATACGGCGATGAACACCTGTACCCAATGGGATAGTCATAGACAAGGCTGCCTTTACACCCTCAATTGCTTTAACTGCAACCGTATGTCCCATACTCATGCCCGGGCCAAAGTTTGTATAGGTAATTCCCTTCGGAACAATTGCCTGAAGTAATGCACGTACCACAGAATCGCTACCCGGATCCCAACCGGCAGAAATAACAGCAACCGTACCATTTGCCTTAGCTACCGCATCCAAAGAGCGACGTAAGTCTACGATACCCCCATGAATATCAAAACTATCTACCGTATTTATTCCTAAAGCCAAAATCTCCTTTGCATACGTTTCCACGCTACGTGTCGGAGTAGCCAAAATAGCCACATCTACATCCTGCAAATGCGTAATTTTATCTGTCACTGTATATCCTTTCAATTCGTTCGGAATATCATTTGGATTACGACGAACAACACCTGCGACTTCAAAATCAGTGGCAGCTTCCAAAGCCTCTAACACAAACTTACCAATATTGCCATACCCTACAATGGCAGCTCTAATCTTTTTCATACCTTAAGTTTTTAACTTTATCTTCAGCCACAAAAGTAGTTATAAATAGAAGATTCACAAACAGGCTTATTATTGTTTTAGTAATATTTTAGTTCAATCGGATTTTAAATGAGTCTGTTTCTTTTTTTGTAAAATTAATCATCTGTCCATTTGGTCTTAAAAGAGAATCAATTCTAATCATAAAAAAAGAGCCGATCTTCTCAGACAGGCTCTTCCCTATTTAGTGATTTAAAATTCAGTTTTATAAATGAGTTTTATAAAAACTGATATGTTACTTAAATTAGTTACAATTAAGATTATCTACCAACTGATCCCCAATGAGGATTTGTCTGAGTTTCCTTTTCAGGGATTTCCCATGTCATATGGTCGATAGAAAGTGTAGTTGTACTCCAGTGGTTAGATCCTTGGTATGTAGGAACTTCGTTCCAACGTTTAGCATTCCAGAAGTTCCAACCATTTTCACCCCAACATTCGATTCTCCACTGTAATTTACACATTTCCAATGCAGACATTCCCTGCATAGAAGGATAATTATCACAAGTCAAAGTAGGGGCACCCGCTTTGGTACGAGCAGCCAACAACTTGTTCAATGTATTCTTAGCTTCAGTTTCATTACCGCTCTGAGCATATGCTTCAGCCATCATCAACACCAATTCAGAGGTACGATACAAAATCACATCTGATTCTGAATAAGTATGAGAACGTTCAGATCTTGTAGCAGGGATTGTTGCAGCCCATTTCAAAGTTGTGTAAGCAGGAACAGTATGAGGTACCCATACTGTATCATTGTTTACAAATCTGAAATATGGGAATTCAGCACCTTGAGCCATGAAACGTTCTTTACGATAGTCATTGTCTGCCATTTTTGCCCACAATGCATTGTCAATCTGGAAATAAGCATTTGCTACCATATCAGAACCATTCACAAATGGGTTATAATATGACCAGCTATATAAGTTGCTGTTCTTCCAACCAAAGATACATTCAGGGTTTCTTTCTACTGCTAAGAATGCATTGTCTGCAGCATTTACATCATCAGTATAATCGCATAAACCAGCAACGCGAGTATCAGAAACACCATAGTTTTCTTCTTTAATAAACTGCCAGTTGAATGCAGTCATTACATCATTACAAGCAGTGATTACTGTCTGATAATCACCTGTCCACATACAAGCTTTTGCCAAGAAATATTGAGCCACACCAAGGTCAACGTCATAAGCAGTTACATTATCTACCGCTTTAGTATAACCACCTGTACCGATACTTGATTCTTTGAACAAACGAACCGCATCTTTCAAGTCTGTCAACAAGAAGCTCCAAGTTTCTTCAGCTGTAGAAGGAGCAACCGCATCTTGATAACCATAGGTCGTATAGATCGGCATACCATGACCGCTCTTACCACCATGTTGATACGCTTTTGTAAAACGTTCCATCAACTGCAAGTAACCCATACCACGAAGTGTCAAACACTGAGCTTTGTAACCTTTCAACAAAGGAGAATCTCCAACTACTTCATCACTCAAGAACATCAACACCTTATTTGCATTACTGATTGCTTGAGCCGGAGAACACCAGTAACCATAACATTCAGAAAGTTGTTTTGCACTCCAGTAGTTCAATGCAGGGTTATTGGTATAATACTGTCCCCAACCAGAACCGTGGCGAGCACCATCACCATAAACGATATCACCACACTGCAAGTTACGATACATGTTGTTATGTACCCATTCGTTATCGATAGACATGTTTGAGAAACCAGCAGACATGATGGTTCCACGATAACATACATAACCTTTCAAGTTTTGGACCAAACCGCCCAACACCAATTCACGTTCTTCATCGCTACCGTTCTGCAACAAATTTTCAATCTGCTCATCTGTAAGAACTCCAGGATTATGTACATCCAATTTGGAGTCACACGCAGTAAAAGCAGCAGTCAGAGCTAAAGCACCGCAGATATTTTTAATATATTTTTTCATTTTTTTACTTCGCTTTTAAATTAAATTAGAATTCAAGATTTAGACCAAGAGATACAGTACGCATAGTCGGATATACATACTGACCGATTTCCAAACCACCTGTCATAGACATCGCTGGGTCAATCCCCTTCTTCGCAGAGATGTACCACAAGTTATCAGCTGAAGCATATACACGTAATTTGCTTACATTGATCTTATTCAAGATAGACTTCGGTAAAGTATAACCCAAAGTCAAGTTCTTCATACGCAAGTAAGAAGCTGAGAACAAAGACATATCTGTATACTTCCAAGAACCTGTAGTAGCACCATCATAGTAAACAGAAGAGCTGTTTGAAGCCCACTGCATCGGGAAGAATGCATCCTGGTTTTCCGGAGTCCAAGTGTTACCAATCAAATCAGTTGATTGAGGCTGTCCACCACGTGCCAAGTAAGAAGAACGATACAAACCATTAGCATATTCTACAGAAATAAACTTACCACCGATCTGGTAAGCAAAGATTGCCTGCAAATCGAAATCTTTGTAACGAAGAGATGTAGTCAAACCACCGATCCAATCCGGAGTTGCACTACCCATTTCATATAATGAGGCATCGGCTGAAACAGTTGTCTTTACATTTTCACCAATCTGCTTACCCGCATAACGACCACCAGAAGCATTGTTATTCACGTCATCGTATGTTACACGGTGCCAGTACATAGGCAAACCTGATTCTTGGTCTACACCTGCATATTTGTACAAATACAAGTTGTACCAATCACGGCCTTCACCACGCAAATAGAATACACCTGAAGCATTTCCTGTACCTGCGCCACTCCAACCTTCACCGTTAGCAGTCCAAGTTCCGTCAGGAAGGTCATCTGTTGCATTCGGAGCCGGGATGGTTGTTTCTGGAACTGAAACCAAAGTAGTTTTATAATGTGTACCATTAAGACCTACGTTCCAAGTCCAGTCTTTTGTATTGATGATAGTCGCATTCAAATCCAATTCAAAACCGCGGTTACGTAGTTTAGCCGAGTTACGTTGACGAGTTTCTGTACCACCGTTTGCCAAATAAGAAACCGGTTCATTGTAGAATGAGTTGGTTGTCAAGCTGTTGTAAAAGTCTACTGTACCTGACAAGCGACCACCGAACATTGTGAAGTCAACACCAACGTCAGTTGTATGAACATTTTCCCATGTCAAATCTTCGTTTACCAAAGAACCATAAGATACAGAATAAGTTTGAGCAGTACCTGTACCATTTGTAGAAGTTGCCCAAGTACCCACACCGTATGACCATGTATGATGACCATAATCAGGAGCACCATTCTGGTTACCAATCACACCATAGCTTAAACGAAGTTTAGCATTATCTAACCAGCTCTTAGTTCCTTCCATAAATTCTTCAGAGGTAAATCTCCAACCTCCACCAACAGAGTAGAATACCCCCCATTTATCTTTCGCAAACTTAGAAGAACCGTCTGCACGTAATGATCCTGACAAGTAGTATTTGTCATCGTAGATATAGTTAGCACGAGCCAAATAGGATTCCATACGGATAGTACCCAATGACCAGGCCGGAGAACCCAAAGTTGAAACATTTGAATAACGTCTTACGAAGTTACCCGGAGATAGATAACCTGTTATTAATTCATCTGCAGTACCATATCTCAACTGGTCATAGCTGTTATCATTGTATTCGTGACCCACCAACGCATCTACATGGTGTTTACCGAAATCTTTGTTATAACTCAACAACTGCTGGCTGTTCAAAATAGTTCTCACGAATTTTGTCAATTCCATACCACCTGTTGCACCACCTACGTAACTACTACTTGGTAAATATCTCATGTAGCGATCAGCATGTTGGTCTAAAGAGAAATTGATAGTGAATTTAAAGTCATTCAAGAATGAGAAATCAGCATAGATACGAGAAGTCCATAAATCAACCTTTCTTTCATTGATGTTGTTATCAAGGTCAAAAAGAACGTCAGAAGCCACACGGTTACCTTCTGTTGTTCCTAACGGAGAATAGGTTTCACCAGCAAAACCTGCTTCGATCTTATCTCCATTCTTATCTAATGCATAACCTCCGATTGAACCATCGGCATTTGCAACACGTTCCCATACAGATACAATCGGGTGAGTACCGTTCGCATACAACATTACGTTACCCTGAGCAGCACCCGGGTTACGACCATAACGAGTTGACATGGAGTTTGTAATTGTATGTGCGTAACTTACATTTGCACCAATCTTCAACCATTTGTACAATTCAGCATCAACACTTGCACGACCTGTGTAACGTTTAAAGTCTGAAGAACGTACGTAAGATGGTTCATCCAAATAACCTAAAGATGCATAATATTTCACCTTGTCTGTACCACCACTGGCTGAGATATCATACTGTTGACGGAAACCGGTACGTAACAACTGATTTGCGTATGTATCTTCATCAGTGTACAAATATTGTGCATTCGGATTGATCTTACCATCAGTTCCTACCAAATAAGCACCTGTCATAGTTGCAGAAGCTGTAGAACCAGAACCTACCGGAGTATAGATAGCACCCGGTACGTTGTAAGCCATGTAGTTACCTAAACCGTTACGAGTAAAGTTGGTTTCTGAGTTTGCTGCACCGGCTACATAGTTGAACAAGTGTTGGCTGGCAAATTCAGCAGCCTGTTCGTGAGAGTAGTTCGGGTTATGAACATTAGTATAAGGATAACCATTGGCATCTGTTCCAGGAAGACCTGTTCCATTTACACCATAACGATAAGAGTTGTAGATAGATCTCCAATAGTATTCGTAGTAATCAGAAGCTTCTGTCATACCAGAAGTATTAAAGTTACCTACAGAGTTCCAACCCCAACGGGCATCAAAACTGATACGAGTCTGACCACTCTTACCCTTCTTTGTTGTTACCAATACAACACCGTTCGCACCACGAGAACCGTAAAGAGCTGTAGAAGCAGCATCCTTCAAGACTGTAATGCTTTCGATATCTGAAGAGTTCATGTTTGACAACGGGTTAGTGTTCTGAGCCGGCACACCGTCAATTACGATCAACGCACTTGCACTGTTACCGTTTGCAGAACTTGTACCACGCACACGGATACCCATGTCCTGCCCCGGCTGACCGTCACCAGAAGCCACCTTCAAACCAGGAGCAGCACCTTCCAACATCTTAGATGCAGAAGCTGAGCTCTGAGCTGTCAACACTTTAGAATCAATGGCACTCATAGAACCTGTCAAGTCTTTTTTCTTGGCAGTACCGTATGCCACAACAACAACTTCTTCAAGTTGTTCAGAATCTTCAACCATTGTTACGTTAATAACTTTCTGGTTGCCTACCACTACCTCTACCGGCTTGAAACCGATGTAAGAGAATTCAATAACTGCCTTAGCACCGCCTGGAACATCAGACAATACGTAAGTACCATCACCTAATGTCATTGTACCAACGGTCGTGCCCTTGACAACAACATTCACACCCGGTAGTTCGAAACCTGTGTTATCGACTACCTTTCCCGAGATCGAAACTTGGGCAAATGCTGAGAATCCCACAAATAGGAAACACAGCATGAATAGAATTCGATTTCTCATAATCATTAAATGTTAAATCAATAAAAATATTTAGGTTAAACAATCTATCCAACTCTATAAATCAGGCACTTAAATAAAGCGTAGTTCTCTAAGAACTATGTACTTTTTGCTTAATATACAGATATTCAAATGCAAAATTAATTTATATTTTCAATAAAACAATATATATGTAATAAAAACTGAAAAAATATGTAACAGATATAATTTCTTCAATATTCAAATTGATTTAAAATATTCTATTATAGTGCTATTCTCTTTCTATTTCATCTTTTTTGATATCCATTTATCAGCTTTTATCCCATAATTCATAAAAAACATAGTTCTTAGAGAACTGACACATCTTTCTTTTTGTAAAAAACACATTACTACATTCACTCTTTCTTAAAAAAAATCTTTCTTATTTCAAATATTTATACTTTCTTTGTGTGGTTATTAACAATTAAAAAGCTTAGCTATGAAAAAGAAAGTGCTTTATGCGCTTACCTGTGCGCTTACTTTAACAGGTTGTATCGGTGAATCATTCCATGAAAACGGTAGCACTCCGGTAGAAAAACAATCCCCAATTCAATTTTGTGTCCAAATGGAAAAGGAAACACTCTCTTTCCCTATGACCAAAAGTATGCCTGAAAACACAATTGGAGAGCCGACTTCTGCCACCGGAGATATTTATGAAGATGCTGAATTAACTGATTTATGTTCTACTTTGGAATATGTCGTTTTTAAAGAGGAGGAAAACAACCCTGTACTCATCAAACACAGGCAATATATCTACGACAGTTCAACTTTGGATGTAGACTTCGGGATCGTCTATGACACCCTACCGGAAGGAGATTACATCTTTTACTTTTTGGCCCACAACTCCCAAACGGCCTCCCTCACTGGAACCACATTCTCTTTCGACAGTATCTCCGATTCTTTCTACCAGGCATTACCATTACAGATTGCCATAGCAGAGACCATCAATGAAGATGTGACCCTCCAACGGATTGTCAGCCGTATCGAGTTTATGGCGACCGACCCTGTTACCACTGAAATCAAACAATTCGATATGGAGATAGAGGGACGATTTAACCAATTGGATCTTACAACCGGCTACGGAATACAATCTTCCGAAACCGAAACTATCTCTCACCTCTTCAAAGAGGAGGAGGTCGGGAAGAGCAACTACATACATAGTTTCTACACATTTATTCCTGTATCCGAAGATCCTATTGCCACCCGCCTATCAGCCTATGACCAACACGATGAACTAATCCGTACACGCATGATTGATGCCATCCATCCGCAAATGAATAAAATCATCCGTTACAAAGGACGTCTTTACAGTCGATCGGAATCAGACAACACGTTCCAAATCAGTATCTACAATAATGGAGAATGGGAAGAAACCACAGAGGTTACCTTACCCGAATATGAATAGGTTTAAACAAAAATTACCTCGGACATAATTGGCTATTACGTCCGAGGTAATCCCAATTACATCCGAGGTAATTTTTCCGTTTGTAGCTCCGCCGGGAATCGAACCCGGATCTAAAGTTTAGGAAACTTCTATTCTATCCGTTGAACTACAGAGCCAACTACCTGTAAGGCGTGGCAAAAGTATAATCTTTTACGCAAATTGACAAATCTAAGAAAAGCAATCTACTAATCAAACAGGCTTTGCATAACAGACAAAGACTTTATTTCGGAAAATTCCGGCAAATGTAACCGGTAATACTCCAAGATACGATGGATGATTCCCACTCTCTCCTGACGGGAAAAGGCATATAACGACATATTTTCAAAACGCATCCGCAACAATCGAGCAAGTACCCGACTCTCTTCACTGTTCAAATAATGGCGATGCAACGGAAGACATTCCACAAACACTCCATTCAACAGATCAAAACAGGCATTCTCCCGATAAGTTTCCACATTCGGATATATACCTATATAATATGATAATTGCAACAGGAACAGAAGATGAAAGTTTGCAACTCCACTATCTGTCATTTCCAAGTATTGAATCGAAGTATATAAATAACCAAAAAGACGGGTATCCGGCTCAGATTCCCTCACTACCCGAAAAAGGAACTCCGCCAAAAAGAGCGCCAACACATTTTTCACTGGGTTACAAGCCAACTCTATCAAAGGGAAACAGATTTTAGCTTCACGTATACGGTGTAATTCACGCTTATTCGAATGTTCCACCTCCATCTCCACCACTGAAAGCGGCATAAAAAGAGATTTTGAGACTGCAGTCTTCTTTCCCCGATTACGTGAGACAAGATAAGAAACCCTGCCAAAAGCCTCCGTATACATATATATAATAGCATACTTGTCGTTATAAGGAATGGAATGCAAGACAATCCCTCGTGTTTTAGCCAACATAATTCACCTATTTATCAAACAAAGTTACAACAAAATCCCTCGTTTCACCCAAAAAACCCCAAGAATCATCCTAATAAAAGCCAACTTACCCGACTTTTAATAGTCATTATTGTAAATAGATGTTAAATACAATCGAAAATAAATATTTTTCCATCAAATGTTTTGTCGGTTTAAATAGAAGCTATATCTTTGCACTCGCAATCGGGAAAACAATAAACCCGAAAGAAAAAAGCTTAAAAGCTTTATAGGATGGCCCGTTCGTCTATCGGTTAGGACGCAAGATTTTCATTCTTGAAAGGGGGGTTCGATTCCCCCACGGGCTACAATAAACACGATTAAAAAACAATTAAGGAGATCGCTAAGAAATGGCAAATCACAAGTCGTCAATTAAAAGAATTAGACAAGCAAACGTAAGACGTCTTCATAATAGATACTACGCAAAGACTGCGAGAAATGCAATGAGAGTTTTACGTGCTACTGAAGATAAGAACGAAGCTCAGGTTTTGTTCCCGAAAGTATGCTCTATGTTGGATAAACTTGCAAAGAAACACATTATCCACAAAAACAAAGCGGGCAACTTGAAATCTAAATTAGCTAAGCACGTTAACGGACTTGCTTAATAAATAGGATTAGTTTCTGAAAACTAACATAGGATGGCCCGTTCGTCTATCGGTTAGGACGCAAGATTTTCATTCTTGAAAGGGGGGTTCGATTCCCCCACGGGCTACAGAAAAAGAGATAAGGTTTTAAACTTTATCTCTTTTTCATTATATACCATTCTTTGATTATTTTTTACTTTTCCACAACCCTTCTAAATCAATTATTTTCACTACATTTGTTAGCTTTTAAGGCAAATAGATAATTATAGACATTTAATAAGAATAAAAACTCATGAGTGAAGAAATTAAGAATACTCCTACAGAGTACTCTGCGGATAGTATTCAGGTACTTGAAGGTTTAGAGGCAGTACGTAAAAGACCGTCCATGTATATTGGCGACACCAGCGAAAAAGGTCTCCACCATTTAGTATACGAAGTTGTTGACAACTCTATTGACGAAGCATTGGCCGGATTCTGTACCCGTGTTGATGTAGTCATCAATGAAGACAACTCCATATCTGTTACAGACAACGGCCGCGGTATTCCTGTTGATATTCATGAGAAAGAAGGAGTGTCAGCACTGGAAGTTGTATTGACGGTACTCCATGCGGGAGGTAAATTCGACAAAGGTTCATATAAAGTATCAGGCGGTTTACATGGTGTCGGAGTCTCTTGTGTGAACGCCCTTTCCACCTATTTAAAGGCAGAAGTTCGCCGCGAAGGCAAAATCCACATGCAAGAGTTTTCATGTGGTAAGCCACTTCACTCCATAGAAGTGATTGGAGAGACTGATACCACCGGTACAACTATCTCTTTTAAGCCGGACGGCAGTATCTTTTCCGTTACGGAATACAAATATGACATTTTAGCGACTCGCCTACGTGAGTTGGCATTCTTAAATGCAGGCATTACCCTTAGCTTGACAGACAAGCGTATCATTAAGGATGATGGCAACTTCAAATCTGAGATATTCTATTCTGAAGAGGGACTGAAAGAGTTTGTTCGTTACATCGATCGTTCTAAAGAGCAATTGATTCCGGACGTAATCCACATCGTGACAGAAAAGAACGGTATTCCTGTGGAAGTTGCAATGACCTACAATACCTCTTTCAACGAAAGTGTATTCTCCTACGTAAACGACATCAACACAATCGAGGGAGGTACGCACCTTGCCGGTTTCAGACGTGGTCTGACCCGTACTTTAAAAAAATATGCGGATGATTCCAAACTTTTAGAAAAAGCGAAAGTGGAAATCTCCGGTGATGACTTCCGTGAAGGATTAACAGCTGTTATCTCTATCAAAGTCGCTGAGCCTCAGTTTGAAGGACAGACAAAAACAAAATTAGGGAATAATGAAGTTACAGGAGCTGTCGACCAAGCAATTGGTGAAGCATTAGGTTACTACTTGGAAGAACATCCGAAAGAAGCTAAAACAATTGTAGATAAGGTAATTTTGGCAGCACAAGCTCGTCAAGCTGCCCGTAAAGCCCGTGAATTGGTACAACGTAAATCTCCGATGACCGGAGGCGGACTTCCTGGTAAATTAGCCGACTGTTCATCTAAAGACCCTGCTCTTTGTGAATTGTTCCTTGTCGAAGGGGACTCTGCAGGAGGTACAGCCAAACAGGGACGTGACCGTAACTTCCAAGCCATCCTGCCACTTCGTGGTAAAATCCTAAACGTAGAAAAAGCGATGGATCATAAGGTGTTTGAAAGTGAAGAAATCCAAAACATCTTCCGTGCAATGGGTGTAACCATTGGAACAGAAGATGACCCGAAAGCGTTAAACTTAAGCAAATTACGTTATCACAAAGTGATTATCATGACCGATGCCGATGTGGACGGAAGCCACATTGCCACTTTGATTCTGACCTTCTTCTTCCGCCGTATGCGTGCGTTGATTGAAAATGGATATGTATATTTAGCTACCCCTCCATTGTATAAATGCTCCAAGGGTAAATATGAAGAATATTGTTGGAATGAACAACAACGTCAAGCATTTATTCATAAATATGGTGGTGATAATGAAAATTCTATTAAGACACAACGTTACAAAGGTTTGGGTGAAATGAACGACCATCAGTTATGGGATACAACTATGAATCCAGAGAATCGTACATTGAAACAGATCACCATTGATAGTGCAGCCGAAGCGGATCAGATATTCGCCATGCTTATGGGCGAAGATGTCGGTCCTCGTCGTGAGTTCATCGAAGAAAATGCAACTTACGCCAACATTGACGCTTAACACGAACAGAGCAAGCATCTTCATGAAAGTTCGCTATCCGAATTTAGAAACATTATACAGGGAGGTTGACCATTTCATTCCGACCAAACGGAACCAGCAACCTCCCCGAATTGGTATATCTGCCAATCGAAAAGAGGGTATGTCCTGCATTGCAGAGACCTATATACAGTCTGTTCTGAAAGCAGGAGGAGCTCCTATCCTAATCCCGGTTATTACTGATATAGAGGCTTTAACAACCATTATCGAAGGGTTAGACGGTTTAATCATGAGTGGTGGAGGAGACATAAACCCTCTTTACCTCCAAGAAGAACCAATTCCCGCATTACAAGATGTAGATACTTTCCGAGACGAATATGATCTGATCTTAATCCGATTAGCATCCAATCGGCAAATTCCGATGATGGGAATCTGTCGCGGTCACCAAATAATAAACGTGGCATTTGGAGGGACTGTTTATCAAGACATTCATTCCCAACATACAAAAAAGCCCATCAAACATAGCCAGACACTTCCTCGTGAACAGGTTTCTCATTCTATTATCCTAAACAATAAGCCCTCCAAACTTTCTACGATACTGAATGATGAAAAACAACTCTTTGTCAACTCTTTCCATCATCAAGCCATTCAAATACCGGCTACAGAATTTATAGTAACGGCTACGGCTACAGACGGTATCAATGAGGCTATGGAACATACAGAAAAAGAGATTTTCAGCGTACAATGGCATCCAGAGGCGATGGCAGCAAACGGAGATGAACAGATGCTGAAGCTATTCAAGTATCACATTGAAGCAGCTCGTTTATTTAGTGAAGCCAAACAGATTCACCAACGGAATATCACATTAGATTCTCATACAGATACCCCAATGATCTTCCCCGACCAATTTAATATCGGTAAAAAAGAGGGAGGGAAAGTCAATCTTCCGTTAATGGAAGAGGGGAAAATGGATGCGACCATCATGGTTGCCTACATCCCTCAAGGAGCAAGAGATGAAGAATCCTTACAAAAAGCCACTGCTTTTGCTTTCAATCGTCTAAAGGAAATCCATCGGCAGGCTGAAATTAATGCTTCCCGTATGGGCATTGCTTATACAGCCCAAGACATACAAAAGTTAAAAACTGCCGGGAAAAAGGCTCTATTAGTCGGATTGGAGAATGGATATGCCATTGGGAAGGATTTATACAACATCAACCGTTTCAAAGAATTAGGAGTTGCTTACATCACCCTTTGCCACAATGGGAACAACGATATTTGCGATTCAGCTAAAGGGGAACCAGAATGGCATGGAATCAGTCCTTTCGGGAAAGAGGTAATCCGAAAAATGAATGAATCCGGCATATTGGTCGATATATCCCATGCTGCAGAAAGTACCTTCTATCAGGCATTGGAACTTAGTTCAACCCCTATTGTTGCATCCCATTCTTCGGCACGTGCGTTATGCAACCATCCACGAAACCTGACAGATGAACAAATAAAAGAATTGGCAGCTCAAGGTGGGGTTGTCCAAATCTGCCTTTACAAAGGATTCATCCATGAACAAGCGGAAAAAGCCTCATTAAGTGATGCGATACGGCATCTTAACCATATCGTTGATTTAGTAGGTATCAACCATGTGGGTATCGGTTCTGATTTTGACGGTGACGGTGAACTAATCGGTTGCCGTGCGGCCAATGAATTGATCAACATAACTGTCCGGCTACTGAAAGAGGGATATACCGAAGATGAAATCGCCCAAATATGGGGAGGAAATTTTTTACGAGTACTTACAATTGCACAACAGGCAACAGCGATCCATAAATGATAAAGATATGACAAAACTGATATTACTATTTTGTTCTGCGATATTACTGTCCTGCGGCCAAAAAGGCGCTGGTGAAACAGTCAAGCCTACCTCTGATATAAAAAAGGAGGGAACACAGGCAACCACCCCAAGTTTTAATGCAGACAGTGCCTATTCATATATAGGCAAACAGGTAGCTATGGGATATCGAATCCCTAATACTCCAACTCATAAGGCTTGTGGGGATTATTTAGTATCTGAACTCAAACGTTTTGGAGCACAGGTATTTGAACAAGAGGCCAAACTTACAGCCTACAACGGAACATCCTTAGAGGCTCGTAATATCATCGGTTCTTTTAATCCAGAGCATTCCAAGAGGATTCTTCTTTGTGCCCATTGGGATACCCGTCCTTATTCAGACCATGATCCGAATCCTTCCAACCATAAAAAACCGTTAGACGGAGCAGATGATGGAGCAAGCGGTGTTGGTGTTTTATTGGAAATCGCCCGCCAAATCAGTGCTAAAGCACCTAATGTAGGTATTGATATTATCTTTTTTGATGCCGAAGACTATGGAACACCTGAATTTGCCAAAGAGCAATACAGCGCATCCAATGATACTTGGTGTTTAGGTAGCCGTTTCTGGGGAAAGAATCCACACAAACCCAACTACAATGCTGAATTTGGGATTTTATTGGATATGGTCGGAGCTAAAAATGCTGTATTTTATAAAGAACACATCTCCATGCGTTATGCTGCACGTTATGTCGAAAAGGTATGGAACACTGCCCGTAATTTAGGGTACGGTAAATACTTCATCAATGCCAATGGTGGAGCAGTTGTTGACGACCATGAAGCTGTTATTGAAGGGACTGGCATACCTTGTTTAGACATCATCAATTTCGATCCTTATACCAGCAAAGGATTTGGGGAACATTGGCACACCCAAAAAGATAACATGGACAATATCGACAAGGAGGTATTGAAAGCAGTCGGTCAAACTGTATTGGAAGTAATATACACAAGATAAAAAATAGAAGGAAATGACTATCAACGAATTACAAGACCAGGTCATCGAAGAATTTGCAGACTTCGAAGATTGGATGGATAAATATGCATTATTAATTGATTTAGGGAATTCTCTTGCCCCGTTAGAAGAGAAGTACAAAACGGAAAGTAACTTAATTGAAGGTTGCCAAAGCCGCGTTTGGTTACAGGCGGATTATGTAGATGGCAAGATTATCTTCCAAGGGGAAAGCGATGCTGTGATTGTCAAGGGGATCGTCTCTCTTCTGATTAATATATTGTCAAACCATACCCCTCAAGAGATTTTAGATGCAGATCTCTATTTTATCGAAAAGATTGGATTAAAAGAGCATCTTAGCCCTACCCGTTCTAACGGTTTGGTTGCCATGGTAAAACAGATGCGGATGGATGCGTTGGCATTCAGATCTAAAGAAATGGCCTAAAAAATAAGTGATGAAACATTCCAAATGGATACATACGATCGTTGTTTGTACAATCATCTCTATACTTTTTAATGGATGCGCAACAATGACTCCCTCTACCCGTACATCAGTTGCAACACAAAGCGGAGCAATTGTCGGCGGAAGCTTAGGTGCTGCATTGGGTGACCAGTTCGGAGGATACAATGGTTCTTTTTGGGGTTCCATGATAGGGAGTGTTGCCGGAGTAGCCGTAGGGACTGCAGCCTCTTCCTCCTACAATAAACAGGCAAATAAACGTTTCTCTCAAATTGAAAGACAGCCCATCCCCTCTCTTGTCATTCGAGATATTATTTTAAGGGACAAGAATGGTGATAAATGTATCAATTCAAATGAGCATTGCCAAATTATCTTCATCATAGAAAACAACGGAGAAGGTTCGGCTGAAAATGTAACTCCTCGTATTAAACAGATAGGGAATGCTAAAAAGATCCAACTATCATCTCCTAAATCAATTCATCGTATAACAAAAGAGGATAAAATCAGCTATACCATCCAAGCATTTGGTACAGAGAAGTTAAAATCCGGCTTTGCAGAATTTGAGATTACCCTCCAAGATGCCAATAAAAATGTCCTTTGTAAAGAGTCATTTACAGTAAAGACTTTAGGGCTTAAAAATTAAGAGTAAGTTGTTCGGGCAATAAAGTAAAGGTTTTTCGGTGGTATGGAGTAATTCCATACTTCCGAATGGCTTCCCGATGTGCCTTAGTCGGATAGCCTTTATTCTCTTTCCAATGGTATTCTGGATATTCTAATGCCAATTGATGCATATAATCATCTCTATAGGTCTTCGCTAAAATAGAAGCTGCAGCAATACTTAAATATTTACCATCCCCTTTCACAACAGTTGTATGAGGAATCTCAGGATAAGGGATAAATCGATTTCCGTCAATCAATAAATGCTCCGGTTTTTTATTTAGTTGTTCGATAGCTCGATGCATTGCAAGAAAAGAGGCCTTTAAAATATTTATTTTATCAATTTCTTCAGGAGTCACTACTCCTACAGCCCAAGCTATCGCTTCTCGCTCTATAATCGGGCGAAGCGCATACCGTTTCTTCTCACTCAGTTGTTTGCTATCATTCAAGTCTTCATTATAAAAATCAGGAGGGAGAATCACTGCCGCCGCATAAACAGAGCCCGCCAAACAACCACGGCCGGCCTCATCACAACCAGCCTCGATACGATCTGCTTCTAAATAGGGTAATAACATATTTTTCTTCTAACTACAACTTACATATCCAACGACGAAGCACTACTAAAGAGAAAATAGTAGCCACACAAACACCGCTAACATTTGCCACTAAATCATACCAATCTCCACTTCTATGCTCCGTACAATATTCTTGTAACATCTCTATAACCCCACTGAATAGAATCGGACATAAGACCGCCCCAATCCAGGCATGCCACATTATAACTCCAACTTCTTTATGATTACGAAAGAATTCAAGCCATAACACTCCTGATAATCCACCATACATACAGAAATGAACAACTTTATCTAATCCCTCAAACCGAGGCACCTCCAAAGAGGGAGGATTAAAGAATGAGAGATAGACAACAGTTGCTATAATCAACAATGATATAGGATATTTTCTTAGGTAATAAAACATTCTTAGAACATTTTCCGCACACGTTCAACCCCTGCTACAAAAACATCAATCTCCTCTTTCGTATTATAAAAAGAGAAAGAGGCACGAACAGTTCCTTCAATTCCAAGATGTTGCATCAAAGGTTGCGCACAATGGTGACCGGTACGAACAGCAATACCTAACCGATCCAAAAGCATTCCCATATCATAATGATGAATATGTCCAACCAAGAAAGAAAGAACAGCCCCTTTATGTGCTGCCTGTCCAAATATCCGCATACCCTCTATCTCCTTCAAGCGTTCAGTTGCATAACATAATAGTTCCTCTTCATAAGACGCTATTCGTTCCATTCCGATAAGAGATACATATCGCAATGCTTCAGCCAAAGCTGTACTTCCAATATAGTCCGGAGTCCCAGCCTCAAACTTGAAAGGAAGTTCATTAAAGGTCGTCTTTTCAAAAGAGACAGTTGCAATCATCTCTCCCCCTCCTTGGTAAGGAGGTAATTTATCCAACCACTCCTCTTTACCATAAAGGATACCTATGCCTGTAGGACCATACACCTTATGACCGGAAAAAACATAGAATTCAGCATCCAAATCCTGTACATCAACTTTCAAATGAGGAACGGCCTGTGCTCCATCAATCAGTACAGGTACATCATGGTTATGAGCCTCTTCTATAATCTCCTTTACAGGATTGACTGTTCCCAGGACATTCGAGACATGGACTACTGAAACTAATTTCGTCTTTTCGGAAAAAAGACTTCGAAACGTATCCATACACAATTCTCCTCTTTCATTGATAGGGATTACTTTTAAAGTAATCCCTTTCCGGGCTGCCTGTATCTGCCAAGGAACAATATTGGAATGATGCTCCATCACAGAAACAATCACTTCATCCCCTTCAGACATACAAGCATCTGTAAAACTTGATGCAATCAAATTAATTGCTTCTGTCGTCCCACGTGTAAAAATAATTTCTTGAGAAGAACGGGCGTTCAAGAACTGCTGGACTGTCTTTCTCGCCTCCTCATGTGCCTCTGTCGCAGCCTGACTAAGAAAATGTACTCCTCTATGAATATTGGCATTCACATTATAATAACCGTTTTCAATCTTTTCCACTACACAACGAGGCTTCTGTGTTGTAGCGCCATTATCAAAATAAATCAACGGTTTATTATATACCTTATGATCCAAAATCGGAAAATCTTTCCGAATAGTTTGAACATCTAACATATCTGACTAAAATCACTTACAAATCCGACATCCTGCACATTTAGCCAACTCTCCTCTGAAACGCTTTTCAACTAAGATATGCAAACGATCCTTCAACGCATCCAAACGTACATGGTCAATCACATCCGAAGTAAAAGCAACACTTAACAACATACGTGCTTCCTCACGGGAAATGCCTCGGCTTTGCATATAGAATAGAGCATTTTCATCGATTTGCCCGGTAGTCATACCATGTGAACACTTCACATCGTCTGCATAAATCTCCAACTGAGGCTTGCTATACATACGAGCTTCACGAGTCGCACATAAGTTCCGATTAGTTTGGTAGGCCTCTGTCTTCTGCGCCTCCTCCTTTACAAGAATACGCCCACTAAAAGCACCTACCGAGTGATCATTTAAAACATTCTTGAACAATTCATTACTAATGCAATGGGGTACAGCATGCGTAATATGGCTATAGGTGTCAACCTGTTGTTCCTTATCTAAAATAGACATGCCACACAATGTCGTCTCTGCATACTCTCCGTTCAACTCTATATAATAATTATTACGGGTCAATCCGTTATTTAAGGTAATGCCATTGACTAACACATTACTGTTAGCCTCCTGTTTAACATGAACTGATGCAAAACGAGTAGTAGAAGAGCTACTCTCTTCCAAATCATAATAATCAAAGTAAGCACCTACCCCAGCAAATACCTCTACAACTTGTGTTGACAAAAACTTGACCTCATCCATACTGTGGTCACAAACCAACAACTTAGCATTTGAACCCGCCTCCATAATGACTAATATACGGCGATTCGCCATCGTATCTACATCACTACGGAAGACATTCACTAACTGAATCGGACGTTCAACCACAACGTTCTTTGGTACATATAACACAAAACCATCCTGTGCCAACATCGTATTTAACGCAACTATAGCATCCTTTTCTGTGGAAGCAGCCTTGGCATAATAACATTTGGCAATCTCCGGATACTTTTCCATGAACGTACGCATTCCACCGGCATATACCCCTTCCGGAAGATGAGCCTTTGGCAACATCTTATCATAAAAGGTATCATTCACGACAAAATAAAGCGAAGTACTCAAGTTCGGGACATCACAACGGAAAACATCATAAGGATTCACAGGGATATCCAATCGGTTAATATTCACTCCATAATCAGGAGCAAAGGCTTGCGCCACATCGGTATATTTATAATCCTCACCTTTCACGGAAGGAAAACCTAATCGTTTAAAATCAGCCAATGCTTGAGTCCGATATGTATTCTGGATTTCTGAAGCATGGCGACGAATAAGTTCCTCATAATGTGTAAAAAGGTCTATATATTGCTGTTCAGCCTTCATCTTATTCATCTCCCATCTCTTTCTTGATCCAGTCGTAACCTTTCTCTTCAAGTTCAAGTGCGAGTTCAGGACCGGCAGTCTTTACTATACGTCCTTTATAAAGGACATGGACAATATCAGGCTTAATATAATCTAACAAACGCTGATAGTGGGTAATCACAATCGCCGCATTTTCAGGTGTCTTCAGCTTATTCACACCACTTGCAACCACACGTAACGCATCAATGTCCAAACCACTATCCGTTTCATCCAAAATAGCTAACTTTGGCTCCAACATTGCCATCTGAAAGATTTCATTCCGCTTCTTTTCTCCTCCGGAAAAACCTTCATTCACACTCCGGCTTGCCAACTTATTATCCAACTCAACTATAGCCCGCTTCTCACGCATCATCTTTAAGAAATCAGTAGCAGACACAGGTTCCAACCCTTTATATTTACGATGTTCATTTACGGCAGCACGCATAAAGTTTACCATACTCACACCCGGAATCTCTACCGGATATTGGAAACTTAAAAAGAGTCCTTCACGACTACGGTCTTCCGGTTCCAATGCCAACAAATCCTTTCCATTGAAAAGTACCTCCCCTTCTGTAACCTCATAAGCGGGATTACCAACCAATACACTGCTTAAAGTACTTTTACCGGAACCATTTGGTCCCATAATAGCGTGTACCTCACCCGCCTTAACAGAAAGGTTTATTCCTTTCAATATCTCTTTGCCATTGATATTGGCATGTAAATTCTTTATCTCTAACATAACTTTCAGATTTTATTATTATCCGACACTTCCCTCCAAAGAGATTGTTAATAATTTCTGAGCTTCGACAGCAAACTCCATAGGTAATTTATTCATCACCTCCCGTGCATATCCATTGACTATCAAACCAACAGCTTCTTCAACCGAAATACCTCTTTGTCGACAATAAAATAACTGTTCTTCACTAATCTTACTGGTCGTAGCTTCATGCTCTACCACTGCTGTCTCATTCTGAATATCAGCATAAGGAAAAGTATGAGCACCACAAGTAGAACTCAACAACAAACTATCACATTGGCTATGGTTACGAGCTCCTTCTGCACGAGGAGAAACTTTCACCAATCCTCGATAGCTATTTTGACTATGACCAGCAGATATACCTTTAGATACAATTGTACTACGTGTATTTTTACCCAAATGAATCATCTTTGTTCCAGTATCAGCCTGTTGGAAATTATTCGTAACAGCTACAGAATAAAATTCACCCACTGAATTGTCTCCAGCCAAAATACAACTTGGATATTTCCAAGTAATAGCAGAACCAGTTTCAACTTGTGTCCAAGAGATTTTACTACCTTCTCCTTTACACAAGCCGCGCTTAGTCACAAAGTTATAAATTCCCCCTTTACCATCTTTATCACCCGGATACCAATTTTGTACAGTCGAATATTTCACTTCAGCATGCTCATTGGCTATAATTTCAACAATGGCCGCATGTAACTGATTTTCATCTCGCATCGGAGCTGTACATCCTTCCAAATAACTCACATAAGCCTCATCATCCGCAACAATCAATGTACGTTCAAACTGTCCGGTATTGGCCGCATTAATGCGGAAATAAGTACTCAATTCCATAGGACACCGAACTCCTTTCGGAATATAAACAAACGAACCATCAGAAAAGACCGCAGAATTCAAGGCAGCAAAGAAATTATCACGATAGCTCACTACGCTACCTAAATACTTCTGTACCAAATCAGGATGGTGTTGTACGGCTTCACTGAAAGAACAAAAGATTATCCCTTTTTCAGCCAATGTTTCCTTGAAAGTCGTCTTTACCGAAACACTATCCATTACCGCATCTACAGCCATACCACTCAATTGGGCACGTTCATGCAAAGGTATTCCCAGCTTGTCAAAAGTCCTCATCAACTCAGGATCAATCTCATCCAAACTCTTTGGTCCATCCTTCTTTTTAGGAGCTGCGTAATAAATAATATCCTGATAGTCTATTGCAGGAATATTCAAATGTGCCCACGAAGGCATCTCTAAAGTTTGCCAATAACGAAAAGCCTTCAAACGAAACTCCAACAACCATTCAGGTTCATTTTTCTTGGCAGAAATAATACGGACAGTCTCTTCATCCAATCCCCGATGAATAACCTCCGTGTCTATATCAGTAACAAAACCATACTTATATTCTCCTGTTGTTACTTCATTCAATATATTATTATTTGAATCCTCCATATACTAAAACATCCATTTTACGAAACCAATATGCCCTTACTAATCTGCCTATGGTTCATACACTATTTCTTTCCATCCAACAATTTATGGAGATAAATTGTTGGTATAATCTCTTTGACAGGATTATAGAAACGAGACTCCACCTTAGTCTGCATAGGGACTAATACTGATCCCCTATCCACAATTTCCAAACCATTCAATATAAAACTGACAAAGGCCATCATAAAGCATGTTCCTAAAAGGCCTCCGGCTATATGGTTTAAAATACTCAAAGGGGTAACGCCTACTACCCGATGTAAAATTTCTCCCGCAAGCAAAACCAGTCCCACTATCAAAAAGAAACCTGCTAAATAACTTAGAACAGTCACACCTTCTTCCGGAAACCATCCCAAAGCAATAATGTATCCTTTTAACCAAACTGCCGCTTTTGTACAAAAGAAAATACCAACTAAAAGGGCTATAAGCGAAACAACCTGTTTGATGACTCCATCAAACAGGCCTTTCACAAATCCTATTCCCGCCAGACATAATAACGTAATGTCCAACCAGTTCATATCATAAAGTTTTTTTAATTTCAGTTTCTTCGTATGCTTCGATTATATCTCCCACCCGAATATCATTGAAATTATTAATATTCAATCCACAATCCAATCCAGAGACAACCTCTTTCACATCATCTTTGAAACGCTTCAAAGAACCTAATTCTCCAGAATGGATTACAATACCGTCACGAATCACACGAACTTTATTTGTACGTTTGATTTTACCCTCACGCACCATACATCCAGCAATCATGCCGACCTTTGAAATCTTGAATACCTGTTGGATTTCAACATTGGCAGTAATTTCTTCCTTGATTTCCGGAGAAAGCATACCTTCCATCGCACTCTTCACCTCTTCTATTGCATCATAGATAATTGAGTACAAACGGATTTCGACTCCTTCTTTTTCTGCCAAACGGCGTGCCGGTAAAGCCGGACGAACTTGGAAACCGATAATAACCGCATCAGAAGCAGCAGCCAAAACAACATCCGATTCAGAGATCTGTCCTACTGCTTTATGGATAACATTAACTTGAATTTCTTCCGTTGACAATCGGATCAAAGAGTCTGACAATGCTTCAACAGAGCCATCCACGTCACCTTTCACAATTACATTCAATTCCTGGAAGTTACCCACTGCAATACGGCGACCGATATCATCCAATGTAAGCATCTTCTGAGTACGCAATCCTAATTCACGCTGCAATTGTTCACGACGATTCGCGATTTCACGAGCTTCCTGGTCTGTTTCTAAGACATTGAATGTATCACCAGCCTGTGGAGCACCGTTCAATCCTAAAATCAATGCAGGTTCCGAAGGACCAGCTTTTTCAATACGTTGATTACGTTCATTAAACATTGCCTTCACACGACCATAATGAGTACCCGCCAAGACAATATCCCCTACTTTCAATGTTCCATTTTCCACCAAGACAGTAGAGACATAACCACGTCCTTTATCCAAAGAGGATTCAATAATCGAACCTACAGCACGTTTAGTCGGATTGGCTTTCAGATCCAACAAATCAGCTTCCAATAAAACTTTTTCCAACAGATCATCAACACCCATACCCTTTTTGGCTGATATTTCTTGGCTCTGGTATTTACCACCCCAATCTTCCACCAAATAGTTCATATTCGCCAACTCTTCCTTTATCTTTTCAGGATTAGCATGAGGTTTATCGATCTTGTTAATTGCAAAAACAATAGGAACACCAGCCGCAGAAGCGTGGTTAATGGCTTCAACAGTCTGTGGCATCACACTATCATCAGCCGCAACAATAATAATTGCAATATCTGTTACTTTCGCACCACGAGCACGCATAGCGGTAAAGGCTTCATGTCCCGGAGTATCCAAGAATGTGATACGGCGACCACTTGGCAACTTTACATTATATGCACCAATATGCTGGGTAATTCCTCCAGCCTCACCGGCAATCACATTTGCATTACGGATATTATCCAATAAAGAGGTCTTACCATGGTCAACATGCCCCATCACAGTTACGATAGGTGGACGTGCAACCCAATCTTCTTCATTGTCCTCTTCTTCATCACCTTTTATGGCCTCTACTACTTCTGCGCTCACATATTCTGTCTGGAATCCAAATTCATCAGCTACAATATTAATAGTTTCAGCATCCAATCGTTGATTGATTGAGACCATCATACCGATACTCATACAAGTACCAATAACCTGTGTAACAGGAACATCCATCATGTTCGCCAAGTCATTTGCTGTAACGAACTCGGTCAACTTCAATACCTTGCTTTCAAGTTCTTCCTGTTCCATCAATTCGTGTTCACGCTTCTGAATAGCATCACGTTTGTCACGACGATATTTGGCTCCTTTATTATTTTTATTTCCTTTACTCGTCAAACGAGCCAAAGTTTCTTTCACCTGTCTTTGTACATCTTCTTCACTGATCTCAGCCTTAACAGGTTTACGCAAACGAGCCTTGCGATCTTCATGAGAACGAGATGGTCGAGCATTTGTTCCCGGAGTATTATTAACATCTACACGATCTTTCTTTATACGATTCCGTTTTTTCTTACCTTCAAGACCTCCCTCTCCTACTTTTGCCAGAGTATTGGATTTAGCAGTAACCTCCTTCGCACCCTTATTAAACGAGCCATTACCGTTTTGCCCCTGTTTTGCTCCAGCAAACTTCTCACGTTTATCTTCTCTTTCTTTCTTACGTTCTTCTTTTGTTTTTTTCTTCGGACGGGTAGACTGATTCAATGCCGTCAAATCAATTTTTCCTGTTACCTTGATTTTCGACTCAAATTTCGGCGTATTTAACCGGAACAATTCTTCATCTGATTTAATTGAACCAGATTCTACTTGATCTACCTTCGGATTCTGCACAGATTCCGTTTTTTCCACTTCTGATGGTCTTTTCTCTACCATTATTTCTTTTTCTTCTTTTATCTCTTTAGGTTGTTGCTTTACTTCCGGTTCTTTTATTTCAGGGATAACCTCAACATTCGTTTTTCCTTGTTCTATAGATAGTACTTCTACCACCACCTCCTTTTCTACAGGGTGAGATTGTTCCTGAATTTTCTTTTGAGGACTATCCAAATCAATTTTACCTTTAGTCACAATCTTCAACTTTAATTCTTCCGGAATAACAGTCTTTATTTCCGTCTCTTTATCTTCTTTTGCAGAAGAACGCTCTTTTATGTTCTCCTGTTTTCTCCCAGCATCAGGCAAATCTTTCCCAAACTCTTTTACGAGCAAAGCATACTGTTCATCACTAATCCGAGTGTTGGGATTACTGTTCTCAACCTCAAATCCTTTCTTACGCAAGAACTCAACAACTGTGTTGATTCCCACATTTAATTTTCTTTGTACTTGTATTAATTTTATAGACATATCAAACTTTGTCGTAATACTTATTCCCGGATTTCATCATCTTCTTCGAATCCTTCCTCTTCATCTTCAAATTCGGCAGATAAAATAGCAAGTACCTCATCAACAGTCTGTTCTTCGAGGTCAGCACGTTCAACGATATCGTCACGATCCATATTTAGGACACTCTTCGCAGTATAACATCCGATATTCTTCAGAGATTCAATCACCCAACCATCAATTTCATCTGCAAATTCATCCAAATAAATATCTTCCTCATCTGCACCATCCACATCGCGGAACACATCAATCGCAAATTCAGTCAACATACAAGCCAACTTAATATTCAAACCTCCTTTACCAATAGCCAAAGAAACCTCTTCTGGACGAAGATAAACCTCTGCCTTATGTTCCTCTTCATTTACACGTATCGAAGAAATCTTGGCCGGGCTCAAAGCACGCTGAATAAACAAAGCTGTATTAGATGTATAATTGATCACGTCAATGTTTTCATTTCTTAACTCACGTACAATGCCATGAATACGGGAACCCTTCATTCCCACACATGCTCCAACCGGATCAATACGGTCATCGTATGATTCTACAGCAACCTTTGCTCTTTCACCCGGAATACGAGCAATAGCCTTGATCGTGATCAAACCATCATTAATTTCCGGAACTTCCAATTCAAACAAACGCTGCAAAAATAATTTGTCCGTACGAGAAAGTATAATCTTTGGATTGTTGTTGTAGTTATCCACACGCTGAACAATCGCACGAACAGTTTCACCCTTACGGTAAAAATCTGTTGGGATTTGTTCTGATTTCGGTAGGAGCAACTCATTACCCTCATCATCCAACAACAAAATTTCTTTTTTCCATACTTGATAAACATCAGCAGCAATCACATGACCGATTTTATCTTTATACTTCGCATACAAACTATCCTTCTGTAATTCAAGAATCTTAGATGCCAACGTTTGACGCAAGTTCAAGATGGCACGACGACCAAAACCAGCGAAATTTACTTCATCAGTCACCTCTTCACCGACCTCACAATCGGCATCAATCTTACGAGCTTCAGTCAATGTCAATTGCAAGTTTTCATCTTCCAACTCATCATCTGCCACAACCGTACGGTTTCTCCAAATCTCAAAGTCACCTTTTTCAGGATTGATAATCACATCATAATTTTCATCTGTACCAAACATTTTAGCGATCACATTGCGGAAAGAATCCTCCAATACGCTAATCATCGTTTCCTTGTCAATGTTCTTCAATTCCTTGAACTCTGCAAGAGTATCAATCATACTGATTGTTTCCTGTTTCTTGGCCATAATTTTACTTGAATCTTATTAGGTATTTTGTATATTTTATTTCTTCAAATGTATATGATAAATCTTCTTCAACAGTCACCTTACGTTTAGCTCCTTCCGGCTTTACCTGCTTTTCGACTGTCACAACCACACCTTTTTCATCAGCAGCTTTCAATACTCCAGATAATTTTACCCCACTCTTCAACAGCATCTCTACCTCATTGCCTATATTTTTGATATACTGACGAAGCACCTTAAATAGAGATGTTATACCTGCCGATCCCACTTCCAATTCATAATCTTCCACTTCTCGATCTAAATGGCTTTCCACATAACGGCTCAACTCCGCACAATCATCAATACAGACCCCCTCATCATTGTCTATCTCTATCACTATCAGGTTGCCTGGCTTTATCATCACATCGACCAAATAATGATCAGAAGAGGCCAACTTCTCTTCTACCAACTGACTGATTATATTCTTATCTATCATATACAAACTATTATGAACAAAAGGAGGGGACTGCCTGCCCCCTCCTCATCATCGCTTAATCGGTTGCAAATATACAAAGATTCATATAGTTTTCAAACAATAGCTCTATTTATTTGGTCAATTATCACATTTTATGTTTCTTTGCCCCCGAAATTCAAAAGGGGTGCTTTAATGCTTGTGCATAGGCTGAGAATATACCCACATGACCTATACGGATAATGCTGATGTAGGGATTTGAAAAGCAAATAATCCAATTGCAAGGTATTCTTCTTCTAAACCATCCCCTTTTTCATTACATTTAATCTATATGAAGATGAAAAAGGCTATTTTCTCCATTTTATGCTGTTTGACATTGAATCTATCAGCTCAAATTCATAATCTAAAAGACTCACTCAATCTTACCAAAGAGATACCCTTGGAAGAGATTGTCATCACTGCAACTAAAGTAAACGAAAGCACTCCGGTTGCTTATAGCGAATTAGATAAAAACAGGCTAAAGCAGTTGAATAACGGCCAAGGAATCCCCTCTCTCATACAGCAATCCCCCTCCGTCATTACAACCTCAGATACCGGTACTGGTATCGGTTATTCTGGCTTCAGGATTCGAGGAACAGATGCCAACCGTATAAACATCACCGTCAACGGAGTTCCCATGAACGACTCTGAATCTCACACCGTTTTTTGGGTAAACCTACCGGACTTTGCCTCCTCTGTCGACAACATCCAAATCCAACGAGGAGCAGGGACTTCCACTAATGGAGCTGCCGCATTCGGTGCGACAGTCGCCATGCAAACACAAAAAGCCGAATTAAAACCCTCAGCTGAATATTCCATATCAACCGGTTCTTTCGGCACAATCAAAAATATGGTAAAAATAGGAACCGGTCTTTTAGGAAAACATCTCGTTATTGACGCACGTTATTCCAACATACAAAGTGACGGATATATCGACAGGGCTTCTGCCAACATGCATTCCTACTTTGCTTCAGCCTCCTATTACGGCGATCAAACACTCATTCGTCTCCAAACTTTCGGAAGCATGGAAAAGACCTACCAAGCTTGGGGAGGTGTTCCCTCCTATCTATTAGATAGCGACCGGACATACAATCCCTGCGGGATCTATGAAGAGAATGGAGAGGTTCGTTATTACAATAATCAAACAGATAATTACCAACAACAGCATTACCACCTGACATTCAGTCATCGCATCAACCAACTGCTAAACCTAAATGCGACCCTTCACTACACACATGGAGCCGGTTATTATGAAGACTACAAAGAAGGAGTAACACCTGAGGACTATAAATTACCTTTGTATGCTAACGATACAACAAACCGGACTGACCTCATACGGCGCAAATGGTTAGAGAATGATTTTTATGGTACCATCATAAGCATGAACTACAGGAATGACTACCTGCAACTCTCAACCGGAGCAGCCATTAATCGTTATGACGGTGACCATTTCGGACGAGTTATATGGGCCAAACATGCCAACTTTTTACCTCAACCAGATTACGAATATTACCGGAACAACGGAGACAAATTAGATTATAACATCTATATTAAAACAAGTTATTTAATAACTCCATACCTAAACAGTTTCATTGATTTACAATATCGAGGGATTCGATATGCCATATTAGGAAGCGATGATATAGGAGGAGACAATGTGGATATACTCCAACATTGGCATTTCTTCAATCCTAAAATCGGTTTGAATTACCAACAAAACAATCACAAGGCTTTTATCTCATTCTCTGTTGCCAACAGAGAACCCAACCGAGACAACTTCATAGAGGCAGGACTCAACGAGCGTCCGATTCATGAAACCTTGTATGATTATGAAGCAGGATACAAATATACAGACAAACAGTTTCACATAGGAGCAAACCTCTATCTCATGGATTACAACAACCAATTGATCTTAACCGGAAAAATCAGCGAAATCGGCGAACCTCTAACCTCCAACATTAAAAGCAGTTACCGCATGGGATTAGAACTAACCGGCGGGATACAAATAACCCCTTGGTTAGAATGGAATGGAAATCTAACATGGAGCCGTAATAAAATCAAAAGCTTTACTGAATGCATTGAGGTGTACGACAAAGACTGGAACTTCTTAGGAGAGGAAGTTCGGGATTTAGGGACTACCGACATTGCTTTCTCTCCTCAATTTATTGGGAACAGTATATTCCACCTTATCTGGAAACAGTTCAATGCAGGTTTAAACACCCAATTCGTAAGCCGTCAATATATAGATAACACCTCTTCCAAAGAGCGCTCCATTAACCCTTACTGTGTAAGTAACCTATTTATAGGCTATACGATAAAACCTCGATTCCTCAAGGAGATAGCATTGGACTTCACCATCTATAATCTCTTTAACGAACACTATGAGACCAATGCATGGGTCTATTCAGCCATTGTTGACGGGAAACGGTATAAGGAAGATGGTTATTTCACACAAGCCGGTACGCATGTAATGGCTCGTGCCACCTTTAAATTTTAAAAGATGAATCAACTATTGGAATACTCTGGAGTAGTGACAGGCATCCTCTATCTGTTATTAGAAATCAGACAGCATCGTGCTATGTGGATAATCGGTTTTCTCACCTCTCTTTTCTACATCTTCATCTTTTTTAATGCCAAGATATATGCCGATATGGGATTAAATATCTATTATGTATGTATTAGTATATACGGTTTCTGGCAATGGGGAAAGAGTAGAAAAAAACAAAGAGAGGCAACCCAACTTGATAACAATGGAAAAGATATGATTTTGTACCGCCATATCACTCCATTGCTATTCATAAAAATATGTTGTTCTATAACCAGCATTTTCCTTTTCCTTTATTTCCTTTTACAGTATTTTACCGACTCCCCCATTCCTACCGGTGATGCCTTTACTACAGCAATCGGCATTGTCGCCACATGGATGTTGGCCAAACGAATCATTGAACATTGGTTCTTCTGGATTATAGTCAACGCTGTTTCCATCTATCTTTATTATTTAAGAGGATTATATCCCACAATGTTTCTTTATATTTGCTACGGTGTTTTGGCCATTGTAGGATTATATACTTGGAAGAAAAAAGGAATTAAAACTGATGATACAAGCTTATAAATGCGTGATAGTTGCAAATGGCAGCTTCCCACAAACAAAATTACCCCTCCATCTACTACATCAAGCGTCAACCGTCATTGCCTGTGATGGAGCTGTTGAAGCGTTGCTTCATGAGCATATCACCCCCGATGCAATTGTAGGAGACTTAGACAGCCTTACTCCTCAGTTGCGAGCCCAATATGCAGACCGTATTCACCTCTTTAACGAACAGGAGACAAACGATTTGACCAAAACCGTCCGTTTTGCACACGCATCCGGCCATAAAGAGGTTCTGATCTTAGGAGCAACCGGTCTTCGTGAAGATCATACGTTAGGTAATATTTCCCTTCTAATGGAATATGCCCAACTATTTGACCGTATTGAGATGTTATCCGACTACGGAATCTTCACACCTCTACTTACAACTACCACCCTTACAAGCCTACCAGGCATCCAAGTGTCCATCTTTTCTCTTTCCGAATCAAGGATAATTTCCACTTCTGGCCTTCGATGGCCAATTCAAAACAGAAAACTGACAGCATGGTGGCAAGGTACACTAAACGAGGCCATAGACTATAACTTCACCATCCAACTCACTAAAAATGCTCAAATAATCGTATATCGAACATTAGAAAGGAAGCAATAAAAACTCCTCAAATGGCGTTTTTCGGCTTCCCTAAGTGTTTCTTTTTCTTAAAAAGTAGTTCTTTATTTAATTAAAGGTATAAGGAGTGAAAACTTCGGGAAAGAGGTTTGACCGGATGCCTAAGGATTTAAGGCGACATGGGCATCCGTTTGTCCTTGGTCGGAAGCGAAAAGAAGGAGGGATCAATAAAAAAATTCCCAAAATTCCCAAAATTCCCTTATAGTTGTTTTTTACATACACTTTTCGCTTAATAAACGTAATTCATTAACACACAATACAATAATACAAACTTAAGCTAAACAAATGAACATTTATCTGAACTCTCACGGACATTTGAAGGATGAAGCACTTTTTAAATAGTACCATAGGAATTTTTGGAACTTTTTGCGTTCAGCTTTTTCAAGCCTCTTTCCAATATTTCTTTCCCAGTATTTCGGTATGATCCACAGATGTTACACATGGAAAAACAAAAAAGCTTCATAATCTATCGACTATGAAGCTTTATAAAGTAGCGAGACCCGGGATTGAACCGGGGACCTCATGATTATGAATCATGCGCTCTAACCAGCTGAGCTATCTCGCCATCAAGTCATTCCCTTGATTGACGATGCAAAAGTAGAGTTTATTTTTATATCTTGCAACACTTAAAGAGTTTTTTTTCAATTATTTTTTCACAGACATCGTTAAACTCTTCATATTGAGACACTTTTTCTTCAATATATTTTGTATTTACAAATACTATTACTATCTTGTGCGCAATAAATAATACAGAAATGAAAAAAGAGAAATTTCATATTGAATACATCTTCGATAAAGTATCACGAAGAAGTCTATGGAATCACCTCACTACTCCTCCTGGATTGTCTGCCTGGTTCGCTGATGATGTTACAATCAAAGACAAGATTTATGTGTTCAAATGGAATAAAGCAGAGCAAGAAGCTGAAGTTTTATCCATAAAGCCGGAATTTAGTATTCGTTACCGTTGGATGGACGATGAAGATCCGAATGCTTACTTTGAATTTCAAATCTTTACACATGAGTTGACAGGTTCAACATCCTTACAAATCACCGATTTCTCGGAGGCTGATGAGAAGCGAGACTCCATCGATTTATGGGATACGCAGATTGAAACATTAAAACGGACATTAGGTATTTAGCATTTATAATGTATTCTGTTAGTGTAGCAATCGTTTTTTCACTACTTTTGCGCCGTCAATCGGAATAGGTAATGTTGAAAATAAAACGATTATATACTTTCATGTTGCAGACATTTCTGCCGTTATTCTTTATGACTTTCGGTATCTGCCTGTTTATCGTCCTTATGCAGTTTTTATGGCGGTATATTGATGACATGGTAGGAAAAGGTATCGAGATGACGGTTTTAGGAGAAATGTTCATGTATGCAGCCCTTTCACTTGTGCCCATGGCACTTCCTTTGGCCATCCTGTTGGCATCCCTCATGACTTTTGGCAATTTAGGAGAGCGTTTGGAGTTGTTGGCAATGAAATCTGCTGGTGTATCGCTTGTCCGAATCATGCGCCCACTAATCATAACCATCAGTATGATTAGTGTAGGAGCTTTTTTCTTCCAAAACAATGTAATGCCCGTTGCCCAAGTGAAGCTCTATACTTTACTTTGGTCTATGCGCCAAAAATCTCCGGAATTAGATATTCCCGAGGGGGTATTCTATAGCCAAATCACCGGGTTCAACGTCTATGTCAAACACAAAGACAAAGAAACAGGTCTGCTCCGAGACTTAATGATATATGATTTCTCTAATGGATTCAACAATGCCAGTGTAATCGTTGCAGACTCAGGCCGTCTTAAGACTTCTGCCGACAAAATGTTTTTGGTATTATCTTTGTATAATGGAGAGTCTTTCGCCAACTTAAAAAACCAGTCCAAAACAAGCGGTGTAAAGAGTTCTGTCCCTTATCGGAGGGAGACATTTGGCACACGAGACATCCTCATAGAATTTGACGCAAACTTCTCCAGAACCGACGAGTCGTTCATGCAAAACCAGTTCATGGGGAAAAATCTCCAGAACTTACAAACATTCATAGACTCAATGGGGGTACATTTAGATAGCATCCAGACAATGAATGCGAAGGAGATGTACAACAATTCCTATAAGAGAGTCATAACCGAAGTGCATGAGAATCCGGTCAGACATTCCAGTCAATCTCAAAAGACTGATACAGAAAACAAAAAGACAGAAAACTCCCAAGAAGAGATCGCTTCTCCAACAATAAACTTCGACAGTATTTACCGAGCAGAAAGACCGGAAAGGATTGCTACGCTCATCACAAGAGCCAAATCCACCATCGAAAGCCAAAAAGCTGATTATTTCTTCAAAGCAGCCTCCGTTGGAGATGAAGCCTACAAACTCCGCCGCCACTTGACTGAATGGCATCGTAAGTTCACCTTGTCATTTGCTTGCATGGTATTCTTCTTTATAGGTGCCCCATTAGGAGCAATTATCCGTAAAGGAGGATTGGGCATGCCTGTGGTCATTTCAGTCATCCTATTCATCTTCTATTACATCGTTGACAACATCGGGTTCAAAATGGCTCGTGACGGAATCTGGGAAGCATGGCAAGGAATGTGGTTAAGTTCGGCCGTATTAGCTCCATTTGGAATTTTCTTAACCTACAAGGCTGTCAATGATTCTGTCATCCTAAATGCCGACACCTACCTCAATGCTATTAAAAATTTGTTCGGCAAACGTTCCGGACGAAAAATCGAGCGTAAAGAGGTGATTATCTTTACACCAAATTACCAAACTTGTTTGATGCGTTTAAAACAATTATCAACCGACTGCCAATTGTATCTATCCGAACAAAAACGTTGGGTCAACTATTTCCACTTCTGGAAGCAGGGAGGAAATGACCATGCAATCAAACAAATGGCGACAGAAATGGAAAACCTGATTGAGGAATTGTCCAACTCCGACCAAAATCTGATTTTAAACAAATTAATGGACTATCCCATTATTAGCAGACACAATCAATTCAATCTTAAAATAAATGGAAAAATAGGTTTGGTCTTAGGAATATTCTTCCCTATTGGCCTCCCATTTTACCTGTTCGCCTCCTATCAGCGTAAACTTTTACGGCATGATATTCAAATGATGCTAAAGACAAGCAATGATCTGATTGAAATAATTGAAAAATTACCCGTATCTTTGTAGGAAAGTAAAAAATAAAACAAACATAATATGAGTGATATTAAATTAAACACCATAGAAGAAGCGATTGAAGATTTCCGCGAAGGGAAGTTTGTCATCGTGGTTGACGATGAAGATCGTGAAAACGAAGGCGATCTTATAATCGCAGCCGAATTGGTCACTCCGGAAAAGATCAACTTCATGTTGAAACATGCAAGAGGCGTCTTATGTGCTCCCATTCTGATTTCCAGATGTAAAGAATTAGACTTGCCCCATCAGGTAACAAACAACACCTCGGTTTTGGGTACGCCATTCACTGTCACTATCGACAAATTAGAGGGTTGTACAACAGGTGTTTCAGCAGCTGACCGTGCAGCGACCATTCGTGCATTGGCAGATCCAAATTCTACTCCTGAAACTTTTGGCAGACCCGGACATATCAATCCTTTATATGCACAAGAAAAAGGGGTACTCCGCCGTGCAGGACATACGGAAGCCTGCATCGACATGGCTCGTTTAGCCGGACTTTATCCTGCAGCCGCCTTAATGGAAATCATGAATGAAGATGGAACTATGGCTCGTCTGCCGGAATTAAAAAAGATGGCTGATGAATATGACCTAAAGTTAATTTCTATCGCAGACCTGATCGCCTACCGGCTAAAGCAGGAGTCTATCGTTGAAAAAGGCGTTGAAGTCAACATGCCTACCGAATATGGCCATTTCCATTTAATTCCTTTCCAACAGAAAAGTAACGGATTGGAGCATATAGCCATCATCAAAGGGGATATAACAGGCGAAGAACCGGTTCTTGTTCGTGTCCACTCCTCTTGTTCTACCGGTGACATCTTCGGTTCTAAACGTTGCGACTGTGGTAATCAACTACATAAAGCCCTTCAAATGATTGAAGCTGAAGGACGAGGTGCTGTCATCTATTTAAACCAAGAAGGACGTGGTATTGGTTTGATGGAAAAAATGAAAGCCTACAAACTACAAGAAGATGGCATGGATACAGTGGATGCCAACCTATGTTTAGGGCATTTGGCTGATGAACGGGATTACGGGGTAGGAGCCCAAATCTTACGCCATTTAGGTATCACAAAGATGCGACTAATGACTAACAACCCGATAAAACGGGTTGGTTTGGAAGCATACGGTTTAACGGTTGTTGAAAACGTTCCTATCGAAGTAGAATCCAACCCTTACAATGAGTTTTACATGAAAACCAAGAAGGAACGGATGGGACATGTCTTACATAATATCAAATAAATTATAAATACTATCATGACACAAGTTTCTGCTCGTTTAGCAAGTTTATCGCCCTCTGCTACACTGGCGATGTCACAAAAAAGTAGCGAATTAAAAGCACAAGGAGTTGACGTTATCAACCTAAGTGTAGGGGAACCCGACTTTAACACACCTGACCATATCAAAGAGTCAGCTAAGCAAGCTGTCGATGAGAACTATTCTCGCTACTCACCGGTAGCAGGTTATCCGGCTTTACGTAAGGCTATTGTTGATAAATTACAAAACGAAAACGGATTAACATATACAATCAATCAAATCTCTTGCGCAAACGGTGCCAAACAATCAGTTTGCAACACCATTATGGTATTGATTAATCCTGGAGATGAAGTGATTATCCCTGCTCCTTTCTGGGTTAGTTATCCGGAAATGGTCAAATTGGCAGAAGGAACACCTGTTATTATTCCTGCAGGCATAGAACAAAACTTCAAAATTACACCGGCCCAATTGGAAGCGGCTATCACTCCTAAAACAAAAGCAATTATCCTTTGTTCTCCATCAAATCCAACAGGTTCTGTATATAGCGCAGAGGAACTAAAAGGTTTAGCCGAAGTATTGAAAAAATATCCGGAAATCATTGTCATCGCAGATGAAATCTATGAGCATATCAACTACGTCGGAAAGCACAGCAGTATTGCTCAGATTGAAGGAATGCAAGAACGTACAGTAATCGTTAATGGAGTTTCAAAAGCATATGCTATGACAGGTTGGCGTATCGGTTTCATTGCCGGTCCGGAATGGATTGTTAAAGCGGTCAATAAACTACAAGGACAATACACCTCCGGTCCCTGTTCCGTTTCTCAAAAAGCGGCCGAAGCAGCCTACACAGGCACACAAGAACCGGTAGAAGAAATGCGTCAAGCATTTGAGCGCCGTCGTAATTTAATCGTAGAATTAGCTAAAGATATACCGGGATTTGAAGTAAATCAACCGGAAGGAGCCTTTTATCTATTCCCTAAGTGTGATTCTTATTTCGGAAAAACAAATGGCATACAGACCATCCATAACGCGGACGACCTGGCGATGTATTTATTGGAAGTAGGTCATGTAGCATGTGTGGGAGGGACCTCATTTGGTGCTCCTGAATGTATCCGCATGAGCTATGCGACAAGTGATGAAAACATCATTGAAGCTATCAAACGCATCAAAGAGGCATTAGCTAAATTGCAATAAAAAATATCTCATAAAAAAAGAGGGTATCTAAACAACTTAGATACCCTCTTTTTTATCCTTGCAGAAGCAAAAATTATTCAGCACGCAAAGTGAAACGTTTGAAAGCAAGAATCTGCAAATCAGCATCTGCTTCTTTCATAGTTTCTCTTACAGTCTTCTTGCCATCCATAATATCTTCCTGGTTCAACAAGCAAACTTCTTTCAAGAACTTACCAAGACGACCCTTAGCAATATTTTCAATCATCTGTTGTGGCAAGTTTGCAGCCTTTTCTTCAGAAACCTTTGCAATGATTTCTTTTGCTTTCGCTACATCTTCAGCAGTAATCCAACCTTTAGCCATGTTGCTTTCCATATGGTCTTCGCTATCCACGTGAGTAGGATTGATACCAGCTTTCTTTAAAGCAGCTTCAACAGCTTTCTGCACCTGTTCAGCTTTAGTTTTTTCGATAGCAACCTGGATTTCTGTTTCTTTTACAGATTCAGGAACACCAGCTTCATCGATAGCAATTGGGTTCATAGCTGCGATCTGCATAGCCAAATTGTGAGCTACATCTTCATTTTCTTTATTGAAAGCAGCGATTGTACAAAGTTGGTTCTTACCCATGTGGTTATACACAGTTGTAAAAGCACCTTCTACTACACAATAACCATCCAACTCCATCTTTTCACCAGTAATACCGCTACGGTCAGTTACCGCATCTTGAACAGTAGCATTACCCATTGGCAAAGCCTTAACTTCATCCAAAGTCTGACACTTGTTAGCAACAGCAGCATCAAGAATAGCTTGAGTTAAAGCCACAAAATCTTCATTCTTAGCAACGAAGTCAGTTTCACACTTCAAAGCGATGATAGCAGCGAAACCACCATCTTTCTTTGCCAATACACAACCTTCAGAAGCATCACGGTCAGAACGTTTAGCAGCAATAGCCTGTCCTTTTTTACGGATAATTTCCATTGCCTTTTCGATATCGCCGTCAGTTTCTGTCAAAGCTTTCTTGCAGTCCATCATACCAGCCCCACTCATCTTACGAAGCTTGGTAATATCAGCCATAGTTACAGCCATAATCTTATTTCCTTATTTTTAATGTTTATACTTTAAAATGGATAATGGACAACTGACAATTGACAATTCCTGTCAAAAGCCAATTGCCCATCTCTTATTTGTTATGATTCATCGCCAATTGCAACTGTCAATTGTCAATTGAATTATTCTTCGTCTTTAGCGAATTTGCCAGCAACGTTAGCATTCAAAGCTTCGTCGTCTTCTTTTTTGTTACGCTTAACAGCTTTTGCTTTGCGTTCTCTTCTTGGAGCAGCTTCGCCTTCGCCTGCAGCTTCAGTATCAACCTTTTCTGCTTTACGTTCCTGCAAACCTTCGTTCATAGCTTCGCAAATAGCGCCTAAGATTACTTCTACTGATTTTGTAGCATCATCATTAGCCGGAATTACGTAGTCAATGTTGTTAGGATCTGAGTTAGTATCTACCATACCAAACACAGGAATACCTAAACGGTTAGCTTCACGAACAGCAATATGTTCTTTCATTACGTCAACAACGAACAAAGCAGACGGAAGACGAGTCAAGTCCACGATAGAACCCAAAGTCTTTTCCAACTTCGCACGTTGACGAGTAATCTGAAGTTTTTCTCTCTTAGAAAGATTATCAAATGTACCATCTTTTGTCATCTTATCGATAGTAGCCATTTTCTTAACAGCTTTACGGATAGTCGGGAAGTTAGTCAACATACCACCCGGCCAACGTTCGATAACATAAGGCATACCGATAGAAGCAGCCTTATCAGCGACAACTTGTTTAGCTTGTTTTTTAGTAGCAACGAAAAGTACTTTCTTACCTTGTTTAGCCAAGTTTTTCATTACTTCTGCTGCTTCATCTACTTTAGCAACTGTTTTATATAGGTCAATGATATGAATACCATTACGCTCCATGAAAATATAAGGAGCCATTGCAGGGTTCCATTTTCTCTTTAAGTGTCCGAAGTGTACACCTGCTTCTAATAACTGATCAAAATTAACTCTTGACATTGTTTTTTTCTTAAATCGTTTACTTTCTTTTGTTTAACTCAATTACCAGGTAGTCTCTCCGTATATCAGCATATAAAAAGAATCCTGATAATTTAGATACTAAACGCTTTGCTCTACTTGTAAGGGACTCACAAATAAGATTAACGTTTACTGAACTGGAATCTCTTACGAGCTTTTGGCTGACCCGGTTTCTTACGTTCAACAGCACGAGGATCGCGAGTAACGAAACCTTCTGCACGAAGAACAGCTTTGTCTTCCGGATTAATCTTAACCAATGCACGAGCGATAGCCAAACGAGCAGCTTCAGACTGACCTTTGAAACCACCACCTACAAGATTAACTTTAATATCATATTGTTCTGCAACGTTCAACTTTGCGAGCGGCTGCTTAACAATGAACTGAAGAATTGAAGAAGGGAAATAATTAGTTAGATCACGTTTGTTGATCGTAATCTTTCCTGTTCCTTCGCTTACGAATACGCGAGCCACTGCAGCTTTACGTCTTCCTATTGCATTTACTACTTCCATTGTGATTATTTATATGAGTTTATATCGATTAACTTAGGTTGCTGAGCTTCGTGCTTGTGCTCTGTACCTGCATATACATACAAGTTTTTCAAGATTTTAGCACCAAGACGATTCTTTGGAAGCATACCTTTTACTACTTTACGGAATAGACGATCTTCACCTTTAGCGATCAAATCAGCCGGAGTGTAAGCGATCTGTCCACCTGGATATCCAGTATATCTCAAATAAATACGATCGTTCCATTTGTTACCTGTTAGAACGATTTTGTCTGCATTGATAACAATTACGTTATCACCACAATCAACGTGCGGAGTAAAATTGGGTTTGTACTTACCGCGCAAAAGCTTTGCCACCTTTGCACAAAGACGTCCCAAAGACTGTCCTTCAGCGTCAACAATGACCCACTCTTTGTTTACAGTTGCTTTGTTTGCAGAAATGGTCTTAAAACTTAAAGTATCCACTTTCTTAAAAAATTAATAAATTAATAACTCTAAAAAACAAGAATTTAAACTTTCGCATGCGTTGTCACTACGGACACTTGGACGTAACAACGTGCTAAAAACTAAACTCTTAGTACATTTTTGATAATATTCGGCTTGCAAAGGTACGACTTTTATCCAAAATACAAAACTTTCTCTGAAAACTTTTTCTATCAACAGATTACCCAATTCCATTAATTACCATAACATACTCCTACCTTTCATAGACAAAAGCAAGGATTATCTTTAAGTGGATTTACCAAAACATATAGCCGACTGAAAAGGTCACATTATTTTGATATAAGGAAGATTCACCATCGTTCTTAACTGCCCGACGATCCAATGTACCACAAAGAGCTCCTACAGAAAAGAAATAATTACGGTAGTCTACACGTAAACCTACGCTGACTCCTAAATCGAAAGATTTCAAATCAGCTTTATTGGTCTGTCCAAATTGGATATCAACCTGTTGGTTTTCTGATTTCATCTTCCCAAACAGAGAAAAATCCAATGAAGGCCCCGCAAAGACACCAAACTTAACATCCTTAAATACAAAGGTATAAGCCAAATTCACAGGTACCTGAATCGAATAGTAACTACATTTATAAAGAGAGTTCTTTGCTCCATCCACCTCAAAGTTAGAGATATAAGAACCACCTTGGTTCACAAAAGCCACCTCTGGACGCAAGGATAATCTTTTATACAATGGAATATCAACAAGTCCGGCCACACTAAACCCAAAGCGAGCTCCCGACTCATATAATCCCTCAACCTTCTGAACCAAACAGGAATAAGCACCTCCCAAACGTACTCCATAAGAAACTTGAGCCATTGCCGGAACAGCCATCAACATCGTTAAGAAGACTATAGTTATCAATCTCTTCATACTGCTAATCTTTATATTCTCTCTGACAAAGATAAAGTTTTTCTTGAGGATTAATACCGTAGGATGAAATATTTTAATAAAATAACTTGTATCTTTATAGGCTCAAAAAAGAAAAGACTTTATACCATGGAACCATTTATACATTTGCACGTCCATACACAATACTCACTCTTAGACGGACAAGCTTCTATTGATGCTTTGATCGACAAGGCTCAAAAGGATGGGATGCCGGCCATTGCTGTGACAGACCACGGAGTTATGTTCGGAATCAAAGAGTTCTTTAACAAAGTATCCAAGAAAAACGGCAAACCCAAAGGGGCTATCAAAGATTTAGAAAAAGAGCTAAAAGGATTAAAGGCCAAAGAGGCTCTAAGTGCTGAGGAACAGAACCGAATTGAAGAGATTCCAGGACTAATCGAAGCAGAAAAGAAAAAGATTTTCAAACCGATTATTGGTTGTGAATGTTATTGTGCCCGTAACGGCCGCCACAGTAAATCGGCGTCAAAAGACGACCGAAGTGGATGGCATTTGATCATCTTGGCAAAGAACTTGAACGGGTACAGGAACCTAATCAAGATGGTCTCAATCTCTTGGACGGAAGGGTTCTATGGACGTCCACGTATTGATAAGGAACTTTTAGAGAAATACCACGAAGATCTGATTGTATGTTCTGCCTGTATCGGAGGAGAAGTACCCAAACATATCTTGAACGGACGCATAGACAAAGCCGAGGAGACCATTCGCTGGTTTAAAAATCTATTCGGAGAGGATTACTATTTAGAGATCCAACGGCACGAGACACACGATCCTTCTGCCGCACAAGATGTCTACCCACTACAGGTTAAAGCCAACCAAGTCATCTTAGAGTTAGCCAAGAAACACAACGTCAAAGTCATTGCGTCCAATGACGTCCACTTTATTAATGCGGAAGATGCCGAAGCGCACGACCGCCTCATCTGCTTGAGTACAGGAAAGGATCTGGACGATCCTAATCGTATGCGCTACACCAAGCAAGAATGGATGAAGACTACCGCAGAAATGAATGTCATTTTTGCAGATGTACCTGAAGCTTTAAGCAACACGCTTGAAATAGCCGACAAGGTAGAATTTTATTCCATCGACAACGGACCGATTATGCCTACTTTTGCCATTCCAGAAGAGTTTGGGACTGAAGAGGGTTATCGCCAGACCATTACAGAGGAGGATCTGTTCAACGAGTTCACCCGAGATGAAAATGGGAATGTGGTATTGAGTGAAGAGGCAGCCCACGACAAAATCAAGAAATTAGGAGGATATGACAAACTATACCGCATCAAATTGGAAGCTGACTACCTCAAGAAAATCACTTACGACGGAGCTAAAATCTGTTACGGTGAAAATCTGAACGAAGAGGTACAGGAACGGTTGAATTTCGAGTTGCACATTATGAAGACCATGGGATTCCCAGGTTACTTCCTAATCGTGCAAGATTTCATTCGGGCTGCCCGAGAAGAGCTGGGGGTCTCCGTGGGTCCTGGCCGTGGGTCGGCTGCCGGTTCAGCTGTAGCTTATTGTTTAGGAATCACTAAAATCGACCCGATCAAATACGATCTGCTGTTTGAACGTTTCTTGAATCCGGATCGTATCTCTTTGCCGGATATCGATACAGACTTCGATGACGACGGGCGTGGCGAGGTACTTCGTTGGGTAACCGAAAAATATGGCGCTGAACGTGTAGCTCATATTATCACCTACGGTACGATGGCTACCAAATCAGCCATCAAGGATGTGGCACGTGTACAGAAACTCCCGTTACCAGAATCCAACCGTTTGGCCAAATTGGTTCCGGATAAGATTCCGGATATGAAGAAGTTCAAACTGAAAGATGCAATCAACTATGTACCCGAACTAAAAGAAGCGGCTACCGGTAATGACCCATTGGCTCGTGATACCTTGAAGTATGCACAGATGTTGGAAGGTAATGTACGTAACACCGGTGTGCACGCTTGTGGAGTCATCATCGGTCGTTATGACATTTCAGATGTTGTACCTGTCAGTACAGCTAAAGATAAAGATACCGGGGAAGAGATGCTGGTCACCCAATATGAAGGTGCAGTCATCGAAGAAACCGGATTGATCAAGATGGACTTTTTGGGTCTAAAAACATTGTCCATTATCAAAGAGGCGATTGAAAATATCCGGTTAACAACCGGTGAGGAACTGGACATCGACCATATCAGTTTGGAAGACCCCGCTACCTACCAACTCTATTGTGATGGAAAGACAACGGGAACATTCCAGTTTGAATCGGCAGGGATGCAAAAATATTTGAAAGAATTACAGCCCTCCAAGTTTGAGGACTTGATTGCAATGAACGCTCTCTATCGCCCAGGCCCTATGGATTATATCCCCTCTTTCATCGCTCGTAAACAGGGAAAAGAAGAAATCAAATATGACATTCCGGTCATGGAGCGTTACCTGAAAGACACATACGGTATTACCGTCTATCAGGAACAGGTCATGCTTCTCTCCCGCCTATTGGCCAACTTCACCCGTGGAGAGAGTGATGCCTTACGTAAAGCAATGGGTAAAAAGCTTATCGACAAGATGAATGCGCTTAAAACCAAATTCATGTCCGGTGGACAGGCCAACGGCTACCAAGAGGAGACCTTGAATAAGATTTGGGCAGACTGGGAAAAGTTTGCCTCATATGCATTCAACAAGAGCCATGCCACCTGTTATTCATGGGTAGCCTACCAAACTGCTTACTTGAAAGCAAACTATCCATCCGAATACATGGCTGCAGTCTTAAGTCGAAGCTTGTCTAACATCACCGATATCACGAAATTCATGGATGAATGTAAAGCGATGGGTATCCAAGTTCTTGGTCCTGATGTAAACGAATCCATCTTAAAGTTCAGTGTAAACAAAAACAAAAATATCCGTTTTGGCTTAGGAGCAGTCAAAGGAGTCGGTGAAGCAGCAGTACAGAATATCCTGGAAGAACGAAAAAAGAACGGAGCGTTTAAAGATATTTTCGATTTTGTCGAACGTGTCAACCTAACAGCTTGTAACAAGAAGAATATCGAATCTTTAGCATTGGCAGGGGCATTCGACAACTTCAATATTCAGCGGGAACAGTTCTTCGCAGAAACAAGTAAAGGAGAATTATTCATCGAAACTTTGGTTCGGTACGGCAACAAGTACCAGACCGATAAAAACAGTGCCACCAATTCTTTGTTTGGAGGTGAAGACTTTATAGCCATCGCCAAACCGGAAATCCCTCAATGCGACCGTTGGAGTGACCTGGAACGGCTGAACAAAGAAAAAGAGTTAGTGGGAATTTACCTCTCCGCCCATCCATTAGATGAATACCGCATTATACTGACATATGCATGCAACATGGGAGTCATAGAACTCAACGAAAAAGAGAATCTGCTCGGGAAAGACCTTATGTTTGGAGGAATCGTTACAGATTATCGGGAAGGGATGACTAAAAAAGGATCGCCATACGGCATCATCAAGATTGAGGATTTTACAGGTAGTGGAGAGATTGCCCTATTCGGTGCCAATTATATTAATTATAGTAAATATGGGAAACCGGGAATGTACCTATTGGTTAAAGGACGTATTGAAGACCCCTACAACAGCGGACGCCTCAGCCTCTCTATCGGCTCCATCAATCTGTTGCAAGAAGTCAAAGAAAACCTGATTGAAAAAATCTGCATCACGCTTCCAATCCATGATTTGGACAAGCCTATGCTTAATGAACTTTCCACTTTGATAAAGAACAATCCTGGACAGAGTATGTTATATTTCAAAGTAGTTGATAGCGAGCATCATGTAGTACAGAACTTTTTCTCTCAAAACACCCGGCTGACAATTTCACCTCAATTGATAGAGTTCTTGCAAACAAATGAAAATATAGACTTTAAAATTAACGGTTAGATTTGTGCAGAGTGGAAAGAATTTGTACTTTTGGCAATCTAAAGGAATTATAAATTTAAATAAAGAATAAAGAAATGGCATTACAAGTAACAGATGCAAATTTTGAAGAGTTGGTAAACTCTGGAAAGCCTATGGTTCTTGACTTTTGGGCAGAATGGTGTGGTCCTTGCCGTATGGTTGCGCCAATCATTGACGAATTGGCAACCGAATATGAAGGTCGTGTGACTATCGGGAAAATGGATGTAGATGAAAATAACGACGTTGTAGCACAGTTCGGAGTCCGTAACATTCCAACCGTCCTTTTCTTCAAAGACGGAAAGGTGGTAGACAAACAGGTTGGCGCAGCTCCTAAAGCTACCTTTGTTGCAAAAATTGACGCGCTTCTATAATTTTATAGCACGAAGCATTTCGCGTTTTCCAGGGGGGCCGGGTATTCTTTCTACAGAGTATCCGGCCTCTTTCATCATGCGCCGAACTACCCCTTTTGCGCAATAGGTTGTCAAAACACCCCCCTCCCGCATACAAGCATACAGGCGGTCAAAGATCTCTTGATGCCACATTTCCGGCTGTTTATCCGGAGCAAACGCATCAAAATAGACCAAATCTATCCCTTTGGGCAACACACACCGATTACTATCCCCCTCTATTTTATGCAAAACAAAATGCTCAGTTATTGGAACTGACACATTCCATTCAGCCTCATGCAACGCATAGAAATCCTCTTTCCTCTCCTCACTAATCAACTCCCCATAGTTTAAAGATTGAACGACTTCCATACTCAACGGATATAGCTCTGCCGAATAATAGGTAATCCGTTTCCGATGTTGTTCAGCATCCAACAAGGTCAAAAAAGCATTTAACCCTGTTCCGAATCCCACTTCAAAGACAGTGATCTCTTCCCGTTCCAGCTGATGCAGCCCAGCCTCAATAAACACATGGCGGGACTCTTGAACCGCCCCATTCACCGAATGGTAATGTTCATCCATTTCCGGTATGAACAACGTATGACTACCGTCCGCTGTTACCTGTAACTCTCGCTTTATCTGATTCATTTTTTTACATTAATGGGCAAATATAGTGTTTATAAAGTATTTCCTTTATATTTGTAACAGAAAATAAGAACTCGATGTACAGGCTGCTACTTATAGTGTTAGGGATTTGTTTGGGCGGAAGAATGTATGTATCAGCGCAACAATGGACAAAGAAGGATTCCATCTGGTTGAAAAAGATTTTGTCTGGCAAGGAGAAATTGGAGTTGAATCCGGAAGCGAAAAAAGCCATCGAATCCGGAGAACTAATCAACCTTGAAGAGCCTGCCTCCAATATGAAGTTGGCACCGACTGACAAGTTACCCGTCACCCAAGACTTTTCCGAATATATCCGTCCTGACACCGTCAAGCGCAAAGTAGCTTTGAAGCAACTACCTCCGGCAGTCTTTTGGCTTTACCAACCACCACGAGGAGTTGATTTCCGAATCTACCAACACATGCTTGATGCCTGGAAGAGAGATCCTATGTCACAATACGATAATGGAAATATCAAATTGGACATAGCGGAAATGACCAGCAAGAAGGCTCGTACACACAAACGAAATCAGAAACGTAACGCTACCAGAAGGAACTACAATAACCTTCCCACACCGGATATTATCAAAAAGAAGAAAGCGTACGCCAAACAAAATCCGCAGTTGGCCGGACAGGATACGCTTCTCTTACGCAAAGATACCTTGCAAAGAAAAGAGACTTTATCAATACAAACAAAGTAAAACAATCAACCATGAAGAAGATTAGTTCATTATTATTAACAATCCTGTTTGCAAGTTTATGGACAACCTTACAGGCACAAGAGGTAAAACCGAACTTACCTTGGGTAGACATATCCAACGAAAGAGAGAAACAGGTAATCATCTCAAAAGGGACAGAAGATTTATATAACGGGCATCCGACTACCGTCATGATGGAAGATAACCAAACCATCTTCTGTACCTGGAGTTATAAACATGGTGGCAAATGCGGATTAATGGCACGTAGCACTGATGCCGGAAAGACATGGGAGCTACTGGAAACCCCGGCCGACTGGCAAACAACAGCCAACTGTCCGAGTATCTACCGCTTGACAGACAAACAGGGGAAAGAGCGTCTGATGGTGTTTGCAGCCCAACCCAATATGTCGCAAACCTATAGTGAAGACGGTGGGAAAACATGGTCTCCGGTTCGCAGTCTAAACAAACCCTGCGTCATGGCGTTTGCCAGTATCATACAATTAAAAAACGGAGATTACTTAGGTATGTACCACAGAGGAGACAAAGACCAAGATCGTTCACCGCTTACGTTGTGGCAATCCATCTCTACAGATGGAGGATTGACTTGGGGAGCATCAACCAAAGTGGGAGAAGTGGCAGGTAAAGATCCTTGCGAACCTTGCCTTATCCGTGACCCTTCGGGCAAACAACTGATTTGCATTGTCAGAGAAAACCGACGCAAAGGTCACTCTTTGATGATGACTTCTAACGATGAAGGAAAAACATGGAGCTATCTAAAAGAGACCCCTTGGGGAATCACCGGCGACAGACACGTCATCAAATATACCCAAGATGGTCGCCTTATCGCTGTCTTCCGTGATATGGCTCCCAACAGCCCGACTAAAGGACATTTCGTGGCTTGGGTTGGTACACCCAACGATTTGAAACAGGGACTTTCCGGACAATACAAGATAAAACTATTGCATAGCTATGCCGGTTGGGACTGTGGCTATCCGGGATTGGAAATTCTGCCGGACGGGACCATTTTAGCAATCACCTACATCAAACATAAACCGGGGAAAGAGAAACACTCCATCGTCGGTGTTCGATTTCATTTAGACGAGATAGACAAACGATTTTAGTTCACCATTAATATCATAATACAGATAACCATGATTCAATTAAGAAAACTTATGCTGACAATCCTATCCTTCGGACTATGGGGTTCCATACAGGCACAGGAATTACTCCCCAACCTACCATGGATAGACATATCTTATGAGAAAGGAAGACAAACCATCATCGCCCAAGGAACGGAAGAGCTATACAACGGGCATCCGACTACCGTCATGATGGATGATAATCAAACCATCTTCTGCACATGGAGTTACAACCATGGCGGTAAATGCGGTCTGATGGCTCGTAGCACTGATGCCGGAAGGAGTTGGGAACAAATAAAAACGCCGGCCGATTGGCAGACTACGGTTAACTGTCCGAGTATCTACCGCCTGACGGACAAACAAGGGAAAGAACGGTTGATGGTATTTGCAGCCCAACCGAATATGTCTCAAACCTACAGCGAAGATGGCGGGAAGACATGGTCACCGGTTCGCAGTCTGAACAAACCATGTGTCATGGCTTTTACAACTATAATCCGTTTAAACAACGGAGATTATTTAGGAATGTATCATCGAAGAGCAAACGAACAAGATCCTCTCTCCCTTACATTATGGCAATCCATTTCGACAGATGGAGGATTAACTTGGGGTGAATCTATTAAAGTTGGAGAAATGTCGGGAAAAGCACCATGTGAACCTTACATTTTCCGAGACGCATCCGGTAAACAGTTGATTTGTATTGCCAGAGAAAACAGGCACAATAGCACCTCTTTAATAATGACCTCTAACGACGAAGGAAAAACATGGAGCCACCTAAAAGAGACCCTTTGGGGTATCACCGGTGACAGACATATCATCAAATATACCCAAGACGGTCGTCTCATTGCAGTCTTCCGCGATATGGCCATTAAGAGTCCGACAAGAGGACATTTCGTGGCTTGGGTTGGCAGATTAGATGATTTGCTTTGGGGATTCTCCGGACAGTATAAAATCAAACTATTACATAGTTTTCATGGTATGGACTGTGGTTATCCGGGATTGGAAATCCTTCCGGACGGGACCATCTTGGCTATTACTTACATCAAGTATAAACCGGGGAAAGAGAAACACTCCATCGTCGGCGTTCGATTTAACTTAGACGAGATAGACAAACGGTTTTAACGACTTTCTCCAAAAACAATGCCCATCGCCTCAAAATTGGATTAGCAATCCTTCTTAAAGCGATGGGCATTCCTTTTTTAACAACCGGCATCATTGTTCCAACCACCAATCGATCATTTTGCGAGCGAGACTCAGTTTATGCGGAATTTCCGGTAAATTATCTTTTGAAAAGAACTCTGCAGCACTTAATTCTTCGTCCTGCAAACGTATCTCCCCACCTGCATAATCGGCCACAAAACCAATCATCAGACCACTCGGATAGGGCCAGGGCTGGTTACCAAAATAAGAGATGTTCCGAATCTGCAAACCGGTCTCCTCTTTCACCTCCCGTTCCACACACTGCTCCAACGTCTCACCGGTCTCCAAAAAACCGGCCACCAAACCATAAAAAGTACCTCGAAAATTACGAGCCCGTACTAACAAAATCTCCTCCCCTTTCCGTATCAAAACCAGAATAGCAGGAGAGATCGCAGGGAACATCTCGTTTCCACACCGAGGACATTTTTTCATAATCAGCCCCTGTTGTTCGGTAGGCGTACCGCAAACCGGACAAAAGCGACTATGTTGATCCCAATAGACTATTTCATACGCTTTGCCCGCCTGTTCATAGAAATGACGTTCCAAGTAATCATACGAAGCCCGAAGCCCCATCGGGAAAAAGACATCCGTCTCCTCCAACGGTTCATCGGTAAAGGCAGCCATTGCTCTTGTCCCATCCGGCATCTCTACCGGTAAAGTCCGCACCACCCGTACCGGACACTCACTCATACAAGGGATGGAATACCCCTCCCCCTGCTTTTGTAACAAAAGCTGATCTTTATAAAATATATACCAATACATACCTGTTTAACACTCCTCCTCTCTCTTTTTTACAGACAAACATACAAGAACAAAACCATAATCTTTATATTTGCCATAGACAACAAAACACGGTTCTTATGAAATACATGATTCTTTCCGATATACACGGTTGCGAAACAACCTTAAAACAGGCATTAGATGCTTTCCGACAAACAAACTGTGATTACCTGCTTCTCTTAGGTGATATCCTTTATTACGGCCCTCGTAACCGTATCCCCGAAGGCTGCAATGCACAAGGAGTTGCAACCCTATTGAACCAAATCAATGACAAAGTTATGGCAATTCGAGGAAATTGCGATGCAGAAGTAGATCAAATGTTGTTGGATTTTCCCTGTATGAGCGACTACGCTTGGGTAATGGATGAAGGGTATCGACTGTTCTTAACCCACGGACATATTTATAACGAGGAGCATCTGCCTAAAGGAGATACAGATTTCTTCTTTTACGGACATACCCATCTATGGAAATTAGAGAAGCAAGGCGAAACAGTAATCTGCAATGTGGGCAGTATCACTTTCCCCAAAGGCGGCAACCTGCCAACCTATGCTATTTTTGAGAAAGGACAGATCCGTATCTATTCATTGACAGACCATTCTCTTTTAAAAGAGCTTACCCGATAACAACAAAGGGGCAGTCTTCACGACCACCCCTTTGCTTTTTATTAAAAGTATGTTTTTAACCTCTGAAACCAATGATTTCACGTACTTCACGCAATGTTTTAGCAGCACTCTCGCTGGCCTTTTCAGCACCCATACGAGCTACTTTTGCTAAATATTCCTCATTGGAGCGGATATCCAAAATCTGTTCACGGATCGGAGCACAGAAGTTATTGATATCTTCCGCCAACTGCTTTTTCATATCTCCATAACGGATTTCGCAGTTGTTATATTTCTCATTGAAGAAATCATACGTATCCTTTGTTGAAACGATTTCCATCATGGAGAAAAGATTGGCAATCGGTTCCGGTTTCACACTGTTCGGTTCGGTTGGACCTGAATCCGTAACGGCTTTCATCACCTTCTTCTTGATGGTCTTTTCGTCATCAATCAGATAGATAGCATTACCTTCGCTCTTACCCATCTTTCCTGATCCATCCAATCCTGGCACCTTGATTGCCTTATGAGAATAATAGAAAGAAGCAGGTTCCGGGAAGAAATCAACACCGAATGTCGAATTGAAACGGCGTGCAAAACGACGTGCCATCTCCATGTTCTGTTCTTGGTCCTTTCCTACCGGTACTTTCACCGCCTTATGGATAATGATATCGGCTGCCATCAAAGTCGGATAGGTCAACAAACCTGCACTCACACTATGCTTGTTGCTTTCATTAAAGATTTCCTTTTCCACATCCCCTTCCGAAGTGTTCACACGATCGATATGTAACTGCTGTCGAGCCTTGTCTTTGAATGAGGTGGTACGCATCAACTCACCGATCCCTGCGTTCATATTCAGATACAAATACAACTCTGCCACTTCACGCACATCACTCTGCACATAAATAGTCGCCTTTTCCGGATCAATACCACATGCCAAATATTCGGCCAAGATGGTCTTCACACTGTTACGGATATTATCTGGATTCGGATGCGTAGTCAACGAGTGCCAATCTGCAATAAAGAAATAGCAATTATACTCATTCTGCATCTGCAAAAATCCTTTCACTGCCCCAAAGTAATTCCCCAAATGCAAATTACCCGTTGGTCGAATACCGCTTACTACTGTTTCCATTTCTGTTCTATGTTATTAATCAATTGGGCACAAAGATAATAATTATTTTCCAGAGTTATCATCCTCTAACTTTGTTCCGCAATACTTACAATATTCCGCTAATTCGTCATGACCACTTTGCCGACAGTTCGGACATTTGATCCGGCTTTTCTTGCGTTGCTCACCAACCATGGTCGCCGACACGATCCCTGTCGGGACAGCTATGATCGTATAACCTAACAACATCACGATGGCAGAAAGCAGCCGACCTAAAGGGGTAACCGGCGTAATGTCTCCGTAACCAACCGTTGTCATAGTCACGATCGCCCAATAAATACTGTTTGGGATATTGTTGAAACGGGTGTCCGGTTCGTCTCCTTCCACCATATACATGATGGTTCCCATCGATGTCACCAAAATCAAGACAAACAAGAAAAAAACAATGATCTTCGGAGCACTAATCTTCAATGATTTCAGCAATAGATTTCCCTCTTTCAAGAAATTAAAGAGTTTAAATACCCGGAAAACTCGGATCAAGCGGAACGTACGGATGATAAGCAGGTAACGTGCTCCACTAAAAAACAACCCTAAATAGAAAGGCAATGTTGCCAACAGATCGACAATCCCAAAGAAACTAAAGATATATTTTTTCGGATGTGGCGAGCAATAAATGCGAACCAGATATTCAAAGGTGAAGAAAGCTGTAAAAATATATTCCAATATCCGGAGTGCCAACGTATAGTGAGGAGCAAACGAACGCATACTCTCCAAAATAACAATCAGCACACTGGCTATGATGAACCCGATCAGGCAGGTATCAAACAGCTTACCCATACGTGTATCTGATTCGAAAATAATCACATACAACTTCCGTTTCAGTTCCTCATCATGTAGAAACCTTTGAACTCGTTCTCGAACCTTTAAAAACAATCCCATATTCCTCTTTTTTTGAATATTGAACGCTATTTATTCGCTACAAAAATAAAAAAATCTTATTTCTCTGCCCAGAGAATTTTTTTTTCCTGGGCAGGGAGATAAAATTACCTCGGATGTAATTGAAAATACATCCGAGGTAATCCCAACTTAAGTCCGAGGTAATTTTTCACAGAATCTATATAAAGGAGTAAAAGTTTTTACTTCTTTCGTTTGACAAGAATATGTGTAGGTACACAACGTTGACCATAATGGTCATACCGTTTATTGTCGGTCGGATAATTCACCACATCGGTAAGCGACTCACCACTTCCCTTGATATACATCGTTGTCGAACCACCACCGTCCAAATTAAGTGCATAGCGGGGATTGAAATATTCACACAAAAACTCGGTCACCTCCTTCGCACTCATGCCTGCACCATTCTCCGATCGGCCATCAATGGTGATAAGCAGCAATTTATTCGAACGAGAAAGCGCAATAGCAGTACGAGGATGACGAACCCCTTGATGACGTCTATAATCTTCATAATGTAACTTATCAAGGTCCAATTCGGATATATCTCCCACAAAAACGGCTCCCACCGGTTTGTAGTTATCAATCAGCATTGGTGACGATGAAAAGATATCCGGCATCTTATTCTTAAGATATGAAGCTTTGTTTCCATAACCAATCTTCATCTTTTTCCCATCAAAAGCAACAGCCCCTTCATGTTTCCAATAACGTATATGGTCGGAAGGTAAAGTAATCTCGGAAAAGATTTTTCCATCTGCTTTCACAAACGAGGCATCCCACTCGTATGTACCATTAATCCCTACCACCGCATCATGGCTAAGAGCCACACTCGACAGCGAATCAGCTTTCTCCAACGCTACAAAATCCAACTCATAATCCCTGCAATTAAGATCTAAAGCAAGGACATTCACAAACTGTTTCGCGCCAAACTTTTCGCCATGGAATCTATACCATACCAGTTTGTCACCATCAAGTTGCCGAACGGTCCAACCTGAATCTCCATTTTTAGGAGTTTTCTCTTTACGAGATGCAGCCTTAACCTCTACCCCGGAAATCAAAAGCGCAAAAAGCGCACATACAAATATTCGTATCATTGTTTTTTAATAAAAGATAAACGATGGCAAGTTATAAAAATATCATAAACGATTAAACATCCATTCTATTTTTTCTTCACGCGCCTCCATTTTTGATGACATTTTATCAAAATAAGCCCGTATATAAAAACTAATAATCAGATACTTATTATTTTTCCGAAATTATTCCGAATCATTTTTAGTTAAATAAAAAATTTCCAAATACCTTTGTAAGGTTCGTTTATCTTGAAAACAATTTGAGCACAAATATAAAATATGAATAAGATATTACTGTTTTTAGTCTTTATTGGTATTGTAGCTTGTAATCCGACAGTAGAAAAAGAAAGAAAAAAAGAAATATTCTTTTCTAAACAAGAAACACAATCCGATTTGTATGATTTATTACAGAACAAGAGATATATTACTCTTGAAACAACAGACGGAAGTTTATTCTCAGACATAACGCAGTTTCTTTGTTCCTCTAAAGAGTTATTTATTTTTGACATACAAACTCAAAGTATTTATGTTTTTGATTATGACGGAAAGTTCCTAAGAAAACTAAACAAAAAAGGACAAGGTCCGGGTGAATATGCATTGATTACCGCTTTTACATTAAATGAAAATACAAATCGTTTATCGGTGGTAAGCATTGGAAACAGTGTTTTATCATACGATATAAACTCTTTTGAATTTATAGAAGAACAAAAAATAAAGTCTGTAGCTGTAGAGATAGATGATGAACTGAATTATTACGCTTATAATTCACTACCTACAACAAAGTCTGATACAGACTTTCAATATCATATTATTAAATATAACAAAGAGGGAGAGATTGAAAAAACTTTTTTACCCATAGCGTTTGCGAGTGGTTATGTTATGCGTCCTGTTCATCGTTTTTACAGGAACGAGAACCGATTGTACACTTATCTGCCTTACAGTTCGAAAATTTATCAGATAAATCCGGATACTTGTATCTTGTATTGTGATACAAAATATGAAAATTTAAGTTATCCTTCTCTTGATTATTTAAATTCGACTCAAAAGGCAAATAATAACTACATCAAAGAACTTTCTGAAGAGGATTATATTTATAATGTTCAGCTATTTGAGAATAAGGAATTTATTGTTTCATTGTTTGATGTAGGAAAGAATCATTACATCGGACTTTATAACAAGAACAAAAAGAAAGGGGTTTATTACTTGCGAGGTGAACAAAGAGAACTTTTGGAAAAAACAGATTGTCTTCAAATCATCGGTTCTTATAAGCATGAATTTATCTCAGTCATAAGGGAAACCAATGTGGATAAAGAAGAAAATCCCAAACTACTATTTTTTCAATTAAAAGATAATGTATCAAAATGAAAACACTTTATAAAATAATCATAACAATCGGGATAATAAGTTTAACTTCATGTACAAAACATAAAGATTCAACAGAATCGACAAACATCCATCAAATAGATGTTCCTGTTGAAAATCTCTCTTATGCAGTAAAAGTTTCAGATTTCGCTGAAAATTTGTTTATCCCATTAGAAACGACAGAAAATATCCTATTAGGTAAAATAACAGCTATACATACAACGGAACGGTATATATATCTGACAGATCGTACCTCTTTATATAAATTCCAATATAACGGACAATTTGTTGAGCGTATAAAGAAACAAGGAAAAGGGCCTAAAGAATATATAGAAATCAGTGATTTTCAAATTGATGAGAACGGAAACGCTTGGATTCTTTCAAGAACCTCTCAATCCTTGAACCTTTATTCATGGAATAACGAATTGATTCAAAGTTTCAATATCGGTATATGGGTTGACAATATCCATTTAATTAATGATAGTCAGATGATTCTATATACCAATAATGAACGAGGGAATGGAAATAATCATCAACTACATACATTCAATATAAAAACGGGAAAAGAAGAAACACAATATAAAGAAATCGATTTGATAAAATCAACATACTTATTTGTGAAAGGTCATAATTCCTTTAGGCAATCACTAAAGGATTCGACCATAACCTTTTCCCAAATATTCAACGATACCATTTACTCTTTAACTTCCAAATCGTATGCTCCTTTATATCTAATAAATTGGGGAGGTAAAAATATTCCAAGATCATTCTATGATCAAGCCTATAAAGATATCATGGATTTTTTCACTCATTTACATAAACAAGAAAACTATGTCTATGGTGTCAATTATTTCGTTGAACATGAAAACTCCTATTGGTTATCTTTCTTTTATCAAAAGAAATGTTACTGGGGAATCGTTCCTAAATCAGAGGGAGAAGCTCTTATTTTCAATGAACTCGTGATAGATGATATAGACAGTAAATATGTAATTGATTTGGTGGATATATCCTGTTTTGTCCAGAATGATGGAAGTTTGGTTATTCCTTTGTCTGTCTTTGATATTAATGAGTATGCAAATGGTCTTAAAAAAGACAAAGCTGATATTATAAAACACAAAATCAATTATGTTTCAGAGGATCAGAATCCTTTATTAATGATAATAAAGCCCAAAGAGCTATAACTGTTTGAGTGATTGGCAGGCTATCTGAACAATATCCGATAGCCTGTGCCACGGAGGTTTTCGATATCTATAAAAGAAAATATCTGCAATTTTTTGCGTAATAATCGTACAGTCGTGCTAAGCGTATCTTTATCGGTATGAGAAAGGTCATTTTTACTAGAATCCGAACCGAATTTGATTTGGGACAATTGTTCATAAGTTAAACAATAGTCCTCCGCTTCCATGAACCCCATAAAGACCTTACTTAATTCTAAAGTCAATTTGATTTCTTTTTCCTGATATTTCAAAAAACCGGTAACCTTGTTAAAATAGAGTTCATGTGGTAATTCCACCCATTCTAACATGTGTTTTTGCACAATCGGTACAATCTTCTCCTCTTCGACCACAACAATCTTCTCCCGAATCACCTCTTTGGGTAATAAAATTTTCCGTATCCGGATGTTTGGATTTCTCTTGGCCCAATATCGATATCCGGCCCAACCTCCGGCAGTTACCAACAGCCAAAACAGGGACCATAACAGGAAAGAGGAGTACCAAAGCAAACTGCCCCATGGAAGTTCTACATATCCCTGCAATCGAATAGCCTGCTCTTTTTTATGGCTCAACCGATAGACCAAAGGAGGTAGAGGTATCGCCTTTTCCACTTCAGATTGTTCCGATGTTCCATATACGGTATGCCCTTCATTAGTTTGAGAGATATATCCTTTTTCGGCTATCCCGCTTTTTTGAAGTTCGGCATTAAAGATGCTATCCAACCGGGAACGATTCGGATTCTCTTTATATAAAATATGTTGATCAATCCACACCTCTTTCTCCTCCCGTTGGATATCAGGAGTGGGGGATAACTTTGGATCATAAAAACTTTGGATCGGTTGCGGTAAAAACATCGTCTTTTCAATCTCTATAGACCGGGCAAAAACAGCAGTGACCTCTGTGACCATTTGAGTGAGTTTCGCTTGATACGTCATATATCCGATGCCAAACCAAACCATCAACCACATCAAAATGGCAATACATTTGCTATAATTAATCTTCATATTTATTTTTTTGTGGACATTTTGTCGACAAATAAGCGTTATTCAACTGAGAACCAATAATATATATTTTTCCGAAATTATTCCGAATAATTTTTAGTTAAATAAAAAACTTCCAAATACCTTTGCAAAGTCCGCTTATCTTGAAAACAATTTAATTACAAATATACAAAAATTAAAAGAGTATGATCAAGAAAATGTTGAAAGTCACAGTTGCATTAGTCTGCATGGGCGGCATGTATCTGTTTACCCGTTCTTCTCAGTCGCAACCGTTAACCGATTTAACAAAAGCGAACATCGAAGCATTGGCACAAGGGGAACAATCCAATGGCAATTATAAATGTTATGGAAGTGGGAATGTAGAGTGTAACGGTTTGTTTGTCCAATATAAAATTTCAGGATATCATTTAAAGTAACAAGATAAGGGAGAAAAGAAAGAAGTTTCTGCGAACTGTCTCACCAATCTCAACAGAAACTCCTAAAAATCTCCTCAGTGATTCACATCTAAAAAAGGAGGTACGGCAAAAATAGGTAATAAAGAGCAAACAAAAAAGGAATGATGTATCCTTATTCTGAAAAGTGAAGAATAGTAACTCATTCAGATGAAAACATAAAGAACAAATATGAATATAAAAATAATAGATATAAAATATGAAAAAGAAAATGTTAGGCATTATTGCCTTTGCTGCCATAGCAGCAGTTAGCGGTTGGAACTACAATCAGAATATGAATAACGTAAATCTTTCAGACTTAGCTCTTGAAAATGTGGAAGCTTTGGCAAGTGGAGAATTGTCAGATTTGATATGGATTCGTTATGATTATACTCTTGAGAATGGCTCTGCAGGTGTTAATTGTTTTACAGGAGGAAGTTCTAATTGTCTATTGAGATAAAGTATTTATATCTAGCAAGTAAAAATATTTTAATTTATTATATATTTGCTTGTTAGATATATTATTTTAATAATTATAACTTATGAAAATAATTTTTTATAGCCTTATTGTGATAATCTTATTTTCTTGCCAAAAAGAGATTGGAGTTTACGAATGTAATTTGTCTTTAAGGAAAGAAGCGAAAATATCGGAATTAGTGGGTGAATACACTTTAATACCATTAGAAACTACAGATGAAAACTTAATTGT
>SUXM01000015.1 GCA_015060925.1 Parabacteroides distasonis
TGCCAATGAAAGACATTGATGGACAAAACACCGTTACTAAATCGTTACTGAAAGCGAATTTGATATAAGCAAGAACTTGATTTATACGAGGTTACGAGAGTTAGGTTCATAATCCTGTCTCTCCGCTGATAAACTAAAAAAATCCTGTAAAATAAATATTTTACAGGATTTTTTGTATCTCGCCCACTAATATAAAACACCAATTCACAACCATAAAAAAGATTCCCTATTTCAATGAAAACAGGGAACCTTTCTTAACTTACGCCATCATTCCGATAGCCAATTATTACTCTAATAAAACATTATCTTAAATAAGGTAAAAATCAAGGTTAAACCACCATATAGCAATGACAGCAATTGCCAACAATACCAAAAGTGTTATCAAGACTTCTGCCCAAACCGACATACCTCTTTTTGCGTATGGGTCTTTCAATCTCAACTTAGGATATTTTGCCACATCGGTAAGAGTTTCACCAAAAGGTATACTTATTTTAGATGCTGCATTCACAGCCCAACCATTGGCATTAAGAAGAGGCGCTATGTTTCTTCTACGTAATTTCATCCAAGCCATCACCATTGCTGGGCCTGAAATGATAAGCAAAATGGCTACAAATGAAAGGGCAAGCTGCCACCATTCCAATGCAAAAACACCCTTTGCAAGAGCAGTTAAAGCAGATCCGATCATCCCGACTGCCATGCCTATCGCAGCAAATATACCGGCAAATTTAGCAATATCAAATGGTGGGGTGGCAACAGGTTTTGTTGCATCGCCACCGGTAGCAGGAGTGGTCGCAGCTGCAGATGTTGAATTAATTTTGGTAGTCATATCAGCCATCATCTTGGCATCCTTATCCGCTGCACTCTTGTTTATAAGATTTTCCACAACTGTAGACATCCTGCGATAAGGGCTCCAAAAGGCTTGAAAAACACTAATTGGATTATCCACAACCTTTGTTATCACTGCATCCCACTCAACACCTTCATTATCATAATAGATCGCATTCTTCCCTACAACTAAATTGCCAATGTCACCTACCGTAATGGCTGCAACTATCTGAAGTTTTGCAGCACTGGTTTTAGTCGTACAATCGCAATATACAAGGAACATCCCGCTGGATGCAGCAGAAGCACTATGCTTAGCCATATCGTTCACCTTCATGCAAAAACGACAGGCTCTTTGGTCAATGATAAGAACACCGCTCTGGAATACAGCACTAACTTTCTTGTCCTTATCATAGAAATCGTAGAAAGTAATAAAGTTCTTAAGCAATCTGTAAAAATCGCGCAAAATATAAAGAAACTTATCCACCATCTCTATATTTTCAGCCTCTTCCTTAAGTTCCGCATCTTTAGCTACAAGTTCAAGCAGAGCTTCTTTCTTGTTATTTAACAACATTGCATTCACCGCATCAATGGTAAGTTCTCCTAAAGAGACCGCAGGTTTTTTTCCAATCCAAGCAGTATAGGCTTCAAACCGACCTCCTATTTCATTCCAGTCCTCTTCTGTAAGTGTCTTTTTATCGGGAGAAAGGGTTATGGATTTAAGAGTATTGAAATCATCAGCCCAAGCCGGATTAATCGGTTCTGAAAGATTTAATGCCGCATTTCCGGTAATACGGGCAATTGGATAGGATGCAATCTCTTCCTTTTTAGCTTGCAAATTCTCCCCACTAATCGCCTCAATACGTGAAACCTGAACATCAAGGGCTGTAGTGCTATCCGGAGAAAAAGAGGCCAACTTATTACGCATAAAGAAATCTTTCATCTTGGTATCCAAAGCTTGATAAGCTGCAATAGCCACATCAGTCTTATCTCCATAAGGAGCAGGAACTGCTGCGGCACACCAGTCTGAGTAGGCCTTCAAATCAACATAGAACTGCTCTATCTGAGCGGCATTAACACCTATCTCACCACTACGATCCATTGTTCCACCGGTATCTATAATAGCTGCAGTAATCACATTGGATTCATCTGTATCCTCTGTACTTTTTACCGTTATAACTCCATCACCATTAAACTTCGTTTGTGCAAAAATTGCAGCAATATCAGCTGTATCTGCCATGGAAATAACATTACCCTCCTTATGCAAATTGGAAAGTATCTGTTTGGCTGCTTTATATAATTTTAAACCGGCTTCGTTATCAGTATTAATATCTTCTAAATCAATTGAATTCTTCCCTTTCAACAACAAATCCGGATCTTTCAGTACCGATGTAATCCATTCTGCCGTAGTAACAATGTCATTGACACGAATCTTTCCATCCGAATCACAATCCACATAGCCCAAACTCTTGTCATCTATCTCTAACCCTTTTACCGGACAAGAAAGAACAGTCCACATTTTCGTATCCAACTCACCCAAATGAGCAATGTCTTTACCCGACGAAATCTTCACTCTCGAACATCCACCTACGTTCTCAAACTGCCATTTATACTTCTGATCTTTTTTGATTAATGCCATATCTGTATATGAATAAAATTTTATCTTTCCTACAAAAAATTACACTTCCCAAAGATATTAAAAATTCATATATAATCGTTTCAACCTCTATTTTATTTCTAATTCATTGATTTCTTTCTGTAAATTAACCCAAAACAAAAGGATACAAAATACCTATATACCATAAAATTACCTCCGATATAAATCCAAATACATCGGAGGTAATCTCACTTTTCATCCGACCTAATATTTTCCACATTCACATAAAACCAAAAAGAGGCTGCCTCCAAAAGAAGACAACCTCTCTACACTGAAAAATAATAACACTAACTAATCCGAATTTCTACTACTTTTTGTTTTCCGCATCAAAACCATAACCGTAACCATAACCATAGCCGTAATGTTTACCATAACCATAACGACTACCATAACCATAGCCATAACGGTTTTTACGCTTACTCATATCAACTCCATTCAATACCACAGCTAATTTATCAAACTTATGGTCTTTCTGTAATACATTTACATATTTGAAGCTTTCTTTCGGTGTATAGTCTGCACGACATACATATACACACATATCAGCCACACGGCCAATAATAGCTGTATCCGTTACAATCGCAATCGGAGCTGTATCCAAAATAACATAATCATAACGTTCTTTCAAAAGATCAATCGCTTTATCTAAAACATTACGTGTGACTAATTCTGTCGGATTAGGAGGAACCGGACCTCCTAATAAAATATCCAAATTATCACTTATATCCGTTTTTTGAACTATGTCAAACAGATTGATATTTTCCGGATCTCTCAAATAATTGGTAATACCTAATCCTCGTTTAGGTAAATTAAAGACTTTATTCAACCCTGGTTTACGGATATCCAAACCTACTACAACAACTTTTTTACCCAAAAAAGCCAAACTGGTAGCCAAGTTTCCTGCCACAAAAGATTTACCTTCACCCAGTATAGAAGAAGACACTAAAATCACTTTTTGTTTTGGATCTAACATAAAGAGCATATTAGTTCGCAAACCACGGAAAGTCTCTTCCATGATATCATTCTTATTTTCACGAACAACAATAGCACCTTCTTTCCCTTTAGATTGTTTCATCGTAGATATTTCAGCCACAACTGGAACCGATGTTATACGTTCCACATCTGTCACACCCTCAATTCTAAACTTAAAGAAGTCTATTAAGAACAGAATACCTACAGGAATACATAGACCTAAAACAAACGCAGCCAATAAAATGATCATCTTTTTCGGTGCCACTGGAGACTTATCAGCCAATGGTTCTTCAATGATACGACCATTATTTGCAGTGGAAGCTAAAGTAATCGCATTTTCTTCACGTTTTTGCAACAACATAATATACAATGTTGCCTTAATCTCCTGCTGACGAGAAATGGTCATAAACTCTTTTTCCTGTTCTGGAGCCGAACTAATACGACCTTCAAACTTACTTGCTTGGCGTTCGATATCTTTTTGTTCAATTTGTAACCCATGTAACACACTGGTTACAGTTGTTTGAACATTACGACGCATTGCATCAATACCTGTATTCATATTGATAACAGCCGGGTTACTTTCCGAGGAGGTGCGCAACAAACGCTTACGTTCAATCAACATTGTGTTATACTGATCGATAACTGAAGTTAAATTCTGATCTTGCAACCCCACATTGGCTGGTAAAACTTCATCTTTATTCGCCGGATTGTTTATATATTCATCCAAATACTGGACCAAACGAATTTGAGTTGCATTTTCTGTACGTAATTGTTCATATTTAGAACGTTCTTGCAAAGACATTTGAGCATCGGAAGTCAAATCTGTTAATCCGGAACGTTGCTTAAATACTGCTAATGCATTTTCCGTGCTACTCAATTCTGAATTAATAATAGCAATACGCTCTTCTATAAATTCTGCGGTCTTTTGAGCAACCTCATTCTTCTCGTTATTGGTATCTTGATTGTAAAAAGCTATTAACGTATTAATAAAATCAATACCTCTTTGTTTGATTGTATTCCTTACATTGATTTTAGCAATCGTAGTCGTTTTTGAAGAAGGAGCGATAGACATATCTGTCACATACGAAATAGCCGCAGCAGTAGGTGATACAATCGTTGCCAAAAGATGCAAATCTTCAGCAACCAAATAGGAATCTCCTTCCGTAAAACTAATAACCCCAACCGGTGTAGGCATCACCGCCGGTAATCTATCAAAAGATTGATGTAGTTTTTGTTCTTCATTATTCAAAAAATAAATCATTTCTACCGACAACTTCCCAGACTTCAAATAATCCATTTCAAGTTTAACAGGACTATCCAAACGTTCAGCCTCTTCCGGTGTCATAAAAACATTCAATGGAACCTTTTTATATAAAGGTTGGTTGTATCTAAATGATGCTTTCTCTGAAAGATTGATATAAAGACGTAAATCATTGACTACTTTTCTAACTAAAGTACGAGACTTCAAAATCTCTACCTCATTATCAAAATTATTAGTCATAGAGAACATCCCCATGTCTTCCAATGCAGCCATAGGATTTGAACCTCCACCTTTTTTATCATCTTCTTTAATTAAGACAGAAGAGGAGACATTGTAGACAGGAGTCTGATAACGTAAAAAGACAAATGCGGTAATACAACAAACAATCACACTTGCTACAAACCAAGGCCAACAATATAAATACTGAAAAAAGAGAGCACGAAGATCTACCTCTTTTTCTTCTACCTCATTCAAATTATTCTTTTCCTCTACCATTTTATTCATTAATTAAAAATGTTTACTAATAAACTTGCGATTGAAACTAAAATGGATGTCGCACTAAACCACAAAGTTGTACTATTACCAATATCAGAGTTCTTTGCTTTTGTCTTGTTAGGAGTTACATAAAGAATATCATTCTGTTGCAAATAATAATAAGGAGAAGTGATTATATCTGCTTTATTCAAATCCAACGTATAAATATTTCGTCTTCCTTCTGCATCCTCACGAATCAATTTAACGTCATCTCGAATACCATAGATTGTCATATCTCCTGCCATTGCCAACGCTTCTAAAACATTTACTTTTTCATTTGATATAGTAAAACTTCCCGGACGAGCAACCTCTCCTAAAACAGAAATTTTATAATTCGCCATACGAACTGTGACAATAGGAACCTCTTTCAAATAATCCTGCAAACGACCACGAATCATATCTTCTGCTTCATTTTTAGTCAAACCGCCTACTTTCAATCGACCAATAACCGGAAAATCGATTTCTCCATTATTATTAACCAAATATTGCTGCAAAGAGGGTTGTGCTGTCGTATAAATATTTGATGTCGCAGCATTTAATGGTGTTTGCGTAGTCAAGTTAAATGGAGCTGCAGCTTGCGGATCAGAAGTATTAACCATAACAGTCAACAAATCCTTTGGCATAATTTTGGCGTCATACAAAGGTAAAACCTCTCCATTCTGATGAACTGTTTCCATGTCCTGCAAATAAGGTACACTTTTGTAAGATGTACAACTTGCCAATAAAGGAAAAATTAATAATAAGAAAAGTTTCTTCATTGTCATAATTATTTATTTTTTCATTTTTTATTTAAACAAACGGTTCCAAAAACCTTTCGGTTTCTCTTGTTCATAATAATCTGATTCATATTTATCCATCAAATCTTCATAAGACAACTTATTAGTTACCATATCATAAATCGTATCCCAATCAGGTAATCCACCCAAATTACGATCATCAATAAACAAATCAGCTTTTAATTTACGGGAGAAATGATTGTTTCGTTCTTTTTCTTCTTCCGGATAGTCACGATTAACAGCATAAAATTCCAAACCTCGCTCTCTACAAAAAGAAACTGCCTCTTCTAATAACCGACCTTCACGCACCGACCATAAAATAAGTTTGTGCCCCTCTTTTTGTAGTCTTTTCAATGTTTCAATAGCAAAAGGTAGTTCTTCTCCTATCGCCGGATACCGATGTTGTACAATGGTACCATCAAAATCTATAGCTATGACCACATCATAAATTCATTTACAGATATTAATCTTTTATTTATACTCTATTATATAACAAATCAAGTAACCTTTTGCTTAAGATAAGATGTTAATAAAAGAAAAGCGGACTATAACATTTTTACATCATATTACAAAAAAAGCCCATACTTATTAAGTACAGGCTTTATCCCTATAAAAGCGTTATTGTTTACAGTAGTCCTTTGGTGCTTGGGAGTTCGTAGCGATAGATATCACGGCGAATAGCCATTTTGATTGAACGTGCCAACGCTTTGAAGATTCCCTCTATCTTATGATGTTCGTTTGTTCCTTCCGCTTTAATGTTTAGATTCATGCGAGCAGCATCACTTAAGCTTTTAAAGAAATGGAGAAACATTTCGGTAGGCATATCCCCAACCTTTTCTCGGTAGAAATCGGCTTCCCAAACCAACCATGGGCGTCCACCGAAATCAAGAGCCACACTACACAGACAATCATCCATCGGCAGACAATAACCGTATCGTTCAATACCTCTCTTATCTCCCAATGCCTTTAACAATGCTTCTCCCAAAGCGATTGCTGTATCCTCTATCGTATGATGTTCATCTACCTCTAAATCACCTTTCACACGAACAGTCAGATCCATTCCGGAATGCTTTCCTATTTGATCAAGCATGTGGTCAAAGAAACCCAATCCGGTCTCTATCTGTGTCGCCCCATGTCCATCCAAATTCACCTCTACATAAATATCGGTTTCTTTGGTTGTCCGTTGAACCACCGCACGCCGTTCACCGGCAAACAGATAATCTGTTACTTTATCCCAATCTTCTGTAATCAAAACAGGTTTTACAGTTGGGTTCTCCGACAAAATCCGTTGCGCCTCTTCATCATTCGGACGTAACCATATACCTTTAGCTCCCAAATTAATGGCCAATTGCATATCGGTCAAGCGATCACCAATCACATAGCTATTCGCCAAATCATATTCACCGGACATATATTTTCCTAACATTCCAGTCCGTGGCTTTCTGTTAGGAGAATTTTCTTCTGGGAAAGAACGGTCAATCAGTATCTCATCAAAACAAATACCCTCTCCTTCCAACGCTTTTAACATCTTGTTATGTGCCGGCCAAAAGGTCTCTTCAGGAAATGAATCCGTACCCAAACCATCTTGGTTGGTAACCATCACAAATTCAAAATCCAACTGTTTACGGATGAAGTACAAATTACGAAAAACCTTCGGATAAAACTCCAACTTTTCCAAACTATCCAGTTGGTAATCTACAGGAGGTTCTATCACTAACGTCCCATCCCTATCAATAAACAATGCTCTTTTCATCTTTTACATCTTTTTTAATGCATCCAACAAGGTATCATTCTCTTCAGGAGTTCCAATCGTTATGCGCAAACACCCATTACACATCGTTACATTATTACGATTGCGGACAATAATCCCTTGTTCTACCAACTGCTTATAAATCACATTTGCATCCGTCACCTCTGTTAAGATAAAGTTAGCATCTGTCGGATACAATCTCTTCACGCAATTTAAATCCGGCAGAGTTTGCTGCAATCGGGTTCGTTCAGCAAGGATAACCTGCAACTGACTATCCATCTCAGCCTTATTCTGCAACATTTCCAAAGCCTTTCCTTGCGTCAAGATATTCACATTATAGGGATATTTGATCTTATTCAAGACAGCAACAATCTCCGGTGAAGCAAAAGCCATCCCCATACGGATACCGGCTGCCCCCCATGCCTTGGACATAGTCTGGAGAACCACCAAATTGGGATACTTAGCCAACTCAGACAAGAAAGATGGCTCTACAGAAAAGTCAATATAGGCTTCATCAATCACAACCAAACCGGAGAAAGTATCCAATACTTTATACAACCGATCACGGCTCAAGCTATTGCCTGTCGGATTATTAGGTGAACAAAAAAAGATCACCTTTGTTTGTTCATCAATGGCTGAAAACACCGCCTCCGTATCCAAATCAAACTGCTCATCCAAGCGTACTTTACGGAAAGAGACATTGTTCACATTCGCTGCCACCTCATACATTCCATACGAAGGATCGATACTTACCACATTATCAATGGCCGGCTCACAAAATGCACGTATCAACAGGTCGATTGGCTCATCACTTCCGTTTCCCAAAAAGATTGATTCCTTCTTCACCCCTTTCAAGGCTGCTATCTGTTCCTTCACTTTCCACTGTAAAGGATCCGGATAACGGTTGAATGGAGCATTATATGGATTTTCATTTGCATCCAAAAAAACAGTAGCCTCCCCTTGGAACTCATCTCTGGCCGAAGAGTAGGGTTTCATATTCCAGACGTTCGGTCTGACCAATTCTTCTAACTTCCTCATAACGTATTCAATCTGACTGTTACAGCATTCTTATGTGCTTCCAACTGCTCATTGGCAGCCATTGTTTGTATTGTTTTGCCTAATCCTTTTATACCATCGGCTGTTATCTCCTGGAAGGTAATCTTCTTGATAAAGCTATCCAAGTTCACCCCGCTATATGCCTTGGCATATCCGTTGGTCGGCAAGGTATGGTTGGTACCGGACGCATAGTCACCCGCGCTCTCCGGCGTATAGGGCCCCATAAAGACACTACCCGCATTCTCAATCTGTTCAGCAATAGAAAGATAATCGGCAGTTTGGATAATCAAATGTTCCGGTGCATATAAATTAGTAAAATCTACCACCTCCTGTTTATCTTTCAAGACGATGATCCGGCTATGAGCCAAAGACTTTTCTGTAATCTCTTTGCGAGGCAATTTATCCAACTGCTCTTGGATAGCCTGTTCTACGTTCGGCACAATACATTCCGAATCCGTTACCAAGATAGCCTGGCTATCAACACCATGTTCTGCCTGTGAAAGGAAATCTGCAGCGATAAACGCCGGATTTGCCGATTCATCTGCAATCACCTCCACTTCTGAAGGACCGGCAGGCATATCAATTGCCACCTCCTTCAAGCTGACCAACTGCTTGGCTGCTGTCACATACTGGTTACCAGGACCAAAGATCTTATATACTTTAGGGATTGATTCCGTTCCGTATGCCATTGCTGCGATAGCTTGTATTCCTCCTGCTTTAAATATCTTACTTACACCTGCCACTTTTGCTGCAAACAAAATCGCCGGATGTACTTTACCCTCTTTATTCGGAGGCGTACAAAGAACAATCTCCTTACATCCAGCGATGCGAGCCGGCACAGCCAACATCAACACCGTAGAAAACAGAGGAGCCGTTCCCCCCGGAACATACAGCCCTACCTTTTCGATGGCCACAGCCTTTTGCCAACAGGTCACCCCGTTTGTCGTCACCACCTTCTTACCAACAAAACGTTGGGATGCATGGAAAGTTTCTATGTTTTCCTTTGCCTGAAAGATCGCTTGTTTCAGTTCTTCGGACACCAATCCTTCAGCCTCTTGCCACTCCCCGTCCGAAACCTGCAAAGTTTGAAATGTCTCCGGGTTTATCTTATCAAACTTTTCCTCATATCGGATAACCGCCTTATCTCCTTCTAAGCGCACTTCGTCCAAGACGGAACGTACCGTATCGAAGAGAGTAGTCACATCCAAAGCCGGACGCTGAGCCAGTGAAGCCCATTCTTGCCTTTGCGGATATTTTATAATTTCCATAATACTTCTTTTATTGAATCATCTTTTCAATCGGTATAACCAAGATACCTTCAGCTCCCAATGCCTTAAGTTTACCTATGATTTCCCAGAAATGTTTTTCGGCAATCACTGACTGAACCGACACCCAATTCGGGTCGGCCAACGGAGTAATCGTCGGACTCTTCATACCGGGCAATAGCTCTATTATAGACTGTAGGTTCTCTTTCGGGGCATTCAACAAAACATATTTCTTACCCTCTGCCTCTTGGATCGCTTTGAAGCGGAACAACAGTTCATCCAAGATAGCCTGCTTTTCTTCAGACAGATGGTTATTGGCAATCAACAAGGCTTCACAGTTCATCACCACTTCCACCTCTTTTAGTTGGTTACTAACCAATGTACTGCCTGAGCTGACAATATCGAAGATTGCATCCGCCAATCCAATACCCGGAGCGATCTCCACCGAGCCACTGATCACATGCAGATTGGCTTTTACACCTTTCTCTGCCAAATAGTTTTTTAATATCTCCGGATAAGAGGTTGCTATTGTTTTTCCTTCAAACCATTCAGCCCCGTTATATTCCTCATCCTTCGGTATAGCCAAAGACAAACGGCACTTACTAAATCCCAAACGCTTCAACAAAACAGCTTCTTGTCCCTTTTCCACATATTCATTCTCCCCGACAATACCGATATCTGCCACCCCATTGGCAACCGACTGTGGGATATCATCATCACGCAAGAAAAGAACTTCTACCGGAAAACCTTTCGCTGATAACAGAAGGATTCGCTTTCCTCTGTTCAACCTAATACCTGCCTCTTCCAACAAATGCATTGTCTCATCATAAAGACGACCTTTTGATTGTACTGCTATTCGTAACATATCTATTCTTTTTTTATATTTTCTGTTTCCTAAAAAGAGAGGCTTACCGCATAACGGCAAGCCTCTCTTTTTTATTCTTAGGTATTCATACACCAAACAGCCCACCGAACTAACGCCCGTTGTTACGATGATGATGGTGATGTAATACGACTTTATTCATATTTCTTTATTTTTCGGTCGCAAAGTTACGATAATAATTGAACTAAGCAATAAAACTGATAAAATATTAGCTTGGCAAACTCATTTTTTCAAGTGGCCATGTAAACGGTACAGATGGTCAGCCTGCTGGAGGATCTTATTTGAAATCAGTTCCGGATAATCAGGATGTTCCTTAAAAAAGGTATCGACCTCCTTATAAGCCTCTGCCGAAGCATGCCCCCTCAACAAAGCACCTACCCAATTTCGAGGAAAGAAAATATCCCCGGTACGTTGTATCTCCTCCAACTTGTCCAAAGCGGGACGGATATACCTCACAGCCTCCTGTTGGCGAAGCGGACTGTTCAAGTATCCCAAAGCTGTTGCTGCCCACGGCTCTACCCTTCTGTTTTCTGCAACCAACAAGGCAGAGAATAGGCTATCCCGAACCTCTTGGCGTGGGGATACGGACGGAGAGATAAAAGCATATTGCCGTCTCCTATCCGGATTGACTATACGACTCTGCTGCATAGTAACAATCTCTTCCGCCTTTTCGGGTAACAACAGGGCTAATGTATAAGAGAGATTGGTGTAATCATTCTCACCCAACAAGCAACCAACCGGAGCCTCCTGCTTTTCCCAAAGCTGATAAAGCCGTTTGGTAGCTTCCGCTGTACGGGCAATAGAGGCATACTGGCGAAAAGCCAACAGCCGATGCTGCTGCTGTTTATCTTGCACCACCCTTTTCCAAAGGGCCTGTTCAACCTCTTTCGGATCATAAGGATACAACCGTTGACAAATCCCTATGTAATCCAAAGCAGCCGAGAACAACAGGGTATTTGTCTCTTGAGGTAGGTAATCCAACATTGCACGCATATACAACTCCGGCCTGATTGTCCGGTTCATCAAATTCTCAAACAGGGAGATCAACAACGAGCCCCGTAAAATTTCATCCTTCGAGTTTTTCAGTACGGCAAACCACTCTTCTGCCTCCTCTTCGTCACTCACCCGAAAAAAGCCATAAGCCGCCCCATCCACATTTGGAATAACGACTGTTTTTCCCTGCCGAGGGCTTTGCAATTTAGTGCCGATGTAATTGGAATTAGTTGCGCAAGTAATTCCAATTACATCGGCACTATTTTCAGACAGGATCATATACTTAATTTCCTGAGGCCAGCACACCCCCCTGCCAAACGGGTCAACCTGTGAAACAAAGAGGCTGTCCCCCCTAATCTCCGCTGTTATTTCGGGCATTCCTTTCTCATGTATCCACACATGGCTCCAGCGTTCCAAATCTTTTTCGGTATAGGTATCCAAGATAGAGATCAGCCCCTCCCAAGTAGCATTCCCATAGCCATACGTTTTCAAATATTCACGGATCCCTTTTTGGAAAGCCTCTTCCCCTATCATACGGATGAGCATGGCCATCACGACAGGCGATTTGTCATAAATGATATTCCCATACATCAATCCGGCATCCCGCAGATTCCCTAACGGTTGCTTGACGGGGTTTGAGCCGGCCGTACGGTCTTCAGCGTATGCACCAACCACATAATCCAACATGAAGTTCAGCCTATGGTTGACCTCCGGGAACTGCGGTTCCACCATCCGAGCTGCATAGTAATTAGCAAACACCTCTTTGGTCCAAACATCGTTGAACCACTCCATAGTCACAAAATCCCCGAACCACATGTGAGACGTTTCATGGGCTATCAACGAACTGCGTGAAAGGCGTTCGTTCAACGTAGGATGCTCGTTCAAAAACATCCGCCTGTCTGTATATAAAGTCGCACCGGTATGTTCCATCCCTCCATATTGGAAGCCGGGCAAAATAATCACATCATATTTGGCAAAAGGATAGGGAATCCCGGTGTAAGCCTCTTGCCACTCCAACGCATCGAACACCTCTTCGGCAATCTCCGGGCATTGCGCCACCTTCTTGGGGTCAGTCTCCCGGTGATACACCGAGATCGTACGTCCGTCACGTGCATACTTTTCCTGTTTCAATGCTCCTGCTACAAAAGAAAAAAGGTAGGTACTCAACGGTTCTGTCTCACGAAATGAGACTATCTTTTTCCCTTGAATAGAGGAAGAGTCAATCTGCGATACCGCCCCGTTTGCAATCGCCAACCAAGTGGCAGGAAGCTCCAACGACAAAGTGAACAGGGATTTCATATCCGGTTGATCCATGCAAGGGAAAAGCGTGCGAGCACGATCCGGTACCAATAACGTATAAAGGAATTCGTCTCTCCTATTTAACGATTGATCATTCGCAATAAAAGCAACTTTTACACGGTTCTCTCCTTCAGATACAGCCTGCTTATCAATTACAATATGCTCATCCTTTACCGAATAAGCCACCTCTTTATCATTCAACAATACAGAAACAACCTGTTCCGGTTCTCCTCGGAAATCCAAAATAATCGGATGTTTGCCATTCATCCAAAAGGATAGTTCCACCCTACCAGTAACCGCCTCTTGACGAAATTCCGGTATAGAGAAGAATAGGTTATAACGTACCTTCTCGAAATGATTCTTCCGAAAACGAGCCAACTCCTGACTAACACCCGGTTGCAACAATACCTGTTCCGGAGTTATCTCTCCGCAAGCAACCATCAGTCCACAAACGGCTATCCCTAACCAAAACCTGAATCTCTTCATCTGTATCAGTATAATCGTTCCTTATTCCCGCAAATATTCGGCAATAGACATAAAGTTCCGTTCCAACAGATACATCTGTCTGGCCATAAACTGAAAGAATTCGCCCCAATCGGAACGGCGGTGAAAGTCAATACCCGATTTGGAGGTATAAATCCGGGCAACCTCTTTGCCAGTCTCACGTACATAGCAAATATCCCATACCAACCCCTCTGGGAAATCCTTTTCGATAGTCTCCTTATACCAAGTCAAACGCTCAAACATCTCCAACCGTTCCCCCTCGTTCCGATGGTTCACCTCCAAGATGACAAAAGCCCCTTCGCGGGTCGCATCAAACTTAAGCTCCACCCCTTTTACCTTCGTGTTATACAAAGTCCAGATCTTCCTGCGTCTCCGCAAATAAGGTTGTACTTCGCAAAAGGCAGCAAAGCTCTCCCAAAACTCAACTTTTAGATTTTTCAGTTCCTCTTTACTATACATTTATCAAAATCTATCCTATTTATTAAGACAATAACATTATTGCTTCATTGTACTTTTAGAATATCTATTATTCTATCACTTTATAGATGTCAGGTAAGTTTCGTCCCTCCTGATCATAATCAAGACCGTATCCTACAATAAAGTCATTATCAATATCAAAACAACGATAATGGATATCTAAATCCACCTTTAAATTCTCCGGTTTAACAAACAGAGATGCAATACGAATCTCTTTAGGATTCTTTTTAGCTAATATTAATAACAGTTCTTGCATAGTCAAACCAGAATCGATAATATCTTCCACAATTACAACCGTACGTCCCTCTATATCCTCATTTAATCCAATCAATTGTTTCACTTCTCCCGTTGACGATGTTCCTTCATAAGAGGCCAAACGAATAAAACTAACTTCACAAGGGATTGTTACATCACGAAGTAAATCTGCAGCAAAAACAAAAGCACCATTCAAAATAACCAATAATAAAGGATTCTTTCCGTTTAAATCCGTATTAATTTGCCCTGCTATTTTTTTTACTTGCTCTTTTATTTTATTCTCTGATATATAAAGAGAAAATTGTCTATCTTTTACTTGTACTGTTTTCATACGTATTTAAAGGTATATTATTCCACAAAAATAAATACAAATATCAAATTTCACCATCTTATGGTTGAATTTAGCTAAATAAACATCGAACAAATCAAACATTCGTCTGTTATTCAAAATAAAATAACAACAATGGAACATATAGGACAATGGATAAATAAAATACTCGTATCATGGGGTATAAAACCTTCTATAGCCAATATTCTCGATGAAATCGTTATCACTCTTCTTCTAATTTTTATAACAATCGGTTTAAACTTTATATCGCAAACAATTCTTATCAAGAACTTAAAGAAATTAGAGCAACGTATCCATATTCAATGGTTGTCTATCTTCTTAAAACCAAAAGTAACCCATTACATTATACATGGTATTCTTGCTCTTTTTGTCTATTTATTATTACCTTTTACCTTTATCAAAGGAAAAGTATTACTATTCATCTTTCAAAAAGCAACAGCAGTTTATTACATATTTGCATTTCTAATGGCTATCAATTATTTACTTTCATATAGTTTGGAATTTTATAATCAACAATCAAAAACGAAAAAACATCCAATCAAAGGTTTTATCCAAATAGTGAAAGTTTTGATTTTTTTCATTGGAGGAATACTCCTTATCAGTATTCTCATCAATAAATCACCTACAAGTTTATTCGCAGGTTTAGGAGCATCAGCTGCAATCCTTATGCTTGTATTCAAAGATACCATTTTAGGTTTCGTTGCAGGAATACAATTGTCCGCAAATGATATGTTACAACCGGGAGACTGGATAACGATCCCCAATATGAAGATAGACGGCATCGTTCAGGAAATCACGCTCAACACTGTCAAGGTTCAAAACTTCGACAACACCATTTCAACCATACCACCCTATACGCTGGTCAGCAACTCTTTCCAAAATTGGCGAGGGATGATACAATCAGAGGGGCGTCGTGTACAGAAAAATATCACGTTAGACTTACAGACCATCAAGTTCTGTACACCAGAATTCATCAACCGATTGACAAGCGAAATTCCTTTGCTCGCCCATTATACCCCAGAAGAGGGGCAAATACCAACCAACTCCCAACTGTTCCGTCTCTACATCGAAAAATACTTGGCAAGCCTGCCTGTTGTCAATACAGACTTAGATCTGATCATCAGCCAAAAGCAGGCAACTGAATATGGAGTTCCCATTCAAATCTACTTCTTTTCCCGTAATAAAATATGGGCTGAATATGAACGTATCCAATCCGACATCTTCGATCATCTGTTTGCGATGATTCCCTTTTTTGAATTAAAGGTTTACCAATTCGGATTAGTAAATGAAAATTTGTAGTTTTGCCCTCCATAAACAAAAGAACAATACTATGCACATCTTACAACAATGGATCAACCAACAACTGCTTGATTGGGGAGTCGTCAGCCATTCCTCTCATGAAATAGATAACGTCATCATGTTAGGCTTTATCTTCTTAATCGCATTGGCGATTGACTATATATGCCGTTACATCTTTCTCAATATGTTCAAGAGGTTGGCACAGAAGACACGTAACCAATGGGATGACCTAATAGTTGAACGAAAGATCATAAACAAACTCATGCACATCATACCCGCCATTTTGGTCTATGTGCTATTGCCTTTTGCTTTTCCTCCGAATGAGCCTTCCAAGATATTGGGTGTATTACAGATCGCATGTGAAATCTATATCATTATTGTCTCACTACGTTTCATCAATGCATCACTTAACGTCATACATGACATCTATAACTTAAAAGAATCTTTAAAGAACAAACCTTTAAAGGGATTTATACAACTCTTGCAAGTATGTGTATATAGTATCGGGGTGATCCTTATCATCAGCGTACTGATCAACAAATCCCCTATCACCTTACTGACAGGTATCGGTGCTTCAGCCGCTATCTTAATGTTGGTATTCAAAGATACGATCTTAGGGTTTGTGGCTGGTATCCAACTATCGGCAAACAATATGCTCCAACAAGGAGATTGGATTACCATGGAAAAATATGGGGCAAACGGTACTGTAATCGAAGTAACCTTGAATGCTGTCAAAGTCAGGAATTTCGATAATACAATCACTACTATCCCTCCCTATGCCTTGGTTAGCGATGCTTTCCAAAACTGGAGGGGAATGGCTGAGTCTCCCGGACGCCGTATCAAACGTTCCATCAACATAGACATGAAAAGTATCTGTTTCTGCACACCGGAGATGATAGGAAAATTCCATAGCATGCCTCTGCTTACCGATTACATCAATGAAGCAAAAGAAAAAGGGCTACAACTTACTAACATAGGGGTCTTTCGTATCTATTTGGTCAATTACTTAAATAGTAAACCCGAAATAAGCAAAGAGTTGACCTGTATGGTCAGACAACTACAACCGACAGAAAAAGGAATACCACTCGAACTCTATTGCTTCTCTGCCATCAAAGAATGGGTCTCTTATGAGAATATCCAGTCAGATGTCTTTGACCACGTGTTGGCTATTATTCCGGAATTTGGATTAAGGGTCTTCCAAAATGTCTCAGGATATGATTTAACCAACTAAAAAGGGATGGAGAAAAATTTCTCCATCCCTTTTTAGTTTTTACCGGTCATTATCTCAAGCACCATTCGATCGGTGGCCTCCATTCCGACAGAACCGACCGAAGTCAGATTCCGTATTGACTGGTCAACATCCTCATCGATGATTCCTTCAACAGCGGTAACCACCTTATTCTCCATCGCCATCAAAGCCGACAGCATAGCGGTTGAAACACCACTGGACACCTTCATCGCACAACTGGGTTTGGCTCCATCACAAATCATTCCGGTCAGGTTTCCAATCATATTTTTAACGGCATAAGAGATTTGCCTTTTATCTCCACCCATCAAATAGGTTATACCGCAACTTGCCCCTGTAGCAGCCACCACACATCCGCAAAGGGCTGCTAAACGACCTAAACTTTGTTTGATATAAATTACCATCAAATGGCTTAACATCAACGAACGAATCAGTTGCTCTTCCGAACACTTGATATCTTCTGCAAAAGAGACCACCGGTAAGGTTGCAGCAATACCTTGGTTGCCACTTCCAGAATTACTCATCACAGGAATCATTGCCCCATCCATACGTGCATCACATGCTGCTGCTGTCATGGCTAACATACGTGTAAAGGTAGAATTACCCATATATTTACGTCCATACTCTCCTGTTACAGTCTTACTTACCGTATGTCCATAATTACCTTTGACAGAATCTTCAGCTGCTTTCCTATTCAAATCTGCCGTTTTTAAAATAAAACGAATCTCCTCAAGAGGCATTTCCATAGCAAACTCATACACTAAAGAGAAAGATAGTTGCAAGTCTCTCTCTTGTTCAGCCATACTCTTCGTATCCTCTTTTCTTAAATCAACCAATACCGTTTTATTCTTTTCAACATAAGCAATGTTCGTATGTTCACGACAGATAATGACACAGGCAGAATCATTTCCGGCATGGCAACAAACCTCTATATAAAGTTTATCCACATTCTCCTTCAATGCAATATGAATAGATTTTCCTCCGATCATCGCCTTTCCTGCTTCGACAGCCTCCGGAGTCAAATCTCGTAGCACCTCCAATCCATATTCAGATTTGCCGATCAATGCTCCTAATGCTATTGCTATAGGAAGACCAACCATTCCTGTTCCGGGAATACCAACCCCCATCGCATTCTTTAAGATATTGGCACTTAAAAAGACCTCTATCTTTTCCGGCTTTTGACCTAATACTTCAGCAGCCTTTGCTGAAGCCAAAGCGACTGCAATAGGCTCCGTACAACCAATTGCCGGAATTACCTCTTGATTTATCAGTTGAATAATTTGCGTTTGTGTTTGTTTATCCATCAGATATATTAAACTTTAAAATTATAAAGGGAATAACAATAACGTCATAAATAAGTTTGCCGCCAATATGATGAAATTCATAGGCAAGCCTATACGAGCAAAATCAATAAAACGATAACCACCCGGACCATATACAATCATGTGCGTCGGAGAACCAATAGGTGTAGCAAAGCTCGATGACACCGAAACCATCAACGCCACACAGAATGTAAGGGGATTTACATCCAAATTGACAGCCGTTTGATATGCTATCGGGAAAAAGATGGCAGCAGTAGCTGTATTACTTGTAAATTCTGTAATGAACGTACCAACCAAACATATACCAAAGATTGCCAAATAGGGATTTCCATCACATACAACAAGTATACCTTGTGAAATCCATTCTGCGATACCTGTCTCTTGAATAGCCGTACCCAAACTAATACTTCCAGCAAAGATCATCAAAAGACTCCAATCAATACTCTCACGTGCCTGCTCTATCGTACAAAAACGACATATGATCATTGCAAAGGCTGCTATAAATGCTGCTTGCAACAAAGACATGTAGCCCAAAGAAGAAACAAGTACCATCGCAATCAAAATCAATGAGGAATAAATGGTTTGTTTTCCCGGTTTATACAGATTTTCAGACTTTATCTCCAACAGGTCTTTCTTCAAATCTTTAGATATATTAAAACGAGAAGGACACTCTAACAATAGTGTGTCACCAGCCTTTAATATCACTTCACGTGGACTACCTTTCACCACCTCTCCATGACGAGCGATAGCAACCAAAACCAAGTTATTCGTTTCCTCAAAAGATATATCACACATACGGGAACCAACCAAAGAGCTTTCAAAACCAACACTACCCATCCGAAGTTTCCGGTTCTTATCCAATTCGTCCAAAGAGAACACATGATGGGTTGCATTCACCAATTGGTAGGTCTCACGAAGGTTCATGATCTTCTCTATATCCCCGGAAAAGATCAATCGGTCACCTCCAAAAATAAACTCTTCATCATCCACAGCTGTGACAACTTCATGGTCTAACCGAATAATTTCTATCAAATGACCACCATCCACATGATTCAAACCAGCTTCTTTCACAGTCTGTCCGACTAAAGAGGACATGGTTGGCACTAATAACTCGACAGTATAAGTACCTGTTCCCTGCAAAGCATCCTCCGGAGATTGACGGACAGGGATTAACCCACTCAAAGCAATCACAGACAAAACTCCTATAAACAGACAGAAAAGTCCGACCAATGTTGGGGTAAAAAGGCTAAGAGTAATACCTGTTTCCTGTGTATAAAATCCGGAGATCAATAGATTTGGAGGAGTTCCAATCAACGTACATATTCCTCCCATACCAGAAGCATAACTGAGAGGTATTAACAACTTAGATGGAGCGACTCCCAACTTCTTTGCCCAAATACGTACTACTCCGGTAAACAATGCAACCACAGCTGTATTATTCAAAAAAGAGCTAAGTGCTGCTACCGGAACCATCAAACGTACAATCGCCCAATGGTATTTCTTTGGAGTTCCCAAACAGTATTTAACCACCCATTGTAAGAATCCGGTATGAACCAATCCACAAATAACGACAAACAAAGCACCTATCAGCACCACTGTCGAAGAGGAAAAACCAGCAATAACCAAATTCACCGGAATAACCCCACTGACCAACAATAGTCCCATACCTCCCAAAAAGACAAAATCAGAAGGTAATTTTGTACAAATTTGTAAGACGAAGACCAAAACTACGACAAAGATGACAAACCATGCCGCGCCACTTAGTCCCCAAAACAGTACTTCTATCATTCTAAATAATCATTATTGAATAGTCAAAATACGAGAAAAACCTGTTAGGTCCATAACCGAACGTACCTCTGAAGTCAAATTGCGTAAAATAAATTTACCTCCTTTAGCTGTAAGTTTTTTATGAGTCGATAAAATAACACGAAGCCCCGAACTACTCACATATTCCAACTTCTCACAATCAAAAACAATCGTCTTACCATTATCTTCCCAAATTGGTTCAACCTGTTTTTCCAAATCCGGAGCTGTTATTGTATCCACTCTACCTTCAACACTCACAATTGTTTCTTCAAGATCTTTTACAATTTTTACTTCCATAATGTTTTATATACTATAATCGTTAATATTTATCAGTTTAAATTTTTACTTAATGTCAACACATTTTGACCATCAATTCTTTGATATTCTACAGTATTCATGATCTGCCGTATCAGAAAGATACCCAAACCACCTATCGGACGTTCTTCCGCAGATAAGGTAACATCTACCTCTTCCATTTTTGTCGGATCAAACTCTTTACCCGAATCTGTCAGCACAAAAATCAACTTATCCGCTATTTTCTTTGCAGAGAGAAGCACCTCATGTTCCTCTCCTTCCGGATAGGCATAAAGAATCACATTGGAAACAGCCTCTTCTAAAACCAAATTCAGATTAAAAACCAAATCTGCCGGTAAACCAAATTCTTCTCCTAACTCTTCCAAAAAGAGTACTAATTTATTAATTTCAGAAACATTGTTCTGTAAAATCAACTTCTTTTCCATATTCATCTCCTAAATAAAACTCCATTATAATTATGAAGCCAAGAAATCATCCAACATCTGACGTACCTCATCTGTCTCTAAAGCCTGCAAGGCTGGGTTCATCATCTCTATACGATTAATTAAGTACAACAGATTATCAAATGTCAACGTTATAGCACCTTTATGATTCAACATCGTAAGAATAAAAATCATACGATCTACATTTAGAACTGCCTCTGCTATAGCTGGATTGGAAGATAGAAAATCATTCACCGATGAAGAGAAATCATCGTTCTTTATACGCAGATGCATCTTATTTCGAAGCATTGCCCTATAATTACCTTGACGCAGATTCATACGTGAGATATCATCAAAAAGAGCTTTCATATTCCATTCTGCTGTCTCAAGTGTCGCAATAAGTCCGTTTAACGTACGAGAATAAGAATCACACCCCACCCAATCCTCTTTGCATTTATAACGCAAATCATGTTCTACCTCATGCCATCCTTCGGAAAAGATTGTACGAATTTGCACTTCATACGTATTATCGATATAAGGGGCATATTCTGCCGGTAAAGATTTACGGAAATCCTCTACATATTCTGCCGGGATATTACAAGTAAGATTTAATCGTTGAGGGCGGAAAGTCGTAGAATCCAATTCATCAATGGAACTATCAACAATCTCTCCATAACTAAAATAAAAGGCCAATGCCTCTACATCATCCTGGAAATAGGCAACAATACGCAGACCTATCATATCTTGTATCTTAGAGATACCGCTACGATATTTATCACCTTTAATTTCCATCTTATGAGCAAGTGACTTTTCTGTCTTCACCCGGGAAAAAAGACGGAACATCATACCGCACTTATTCAACTGGTCTGCCAAACCTGTCTCCAAACAGTCTGCTATCGTTCTAAGTGTATTATCCATCTATTTATCTCTTTTAGAATTTCACAAATATACAACACGAATTGACATTTATTGCAAGTTATAATCAAACTTTTTATAATTTTGCCCTGCTAAAAACCAATTAGGAAATAAAATCATGTCTCTCCAAACGGAACTCCAACAGCAATACGATCTTCTTCAGAAAGAGTTTGAATATGAAAAAGAACTGTTTCGTGAGCAGACCGAACGAACTGGTATCCATCGGCGCATCAGTCAAGGTTTCTGTTGGTATCCGATAACAATTGGCAAAAGTTATTACAATTCCCTTAACCAGTTGGTTGTTGAAATCGAACGTAAGGAAGAAAAAGAGACCGAACATAACTTTGAATATGGCAAGCCGGTCTGTTTCTTTACGACCGATTTGGGTGGTAAGCCTCATTACTTCAACTTCTCTTCCGTAATCAGTTATGTGCAAGAAGATTGTATGGTTGTTAGTTTGCCTTCACCCGAAGCCTATATGGATCTACAAAGTGGTTATGAAATTGGAGTCCAACTCTACTTTGATGAGACCAGCTATAAAACGATGTTCAATGCCCTGCAATCAGTCATGCAGGCCAAAGGCAACCGGTTAGCCTATTTGCGTGACGTTCTGTTAGGACAATCCCCTATTAGCAAACGGCAACTCTTCCCGATGCGTTTCCCTTGGCTGAATGTATCCCAAGAAGAGGCTGTTAACCATGTTTTGGCAGCGAAAGAGGTCGCTATCGTACATGGACCTCCGGGGACAGGAAAAACCACCACATTGGTAGAGGCCATTTATGAGACCCTTCATCGGGAAAACCAAGTGTTGGTTTGTGCCCAAAGTAATACGGCTGTCGATTGGATTTCAGAAAAGTTAGTGGATCGAGGGATTCATGTGCTTCGTATAGGCAATCCGACACGAGTAAACGACAAGATGCTCTCTTTCACTTACGAACGCCGTTTTGAATCCCATCCGGATTATGCTGAACTTTGGGGTATCCGAAAAGCAATCCGGGAGATACAATCCAATCTCAAGAAAAAGAGCTACAGCGAAAGGGAGACTGCCCGTAACCGTCTATCCCGACTTCGTTTCCGGGCAACAGAATTAGAGGTAAAAATCGATGCAGATCTTTTTAGTGAAGCACGTGTGGTTGCCTGTACGTTAGTCGGTTCTGCCAATCGTGTATTGACCAACCATACCTTCACAACTCTTTTCATAGACGAAGCGGCACAAGCACTTGAAGCAGCCTGTTGGATTGCCATCGGAAAAGCGGATCGGGTCATATTAGCAGGTGATCACCACCAGCTCCCTCCTACTATCAAATGTATGGAAGCAGCACGTGGCGGATTGGATCAAACACTGATGCAAAAGATTGCTAAGCGGAAACCAGAGACAGTCTCTCTTTTGAAGATTCAATACCGGATGCATGACGAAATCATGCGTTTTTCATCCCATTGGTTCTATCATGGAGAATTACAATCTGCACCGGAGGTTAAGAATCGAGGCATCTTGACTTTTGACACCCCTATCGTCTGGATAGATACCTCCGAGTACCATTTTGAGGAGGAGCAATATGCAGATAGTTTAAGCCGTATCAATAAAGAGGAGGCCGACTTATTAGTCTCTACCTTACAATCTTACATTGAAAAAATCAGCAAAGAACGAGTCTTAGACGAACGGATTGATTTCGGGTTGATTTCTCCTTATAAATCACAGGTACAATACATACGAAAACTTATTAAACGGAATGCCTTCTTCAAACCTTTCCGGCAACTCATTACGGTTCATACCGTGGATGGTTTCCAAGGACAAGAGCGTGATGTAATCATGATCAGCCTCGTCCGTGCCAACGACCAAGGACAAATCGGTTTCCTTCATGACCTACGCCGCATGAATGTTGCCATCACCCGTGCCCGTATGAAACTCATCATTTTGGGAGATGCCTCCACGCTCACCCGGCACAAATTCTACAAAGCCCTATACAACTACATCCAAGAGCAAGGAATCACCATCCAAGTTCAACATAAGACAGATCAAAACACCGGTGCTTCAGCTTCAAGTGACGGGACATTACCTTTAACCTGAGGCCATCCCTCTTCCCATTCCACTTTATCCATCAGCAACATACGACCATTGGGATTGGAAACTTTAAAAGCATGATAAAATATCCAATCCGAACCAGCCATGTCTTTTACGATTTCAGAGTTATGTCCGGTTCCGACAAAAGAATCAGTCTTATGAATCAAAATCTCATGTTTGTTATCCAGCATTTTGCCACCTTGTTTATCGACATAAGGACCAAACAAATTATCTGAACGCCCGACAACTGTCGTATAAGTACTCTTTAATCCCTCACAGCAACTGCCTACAGAAGCAAACAGATAATAATATCCATCCCTTTTATGAACATAAGTACCCTCATACGCTTTACCTGCTATCTGTTTTGGAGTAGCACCCTCTTTCAGATTTAGCCCATCATCTGACAATTCAATATAATAAATTCCTCTAAAGCTCCCCCAAAAAAGGAACTTTCTTCCATTATCTTCTATATAAAAAGGATCAATCGAATTCTGCACATCAATCTCATTGCTCCGGAACAGTTTACCATAATCTGTGAAAGGGCCTTCAGGTTTATCAGCGACAGCACGACCAATACCACAAGTCCATTCGCCACCCCATACAGACATTGAATAAAACAATACATATTTATCCCCTATCTTATTGATATCCGGAGCCCAGACACTACCCTTTTCTTCAAAGTTCGGGCGCCCCTCTTTCGTAAAAGCAGTTCCCACATATTCCCAATCCACCAAATTCTTAGAACGGTAAATAGGCAATTGACGAGCAGATTCTGTCGAATACAGATAGAAACAACCATCATCACCCTTGATGACAGTCGGATCCGGCAGATTACCTTCAATAATCGGATTATGATAAACCTTAGTAGGTTCCTCCATTGCAGCATTTTTCTCAAAGGAAGAAGAAAAAGAACATGCAGTCATGTATCCTAAAACAGATAGAAAAAGTAGTTTTTTCATATAAATATCCCATCAAGTTACAGAAAACAAAGTTATGGAAAAACGTTCAAAAACTACTTAATATGTAAAGATTTTAATCATTATTTTCATCTTCATATTTGTATCTTTGCATCGGTAAAAAGATGCTACATGCTATATTGGATATGAAAAATCTAAGTAAAAGTGCCATAATTGGTTATCCTGCCGGTATTATTACCGGAATCACCTACGGACTGAATCCACTCTTTGCCATGCCACTGATGAACCAAGGAGCAGCTATCGAGTCCATTCTTTTTTTTCGTTACTTTTTTGCAGTAGTTATACTTGGTGTATTCCTGTTTCTCAATAAAAAGTTATTCAAGATTTCCGGTAAACAAGCAGGTATATTACTTGTTTTAGGACTTCTGTACACCATGAGCAGTATCTTCCTTTTCGAGGCTTACCACTACATTGCATCCGGACTGGCGACCACACTTATCTTCCTCTACCCCGTATTAGTAGCCATCATTATGGTCTTTCTGGGAGTAGTACCTTCATGGCCTGTTTGGTTAGCTATTGCAGCCACATTTAGCGGTGTAGTCATCATGACGCAAAGCAGTAGTGGTGAAGAGATAAATCCTATAGGCGTTATACTGTCATTGGGTTCTGCATTTGTCTATGCATTGTTTATCGTCATCATTAACCGAAGCAAGACAATCGCTTCCATTTCCAACTCGCTACTGACATTCTACGCACTTTCGGTAGGAGCAATTATCTTTCTGGGTAAGATAGCCTTTTCGGATACCCCGATCACTGCCGGCATTACCAATTGTGGAGATTGGCTCAATCTTGTCGGATTGGCCCTACTTCCAACCATCGTGTCCACAGCTACCTTAGCCGTAGCAACTCGCAATATCGGAGCAACCAAGGCGTCAGTACTGGGTGTATTCGAGCCTATAACTGCCATACTGGTAGGTACGCTTATGTTCAACGAAGCATTGACTACCAATATTATAACGGGGATAGGCATTGCTATGATAGCAGTAACATTTATGATTTTAGTGACAAAACGATAATAAAACCTTAGTTAGTTCTTTATCTTTACCATGCAGGGAACTACAGTTTCGGTTCGAGAGATTAAGTATATGTTTCTCTTTTTAGAAAATATATCTATTTTTGTATTGTTTCTTTTGAGACAGTCATATTTCTAAATATATGCATTGCCATGAAAAATGCCTTAAATAATATTTGGAATTTTTATTACGAAGGGTTCACAACCATGAGCCAAACCAGTAAGATGTTATGGTTAATTATCTTTGTAAAACTATTCATTATGTTTGCGGTTCTGAAAGTTTTCTTCTTTCCATCGGAACTTTCACGTTACGATAACGACGAACAAAAAACAGCAGCAGTCATTCATAATCTGACTGAACGAGTAATCGAGACAACTCCTCCATCTTTGAATTCTAATTAATCTAAACAATAATACCATGGATTTTTTATCATTAACAGATGCGTCCAGACTACAATTTGCGATGACTGCAATGTTTCACTGGATATTTGTTCCGCTAACTTTGGGACTGGGATTCATCATTGCATTTATGGAGACTCTCTACGTCAAAACAGGTGATGAGTTTTGGAAAAGAGCCACTAAGTACTGGATGAAACTTTTTGCCGTTAATTTTGCCATCGGCGTAGCAACCGGTATCATTTTGGAATTTGAATTTGGGACTAACTGGAGTAATTACTCTTGGTTTGTTGGCGACATTTTTGGTGCACCATTGGCTATAGAAGGGATTTTTGCCTTTTTTATGGAAAGTACTTTCTTTGCCATCATGTATTTCGGTTGGGACAAAGTAAGTAAAAAAGCACATTTGGCTTCAACCTGGCTCACAGCTTTCGGAACAAACCTAAGTGCAGTTTGGATCCTAATCGCCAATGCTTGGATGCAATACCCCGTTGGAATGAAGTTTAACCTCGATACAGCCCGTAATGAGATGGTAGACTTTTGGGCTGTAGTTTCTTCTCCGGTAGCCATCAATAAAATTATCCATACAGTAGCCAACGGATATACCTTAGCTTCGGTTGTTGTTATTGGTGTTTGTGGCTGGTATTTATTGAAGAAAAGAAACTTCGACTTTTCTATCAAAAGCATGAAGGTGGCTTCCATTTTTGGTCTGATATCTCTACTTGTTGTCATAACTACAGGTGATAAATCAGCTTATCAAATAGCCCAAATACAACCGATGAAATTAGCTGCTATGGAAGGTTTATACGATGGGACAAAAAGTGCACCATTGGTTGCTATAGGCATCCTAAATCCTGATAAAAACATTCATAACGAAGAACCGCCTTATCTGTTTGAAATCTCTATACCCTATGCCTTATCTTATCTGGCAGAACATGACTTAAATACATTCGTTCCGGGCATCAACGATCTGCTAAAAGATTTTCCCGAAAGACAAGCCAAAGGGAAATTAGCGATTAAGTCACTTCACGCCTATACAGAGGCCAAAAATGCAGGAGATACAGCTAATGCAGCTATTCATAAAACAACTTTAGAAGAGAACTTCAAATATTTTGGTTATGGCTATTTGGAAAAACCGGAAGATGCCGTACCCAATGTACCCATCGTATTCTATGCTTTCCGCATCATGGTTATCTTAGGTAGCTTCTTTATCGTTTTCTTTTTGATTAATTTGTGGCTGACTAAAAAACAACAATACCCTCAATGGTGGTTGATATTAACCATCCTTTCCATTCCTTTGATTTATATCTGTTCACAATCAGGATGGATTGTTGCAGAGGTCGGAAGACAACCATGGACAATCCAAGATTTATTACCTGTAAATGCTGCAATCTCCGGGAATGAAGTAAGTAACGTCATCACGACCATCTTAATATTCTTCTCTTTGTTTACAGTTTTACTGATTGCAGAACTGAAAATCATGTTTAAGATAATCAAACAAGGGCCTGAAACAATTGAATAAAATAAAAAACATGAACTTATGGAAACACTCTATATTTTACAACATTACTGGTGGGCATTAATCTCCCTGTTAGGAGCCATTTTGGTATTCTTGATGTTCGTACAAGGAGGACAATCACTTTTGTTTGGTACAGCCCGCAATGAATCAGATCGAACGTTGATATTAAATACCTTCGGCCACAAATGGGAATTGACATTTACGACATTGGTCACCTTTGGGGGAGCCGCTTTTGCAGCCTATCCCCTGTTCTACTCTACCAGTTTTGGCGGAGCATTTTGGCTTTGGATGTCTATACTGTTATTATTCGTACTGCAAGCAGTTTCTTATGAATATCGAGGAAAAATTGACAACCTGTTGGGTGCTCGTACATACGAGATCTTTCTTTTTTTGAACGGCACATTGGGTTGCCTCTTATTGGGAGTAGCTGTAGGTATGTTCTTCACCGGTGGGGCTTTTACCATCAATAAAATGAACCTTACCGACACATCTAACCCTATCATCTCCGAATGGGCACTTCCGACCAAAGGTTTGGAAGCAATCTTTGTACCTTTTAACCTATTGTTAGGAATCGGAGTCTTCTTAGCTGCCCGAACATTAGGATTGCTTTATGCCATTACCTACATTGATGAACCGGACTTTGTGAAACGATGCAAGACGGAACTAAAAATCACAGGTATCGTTTTTGTTTTAGGTTTTGTCGCAATTCTGATATACCTATCGATGCTTACCGGATTACAAGCTCATGCAGACGGAACATTCACTCCGGTAGCCCATAAGTTTTTCTTCAATTTCGTGGATTTAGGTTGGCCGATAGCTGTACTTTTGATAGGCGTTGTTGGAGTATTGACAGGCTTGATACGCTCTTTTTTAGGCAAAGAAAAATATAATTTTTACATCACCGGAATTGGCGTAATTTTAGCCGTATGGCCTCTATTGATTTGTGCAGGATTTAATGATACCGCCTATTTTGCATCAACCGTTTCACCGGAAGATTCGCTTTCTTTGGCGAATAGTTCTTCAAGTGAATTCACCCTTACAGTCATGACATACGCATCATTAGCTATACCGTTTGTCATTGCTTATATTGTTTATGTGTGGCGAGCCCTGACTCGAAAGAAAATATCTACCCGTACACTCCAAAGTAAAGAGTCGGAAACCTATTAGAACATGATAGCCAATAGGAATATACCTTACGTCACATAGGTAGAAATTGAGAAGAGATTGATGGTAATAAATATTTACCACCGATCTCTTTTTTAATTTCCTGTTATTGATAACGGTTCAATGACATTGTGAATGTTATCGATATACTTAGCTAATGGAAGCATATAAGAACTGAACACCGATAGTTTCTCATCAAATGGAGCTTCATTCACCACTATATCCTTGGTAATATCACCATTCTCACAAACGTATGAAATAACTGTCATTAAGAACTCTTCCTGCTCTGCATTCAATTCTGCACCGGAAATGAATGTAGCAAATCTTTCAACCGCTTCTTTTCGGTTTACTCCAATAATAGAACGGATAAAGATAGCCACATTTGCACCGCATAACATTCCTGCTGTATATCTGTCATAGTCTTCTTTACTCCCAAGTTCTTTCCATAAGATTCTTTCCAGTTCACAAACATCCTTACCAGTCAATTGTTCCATTGAATAAATCTTATTGAGTACCGGTAGATTTCTGTTCTCAGCAAGGAAATCCAGAATTCTTTGCTTATATGAAACTCTGGTTACAATGCCTGTATTTTCTCCACCAAAAGAGATAACATCTTCAATATCGACAACAAACCACTTATTCTTGTCTCCAATCAAGAATTTAGTCAAGTCTCTTAATTCTGTACGCACCTTTTCTAACCACGATAGAGACACATTTTCCCAACATATAGGATTAAGTACCTCTTTGATCGTTTTCATTTTTGCTTGAATCTGAGGGATAGAAGCTTTTTCCTGTAATTTTTCAGCAACGAACTGAACGTTCCGGATAGCTTTTCCAGCACCGACCTCATCATCAAGTGTAGACAGTTCTATTGCTAATAGCAAAACATCAAACTTCTTAGCATTTTCATCTTGAGTATTCTTTGTCAGAAGTGGAGCAATATCATTTTTTAATGTCAATGTATCCAGTTCAGAGATATACACCCATGCAGATTCTTCTTTGAAATGACTTACCTGTTCCCACTTTGCTCTAACCGAGATATGACTATCCGATAAGATGACGACCTGTTCTTTTAACAGCGTTTTAATCTCATCATGGAGGTTCTTGGCAAATTCATCCTCCTGATATTTTTGATGCTGTAAATGGAAAGCAATATCAGTACGTAAACCAAACAATCGTTCTGTTAATGATTGCGTAGAAATCATCTCTTTTCCATTAGGATTCTTTTCAAAGTAATCAAAGTTACAACACCAATCGAAGATATAGAACTCCTTCTTATCCTCATTACCAAAGATTCCCTGAGATAAACGTGTACCACGTCCAATCATCTGCATAAACTTGATTTTGGACTTAACAGGCTTGAAGAATACTAAATTCAATACATCAGGTACATCAATCCCTGTATCTAACATATCCACAGAAACAGCAATCTGAGGATCAGCATCTCTTTTCTCAAACTTATCTATCAAATTTTGTGCGTATGTAACCTGATTATCGATTAAGACACAAAATTCAGAACCATACTCAGGATATAGTTTATTGAATCGTTCCACAATCAGTTCTGCATGTGTATGACGATAGGCAAAAATGATAGTTTTACCAATCCGTTCGCCACTCTGCACCTTCAATCCGTTCGCCATTAAATCTTGCAACACCTTGTCAATAGTGTCAAGGTTATGGATATAGGTAAACAGCTCGTTATTATTAATATCACGCACATACTTAGCCTTTTCATACATCACAGCTTCATTTGCAACCTTCTTCGAATAAAGATCTAATGCTTTTCGGGTCATTTCATATTCCCAAATCTGCTCCATCTGGTTCTTTTCCTCTTCCGTCAGATTGCTATACTTGATACCCTCTTTCAGTATTACAGAACCCCGTTTAAACCCAGCATAATTCACAAGGTATCCATCCGACACAGCATCCTCCAATTCATACGCATAGTTTGGTGAACCCTGCTCCATCTCAAAAATATCGTATGTAGATTTGTCCACTTCATCACGTGGGGTTGCAGTTAATCCAATCAGCATGGCATCAAAATAATTGAATATCGCACCATATTTGCCAAAGATTGAACGGTGAGCCTCATCGATGATAATTAAATCGAATCTACCCACAGAGAACATTTTTTCATCCGTATCAATAAAGTTAATCATGGTTTGATACGTTGAAAAAATAATTCGTGCATTTAAATCACGCTCTCCACCTTCATTTAACACACAGGTTGTCTCATTAGGGAGTAACTTCACAAAATTCTTGTGAGCCTGTTTTACCAATGAGGTTCTGTCGGCAAGGAAAAGCACATTTTTTACCCAATCATTCCGTTTGAGAACATCCACTAATGATATGGCAACACGCGTCTTTCCTGTTCCTGTTGCCATCACAAGCAAACCTTTTCTATGCTTGCTGTTATAATGTTCACAAACAGCCTTAATAGCCGTTTTCTGGTAATATCTATCGGTTATATCATCCTTGATGGTGAAATCTGATATATCCTTTCTTCCACGTTTTTGTATCAATCTTTCCAAATCTTCTTCCGTATGGAAACTATACAATCTTCTTGGAGGATACCCCAATCCATCAATGATATAGGTTTGGAATCCGTTGGTGTAATAAATCACCGGACGGACACCATATTGTTTTTCTAAGCAGTCGGCATACAGTTCAGCTTGATGCTTGCCCTTTGTTGATGATACTGATGTTCTTTTCGCTTCGATTACAGCCAGAGGTTTACCATTACTTCCAAACAATACATAATCAGCATACCCCACTTCATGAGCGTTTGGCATACCTTGTAATTCCACCTCAATGCAAGCCTTAGAGGGTTGAATCAGTCCATCTGTATCCAAAATACTCCAACCTGCTTCCCGTAGCATCAAGTCGATGTACATCCGACGAGTTTCTGCCTCCGAAATATCGCTTGGTAATAGTTCCACCGGAGCTGTCGATTTCACTGCAACCTTATCTGCTGCTTCGATAATCTTTTCAGATGGTGCAATTATTTTAACAGATACAGGTACTACTACAGGAACTTGAGGTGCTTCCGGTATCAAATTCCTATCAAATGGTTTAACACTTTCGACTATCCTTAGTTTAAGAAGAATCGCTGCTACCACATTGTAGATGTTGAGCAGGCAGAAGAACGATTCCTTTTTGCTGACCGATGCGGCATGGGCTGCACAGTTACCCACTTTCCTCACATAGTGAACAGCCATCATCACCTTCTCATCCCCAATAAACTCCTTGAAAGGCTCTCCATCCACCATCTCAAAGAGTGATGTTCGCTCTGAGATAGGCAAGTTCTTCATTTGATAGAGTGAACGTACAATGTACTCCAATGCTCTACGAGCATTGATTGCACTGAAATCGGGATTGCTTATTTGATTCTCCTCTGCTGCAGAACAGAACCTATGCAAATCATTCAGTTCTAAGTCTCTTAGGTAGTCAAAGTTCCTCATATTCAGTTGAAATAATAGTCCATACGACTGTTAAACAGTGTCTCTACTTCGGCTAAAGATTTAGCCACCAATTGTTTCTGATTTTCAATACTTTGAATGATCTCCACAAATCTTTTTTGCAATTCAAGTGGCGGTAATATCTGTTTAAACGTCTTCATTATAGTGGTATTTAAGTTTGGTTGTACTCCATCAGGAGCAATACTTCTAAAATATTTCGTACAGAAATTAATAGATTTAAGGAAAAATATTTTCTCTACTTCATTTGAGACGTTATCTAAAGCCAACCAACCATCATGAATACAACCATCAAAAGTAATAATTCTTGCGAACCCTAGAGAAACTCCACAATTAGCAAAGATTAGACTTCCAGAGTTTATATATCGAGTTTTCTTTAACCCTTCTTCAATAATATGTTCCTTCGTTTTTGTAAGGTATATACTATCACCTTGTGTTGCATCTCCAATTTTAATCCAAGGAATGTTCCCTCCAAGAAATTTCTCAATTGGACGAGGTGATCCTCCTCTATAAACATCACATATCTCCTCTACACGTTTTGTATCCCATCCCTTTTCATTCTCCACAGGGTCACCAAACATTTCGTAAAAGATGGATCGTGCAAAGGCATCATATTCCTTCAACTGCTGTTTCTTCTTTTCTATGATACTATATAGACAATCCAACTCTGCCACAATCTTTTCTTGCTCAGAGAGAGGGGGAACTGGTATTTGTAAATCGTTTAGAACAGACTTACCAATAGACTTAAAAGTAGAGCCTGTACCCTGCGATATTATTTTTTCTCTATTTGCAATCAATGCATGATACAAGAATGACTGACCAACTTCGCTACTATTCTTTATAGCTGCTAAACCTCGCCCAATACAACACTGCAAGTTAGCAATATTTATTGCACCAATTGGAGCACGAACAGAAATTAAAATGTCGCTCATATCTGCTATACGAATTGGAGCATTACAATATACTCTAACTTTCGGGTAAATTCTCCCAAAATCAGCATTTCCTTGAAAGAATGGTAATCCTTCTGCCAAATCATTATATGTATCTGAACTAGGAGATTGACCCATTTGTATGGTGCAAACCTCACCCAATTTCTTTATCTCCCAACCTTGTTTCATATCGAATTTTCCTCTTTTCTATGTTCTTTGTTGCTTTCTTCAATCAAGCGATACAATTGCAATCCCAGTTCGGTGAGATAGTACTGCTGCTTGGGGTGATGAGGGGTTTCAGGGTGGGTCTTAGCCAATATACCTGCCTCGAGTCCCGGGTTGATATATTGTGCAATGAATAGCCGTTTACTGAGGTGTGAACAGTTAGTGAACAGTTGCAGATTCGAAGTGCTCGCTTTCTTGTCTTTTAAACTGATAATCAACGATATTAGCTGATGTGAACAGTTGGTGAACAGTTGGTGAACAGTTGGTGATAAGCTCTCGGCTTTCGGTTCCTTCACAATAACGCTGAATGCAGTCAATAACCTTACATTGAAAGTCGCTTCCGGACTTCCGTTTTCTTTCAGCAACTGCAAAACTTCACCCACTCCATGATTGAACATATTTACATAGTTCAGTGTACGCATCATCTCGGCCACAACACTATTACGGTAATCGTTCACAAACGGGAAGTTTTCTGGACGGGCTTGTCCGTACAAGCCGCCTGGATTCATAATTTCTATATGCGTATCGTACTGATAAAGTCGTATAGGCATATTAGCCTGATAATCCCGATGCATCACCGCATTCATCAACAACTCACGCAAAGCCTTATAGGGGTAGTTATGCACATTCTTTTCTCTAAGGATACTCACCGGTACCGGTCGTTGCGTGATAATGCCATCGCGGATGAAGTTTTCCAATTCGGGTAACATTCGATAGAGACATCCTTCGAAGCGTCGCTCGTTGAGGATGGTGCCGGCATTATTTTCGCCACTGAAACGCACGAATTGCAGGTAGGCTCCTGGCATAAAGTATTTGGGATTGCGACCAAACATGACCAATGCTGCATATGTGGGGCAATCGTACTGCATATTGTAAAGCCGCAACGATGCCAACTGCTCTTTCAACGGACGATGGTCATTTTTCAGCACTTCGGTTTCGATAGCTTTAGGCAAGTATTCTGAAACAATGACATCGGTATATAAATCATCAAGTGTAGCTTCACGGCACGGACAGGTATCGAAAGTGGGTAAACTCGCGGCACAACGTTCGGACAATATACGCTCTTCCTCCTTTGTCGCAATATCTCTACGGGGGCCTATGCGGATAAACGTACGGCCACGATAGCGAACGGGCGTATCGAATGATGGAGTTACCTCGACAACCAACACATCGCCCTCATCGGTTACAACCTTTTCCGTTGTCATCACAGGCAAAGGAAGGATGTTCCCATCCGAACGAATGCTACTTATCCGCTTCATAAGTGCGTCGGTCACTTGTAGTCCGCTCAGTACACCGTCGTCTTTTACTCCAATGAGTAAATACCCCTTCCGACGTGACCCCGGCATGTCATTAGCAAAGGCACATATCGCCTCCTGAAATTTATCCATGTCGCTAACCGAAACCGTGCGTTCTATGCGGTAGTCTTCGTCCGAAGAGATGAGACTATATAATTCTTCTTTTGTCATAGCTAATTTTAGTTACTAATTACTCACTACTAATTATCCTCTTAAACTCCTCCATCGCCCCTAAAATCTCGCGTTCCAGCTTCTCTATGCGCCCCATGAGTACATCCGAAGCCTCATATACCACCTTTTCACGCTCAATCTCCTTGTACTTATTGATGGAGAGGTCGTAACCTTTCTCACGAATCTCCTCTACCGGAACGAGGAACGATTGTTCCTTGCGAGTTCTTTCGGCTTCAGCTTCAAGGTTGTGAAAACGGGCAATGATGTCGGCTATATCGTTTTCAGCCACCGGATTACGCTTGTCATCAAGTGAGAATCCATCAGCCTTCATATCATAGAACCAAACTTTATCCGTACCTCCGGCATTGGTCTTGGTGAAGATGAGGATAGCGGTTGAAACGCCTGCATACGGTTTGAACACACCTGATGGCATTGAAATCACAGCCTGCAAACGTTGGTTATCTACAATCTCCTTACGGATTGCCATGTGTCCTGAACTTGTTCCAAACAGGACTCCGTCAGGAACAATAGAGGCACATCTACCTCCCATTTGAAGCATTCTGACAAACAGAGCCATGAAAAGCAGTTCGGTCTTCTTTGTCTTAGTAATTGAAAGTAAAGATTTACTTACGACATCATAATCAAGACTTCCTGCAAATGGAGGGTTTGCAAGGCATAGTGTATATTTGTTCTCATCAGTATTATCAGTTGAAAGGCTATCTTTATACTCTACATCCGGATTATCTACACCATGCAACATTAGGTTCATTGCACCAATACGAAGCATGGTAGAATCTGTATCGAAACCATGCAGCAAACCATTCTTGTAGTGTTCAGCATTACCCTTTTTCAACAATTCCGATTTATAATGCTCCTGAATATACTTCGCACTTTCCACAATGAATCCAGCCGAACCCATTGCCGGGTCACAGATACTATCCTGCAATGTCGGTTGCATCATATCCACCATCATCTTAATGATGTGTCTTGGAGTACGGAACTGTCCGTTATTACCGGAAGCTGCCATTTTCCCAAGAATATACTCATACACATCACCCATCGTGTCACGGTTATTCATATCCAAAGCATCAATGCCCTCAACAATCTTGACCAATGTCCGAGGGTTCTGAATCATGAATGTCGCATTAGCCATAAATCGACTATATGCAGACTCCTTTCCGGTATTCAGATTCTTAATGAAAGCAAAGGCATCACGGCTGATGATACGGTACATCTCCTCGGCTTCCTTATTCTTGAATATGCTCCATCTCAATGTTTCGTATGGGACATCTCTATCAATTTCAGGGTTATGCCACATCCCCTCTTTAAATGTAGGATCTTTCACAGCCACACCCATAATGCTGGCATTTGCCTCCTTTGTCTTCTGAGCATCATCCAACATCTTCATAAAGAACAGATAGGTCATCTGCTCCAAAATGGTAATAGAGTTTGTAATACCTCCCGTCCAAAATGTATCCCAAATCGAGTCTATGCGACTCTTTATCTCGCCTGTTATCATAGTACTGTATAAAGTCCGACAATTCTATTCTATTTCTAAACACTATTATAAGTTTAGAGATGATACAAAGTTACAAAAACATTATGAAATAAGAGAGGTTTTCCTCCGATGTAATTCCATTTAGGTCGGAGGAAAGTGGGACTTACATCGGATGTAAATTGGCTCTTTTTGTGTGAAAATTGTCCTTTTTTTCGGGCAAAGATAAGGTACCATTTAGGTAGCGATAAAGAACATTTAGGTAACTTCAGAAGGGGTTATTGCAACAAAAACGGGAGTTATTGCAACAGAAACGGGGGTTATTGTAACAGAAACCCCGGTTTTTGCAGCAATAACCCTGGAAAATAAAAAGGAAAATAAAAAGGAAATAAAAACAGAAAGAGAAAAAGAAAAAAGAAAAAGAGAAACTTCGTTTCGTCGTTCCGCCTTTTTTGTGTAGATTTGTGGAAAGAAACTTAAAGAGGAGGTGGTTATGAAGTTTAAATTATTAGTTCTTGACGTTGACGGCACTTTGCTTAACAATCAGAAAGAGATCACTCCACGTACCCTGTCGACACTTCTGAAAGTGCAACAAATGGGGGTTCACATCGTTTTGGCTTCCGGCAGACCGACCAACGGGTTGATGCCGATTGCCGAGAAATTGGAATTAAACCATTATGGCGGTTATATACTCTCTTACAACGGAGGACAGATATTCAATGTGCAAACCGGCGAATTGCTGTTTGAGAAACGGATCGACCCGGAATGGGTCTCCTATTTCGAGAAGAAGGCTATCAGAAACGATTTCGCCATCTTTACCTACCACAAGGATCACATCATCACCAACAAACCGGATAATCCTTTCGTAATCCAGGAGGCGAACCTGAACGGCATGCAACTGGTCGGGGTTGAGCACTTTGCGGAGGCGGTCGACTTTGCTCCTTGCAAGTGTGTCTTGGCGAGTGACGACGAGGAGGCTTTGGTGGGCTTGGAAAACCATTGGAAGAAACGGTTGGACGGTACGCTGGAGGCTTTCCGCTCGGAACCTTACTTCTTGGAGGTTGCTCCTCAATTCATCAACAAGGGGAATACCTTGGCAGTGCTGATGACGATGTTGGATGTACAGGCTGAAGAGGTGATGGCTATCGGTGACGGCGTGTGTGATGTCCCGATGTTGCAATTGGCCGGACTAAGCATCGCCATGGGTAACGCGGTTGATTCGGTCAAGGCTTGTGTGGACAAGACCACCCTTTCCAACGAAGAAGACGGTGTGGCAATGGCTGTCCAGCGGGCAATATTGGCTGAGATCCGCCCGGCTGAAGTCCCGCTTGACCAACTGAACATGCGGGCGAAGCATGCTTTGATGGGAAACTTGGGCATCCAATATACCTACGCTTCGGAAGACCGTGTGGAGGCTACCATGCCGGTGGACGAACGTACCCGTCAGCCCTTCGGTATCTTGCATGGCGGTGCAACGTTGGCGTTGGCTGAAACAGTTGCCGGATTGGGTTCCATGATTTTGGCAAAGCCGGACGAGATTGTTGTGGGTATGCAGGTCAACGGAAACCACATGTCATCCGCCCATGAAGGAGATACGGTGCGTGCCGTTGGAACCATCATTCACAAAGGACGTTCTTCCCATGTTTGGAACGTAGATGTATTTACCTCTACCGACAAACTGGTATCTTCTGTCCGTGTTGTCAACAGTATATTGAAAAAGAAATGACACTCGACGAAACAAGTAATTGCAATAAAATAGACACTTTTATCCAAGAGAACCGGAGTTTTGCACTCTGGCGTATACCGGGAGACGATATCCGGTTCGCCATGCAGACCTCCGGTTCTGCACGTCTTCTCTACCATATCGAGGAGCTTGACGGGCAAAGCGGTTTTGTCATTGCCCCTTTCCATGTTTGTCCGGAGCAACCAATCGTTTTAATCCGTCCGGACATCGAAGAAATTCCTTCGGCATGGGAGAAAAATCCCATGGTCACGAGAGAAAAATCCCCTGCGCATGAAACAAAAATCCCCTGCGCATCGGATAACAAGGCCGACTATACCCAGCGTTTCAAACTCTTCATCGACCCTTTGAAACAAAAGGAGTTCGACAAATTGGTATTGTCCCGCCACCAAATCGTCCAACGGGATGAACATCTTTCCCCTGCCGCCATGTTCTACAAGGCTTGCAAGCGGTATCCCTACTCCTACATCTACCTGTGCCATACGCCTGAAACGGGAACTTGGTTAGGATGTACTCCGGAGATTATCCTTTCGGGCGAAAACGGTTCTTGGCATACGGTGGCACTTGCCGGCACACAACCATTGCAGAACGGGGAGTTGCCAACCACATGGGACAACAAAAACCGGGAGGAACAGGAATATGTTGCCTATTACATCCGCAAACAGTTGCAGGCATTAGCCATCGAACCGGCAGAGAGTGCCCCTTCGACTGTCCGTGCCGGCGAATTGGCACACCTTAGAAGCGATTTCAGTTTCCCTTTGCCGGACAACAAGAAGTTGGGCGAACTGCTAAAACGGTTACACCCCACTCCTGCCGTATGCGGGTTGCCGAAAGACAAGGCTTACGACTTCATCCTCTCCCATGAGGGCTACAACCGCCGTTATTACTCCGGTTTCATCGGCCGATTAGCTCCCGAAGGGAAAAGCGACCTGTATGTCAACCTCCGTTGCATGAATATCTTACCTGAAACCCTTGTCCTTTATGCCGGAAGCGGAATACTGACCTCTTCGGAAGCAGAAAGCGAATGGCAGGAGACCGAAGCTAAGATGCAGACGATGAAACGTCTTTTAGCTCTTTAATTGATTACCCTAAACACCAATAAAAATGTCACAAATTGTAAGAAAATTAACAGAATTGATAGGGAATACCCCCCTGTTGGAATTATCCAATTACGAAGCAAATAACGGATTGAACGCACGTATCATCGGGAAATTGGAATACTTCAACCCGGCAGGAAGCGTCAAAGACCGTGTAGCCCTTGCCATGATCGAAGAGGCTGAAGCGAAAGGGCTTTTACAACCGGGTGCCACCATCATCGAACCGACCAGCGGGAACACCGGTGTCGGATTGGCATTGGTATCGGCAGTCAAAGGTTATCATCTGATCCTCACCATGCCCGAAACGATGAGCGTTGAACGGCGTAACCTGCTTAAAGCATTGGGGGCTGAAGTGGTCTTGACACCGGGTGCAGAGGGGATGAAAGGCTCTATAGAGAAGGCAGAAGCATTACGTGACGAAATTACGGGTGCGGTTATCCTGCAACAGTTCGAGAATCCAGCCAACCCCTCCCAACATGTGAAAACGACAGCCCAAGAGATCTGGAACGATACAGACGGGAAGATAGACATCTTCGTGGCTTGTGTCGGTACAGGAGGTACTATCAGCGGAGTAGGCAAAGGGCTGAAAGCTCATAACCCGCAGATAAAGGTTGTGGCCGTAGAGCCGGCTGAATCTCCCCTTCTCTCCGGAGGGAAAGCTGCTCCACATAAGATCCAGGGGATCGGAGCCAACTTCATTCCCAAGACGTATGACGGTTCAGTGGTTGATGAGATACTGACCGTTGAAGGGGAACAGGCCATGTGTACCGCCCGCGAATTAGCAAAGACGGAAGGCTTGCTGGTGGGTATCTCATCCGGAGCTGCCATCCATGCCGCCAAGGAGTTGGCTTTGCGCCCGGAGAACAGAGGGAAGATGATTGTCGCCCTCTTGCCGGATACTGGAGAGCGATACCTATCGACCGAGTTGTTTAGTTAAGGAACAAAAAAAGGGCGATACGTTATTCGCCCTTATAATCCTTTCGATAGGAACAAGTTGTCTCCGTCGGAAAATCTTTAGGAACCTTTTGGGTTACCTTTCCTGTGGCAGCCCATTCAGCCCCTCGCAGAAGCAAGACTTGAAATCCGGTACATTGCATGGCAATATTATCAGCCACCGTCTCTCCGGCATGTCCCAACATCGTATGGAAAATACGTGCTTTACCATAATCCACCGTAAAGACCAACGGTTCTTCCCGACCGGAACCATTCATCGATTTATCCGAATAGGCTGTGTACAAAATATCTTTTATATTTCCCGGTCCCCGCATACGATCATACAATTCGTCTTTCGCATGACGCCATTTCAATGGCAATCCCTTCATGATAGGGTGCTCTTTATTCCGTCTATTCATTATAAACTCATGTTGGTGACCATGAGAACCTCCGGGGCCTGCCGAACTATCTTTAATCAATTTACCGTCCTGCCAATAAACATAAGGTCCTGATTTTTCATTTCGTCCTTCCCAACCGCCTAATGCACAAATCAAATTAAACTCTTTCCATTTTGAAAAAGCATTGTCGGCTGCATGATAAATAACAACTCCTCCCCCATTTTGTACAAATTCCAAGAAACGCTGTTTGGTCTCTTCCGGCCACATGTCTCCATTATAATCCAATACCACTAACTTGTAATCGGAAAAATCAAGGATAAATTTCGACATATCCTTTCCTTTTTCCGGAGATATAGCAAAATCAACGGTAAAACGACCTGAATTTTCTAAAATTTGCTTCAGCACAACATGACTCACCTGCCAATTGTGATTGTTCTGCCCGGTAATCAATAAAGTTTTAATCGGTTTTCGTGCCGAAATCGAACAAGCAAACAAAACCGAAACCATGAAAAAGAAGAACTTTCTCCCCAAATCAGACCTCATATTTTATCATCTAAAGATTAGGTAACAAATATAATAAATCATTTGAAATATGTAATTTTGTAGGCGAAAGATAAAGAACGCAAACATGAAATATATTTTCAAGATATTACTCATAACATTCTCTATGTTTTTCTTCATACCGACCGGAAAGGCAGAAAATGACAGTTGGCGGGAAAATGTCCAATACCTGATCTATTCACCCCGTTACTTCGGTCCTAATGCTTTCCCTATGCCAACGATGAGAGACGGGCTGGTCAGTGAACGATATGAGGTGGAAGTCAGAGGAGAATACCATCATTATACGGGAGATAAGACATGGGACGTTGTCGGACGGGCATTGCTACCCTTCTTCCGTGGCAAGGCCGGAATCGAGATTAATTGGTGTTTCAAAGAAAAATATAAGCTGACTCCCGAGACAAAAGAGGAGCGCCACACAGTCGATGTGGAAAGTCCGATCAAATATAACGGTGACATTGTCATCGGTTCCTTCTTCCAAGTGTTAAGAAGCGACAAATGGGCAGACATCGTGGTCAGTGCCAATATCAAGACGGCAAGCGGCGGACGGTTATGTGATGCTCGCTTTACGGATGCCGCCTCCTATTGGTTCGATGTGAACATCGGTCGTAACTTGTGGAAACGGGCAGATGGGAAAGCCTCTATCCGGATGCAACTCTTAGCCGGTTTCTATTGCTGGACAACCAATGACATGGTACATCGCCAAAACGATGCCATAGCCTACGGTGTAGGGTTCACCGGTAAATACAAGGGGTTTACCCTCGCTACCGACGTGAGCGGATTGCATGGATATGAGAACAATGGTGACCGCCCTATCCACTGGCGGAACAACCTACGTTATGAAATCAAGAAGAACATTATCTCGTTCCGATATACACATGGATTCAAAGATAATTTATACGATTCCTATTCATTGGCATATATCCGATGTTTTTAATATCAAAAAAGTTCCACTAAGATGAAAAAGATCATAATTTGCAGCATACTCTCCATCATAACAATTATCCCCTCTTTAGCTTTAGATGGGGTTGGTTATGGCCTGCGTACCACACTGTCCGGGAAAATCTACAAAAACTTCTCCTTTTTCTTTGAGGAGGATGTCCGGTTTCGGAATGATATGCGTGCGGAATGGTTCATTACCACCGGTGAGATCAATTACCAGATTTTACCTACATACTTGCGAGGAGGTGCCGGTTACATCTCTTTCATCCAATATAAGGGTGCTAAGACCATCCGCCACCGTTACTACCTGAACCTAATCGGTTCCTATACGTTGGGAAATTTCAAGTTTGACCTTCGGGAACGCTATCAAGGAACCCATACGAAAGGGAAATCGGGGCTTTCCCATGCCTTGCGTAGCCGTCTGAAAATCTCCTACCCGATAGGGAAATCCGGATTTGCCCCATACGTTTATATCGAGCCATTCAACAACTTGAAGAAAAACATGCACTTGGATAAGGTTCGCTATGCAGTGGGTTGCACATACAAAATAGACAAACATAACGGTGTCGAACTTTACTACCGCTATCATACATTCAGTGATGGTTATTACGACATCATCAACCACCGCCATAATATTAACTTGTGCTACTCTTATACGTTCTGACTTTAGGAGAAGAGGTGCGACCAATCCTCCCCTGCTTGCGGTGTATAGGTACGCAGCCCCAATGATTCAGCCGTCCGGCAATTGGGTATCGCATCGTCTATAAACAATGTCTCTTCCGGACGAATACCGGTTTCTTGTATCACCTGCTCAAAAATATCGGCATTGGGCTTTAACTTGTGAAGTTCATAGGACAGGTAGATACGATGAAAGAAATCGGACGCTTGATGCCCTTTGTAAGCAAAGCATGTTTTTTCCGACCACTCCCAATGGATTGCGTTTGTGTTGCTCAGCAACATCGTATGATATTGCTTGCGCAGTTTAAGCAACAGTTCCAATTTATAATCCGGTACATCGCCAAGCATGGCTATCCACGCCGCATCAATCTGCTCATCAGTCAAGGGTTGCTGTGATAAAAGCCTAATTCCCTCCCTGAATTCATCAGGTGTAATCGTTCCCAATTCTACCTGCATAAAGAGTTCTTTATGTTGGTAATTATTGACAAGCAATTCACGAACACCTACAACTCCCAAACTTTCAAAAGCCTCTATGCAACGGCTTCGTGCCAAATTGATGATCACACCGCCAAAATCAAAAATGAGATTCTTTATCCCTTCCATAACGATGTACCGGATTATTTTTATTTACCAACGACGACGGCGGCGACGATGGCGCTGACGTTGTTTATACTCACGTATTCTTTTATAGACCAACCAGACAAACAACAGACCGAATACGGCAAAGATCAACAAGACGATTCCGGTATTCAGGTTATCTCCTTTGACGCGGCTCCACATCTCAAGCACCAATTCCGTACGGTCTCCAAAGTCACGAATCATCGCACAACGTTCCACGACTTTTCGATCCGGATACTGTACCGGGTCAATCTGGATACTGTCTGCTTCCGGACCAAAGAAATAGCTCAAATCTGAAAACTCTTCGATAGTTGTATCTATCTTCGCTTCTAATATTTCAGGGGTAGCAATCGCACTTACGTAGCCAATGGCATCCATATTCCGCAAAGCGATATCCGGGCGACATAAATAATCGATGAAATAACTGGCTGCTTTCACATTACGGGCATATTTCGGTATCGCCCATCCATCATACCATATATTACTTCCCTCTTGAGGGACATAATAGTCCAATTCCACGTCCACATCGGCTGCTTCCTCAATCGCCCATACGGCATCACCGCTCCAAGTAAAGTTCAACCAAGCCTTTCCTTTCGTCATCATCTCCTTCCCGAAATCGGCTTCCCAACCGGCAATATTGGGTTTCATCTTCTTCAAGAAATCCTCTGCCATCGCAATAGCTTCGGGTGAGTTGTCGTTCATCAACTGTTCGACAGTCACTGTGCCATCTGCCAACTCTTTGGCATGCGCATAGATAATAGCCGTACCGTAAGCATCCCGATAACTATCCTTCATTAAGATCTTCCGTTCAAATGCAGGATCCCACAAACAGTTCCAACTTTCCACTGTTTCAGGCGAAACAAACTCCTTGTTATACAACAAACCGGCAGTACCCCACATATAAGGGACTACATAGTCAGTCGTCTTTCGTCCCGGCTGGCTCAGTTTGTTCAACTGTTCCTGTATATAAGGAGAGACATTTCCCAAATAATCCGGAGTATGACCAAAGTCACGACTGATCGGAATCAGCAAATCCTTCTTTAGCATTCGCTCAATGATGTACTCAGACGGACAGATAAGGTCAAAATCCTCATGCCCCCGTTCGATCTTCGTAAGCATGATTTCATTGATATCAAACACTTGGTAGATAATCCGGATATCCTCACCGGTTTGTTCTTTATACCATTCAGGGAATTCAGCCAACACATCTTCATCAATATAGTCCGCCCAGTTGTAAACCTTCAAGATACGGCTACGCTCCTCATCCGATCGTCCGCAAGCAGACAACACCCCGACAAGGATAAACAAACCTAAAATATGTGTAAGTAATCTTTTCATTCCTTTTTATTCACTTTTAGCCTTCTCAGCCCGTTTATTAATAACAATCAATAACACAAGTACCGTCACAAAGATGATGGTGGATAGCGGACGTAACTCCGGTGTCAAACCTCCCTTGCGCGCATCGGCGTAGATAAAGGTAGAAAGTGTTTCCAATCCTTCATTTCCGATTGTAAAAATAGTGACAGCAAAATCATCAATTGAAAGTGTAAATGCCAGGATAAAACCACTAATCATACCCGGACGGATTTCCGGAAAGATCACTTTACGTAATGCTTGGAAAGGGGTCGCCCCTAAATCCAACGCCGCCTCATAGATGTTTGAGTTCATCTTTTTGAGTCGCGGCATCACGCTCAACACCACATAAGGGGTACAGAAAGCGATATGCGCCAAGACTACGGTTGTGAATCCTTGCGAGATACCAAAACTGACAAACAGCAAAAACAAGGATACCCCTGTGATAATATCAGCATTCATCATAGGTATGGCATTCGTAAAGTTCATGATCTGGCGAGGACGAGAACGCAAATTAAAGATACCTATCGCAGCGATACTACCTAAAATAGTAGAGACGGTAGCTGCAATCATAGCAATAGCGAATGTGTTCCATAACGCACTTACCAAAGAACGTTGCAAACCACTCTCAAACAAAGAACTGTACAATTTGGTAGAGAACCCTGTCCAGTTACCCAACACCTTGGCCTCTGTGAATGAGAATATCATGATGATTAATATCGGGGCATACAACAATGCCAATAAGACCCAAAGGTAGGCCTTTGCTAAAAACTTCGTCATCATATCACTCCTCCTCCTTCATTAGAAGCACTATCCTCTTCGTTCGTAAACAGAATGGTCACACCAATCAAGATCAACATGATCAAAGACAAGGCTGCTCCATAATTCCACATTCCGTTATAGATATTTTCCTGGACGGTAGTCCCGAACAATTTGATGTTGTTCATCGTCAGCAACTCGGCAATAGCGAATGTGGAGACCGTAGGCATGAAGACCATCACGATACCGCTCATCACACCAGGCATAGACAACGGCAAGATCGTTTTCATAAAAACCTGAACCGGATTGGCACCCAAATCTTGTGCCGCCTCAATCAAGCTCTGATCCATCTTCTGCAACGTATTATAGATTGGATAAATCATAAAAGGCAAGAAGTTATAGATCATACCAAAGACCAAAGCCCCCTCTCCCAACGGAAGATTCAAGAAATCGAACAATGCAACCGTTGCCAATGTACGGATCAGAATATTGACCCACATCGGGAGGATAAACAATACGACCATTGTCTCCGATGTATTGAATCGCTTATTACTTAATATGTAAGCAGCAGGATATCCCAAGACAAGGCAAGCCAATGTGGTGATGATTGCAATCCCGATTGAGTAGATAAACGTATTCATCGCCTCCGGATGCATCATGAATTTCCGGAAATTAGCCAATGTAAACGAGCCCTCTGCATCTGTAAAAGCATAAAGCACAATCAATAACAAAGGCGTTACAACAAAGATGGCAAGAAACAGGGCGTAAGGAATTGTCCAGTTTCTACGCCGCATAAAAAAAGATGAGAATTTTTTTATCACTTCCTTTCCACTTAATTAGATTGAACAACTCGTATATTTTCCGGTGCGATTGTGATACCTACCCGGTCACCATCATCCCAAACATCATTCGTATCCACAAAAATATCTTCATCCCAATCAGTGAACACGGTCAGATGGTAATGGTTCCCTTTGTACAAAATGAATTTGACCTCACCAGTCAACCGGCCATCCTCTTCATTGTCTTCCAAAATCACATGATTGAAATCAACCTCCACCTTTACCGGTGAGTTAGGTTCGATACCTGCAACCTCCGCACACTCAAACGTGCTTCCCAAAAATTCCACATGAGTAGCATCAATCAACTTGCCTTCAAAGGTATTACAGATACGTTCCTTCTTCATGACATGGATATCAAAAGGTTTCACCAACAGTCCCACCTCTTGTCCTACATCAAAACAGTGGTAATCTTGAACCATGAACTCATAGCCTTCCGGAGTCTGAACCATCATCTCATAATGTACCCCTTTAAAGATGGAAGAGGTCACCGTTCCGGTCAACATCGCTGCATCGGAAGGTTCAAAAATATAAATATCTTCCGGACGGATGACCACATCGACAGGAGCTTGCTCGCCAAACCCTTCATCGACACACTCAAATTCATGTCCGGCAAAAGCGACCAACTTATCTTTGATCATCGTTCCATTCAAGATATTACTTTCTCCAATAAAGTCAGCGACAAACGAGTTGATAGGTTCATTATATATATCAATAGGAGTTCCTATCTGCTGAATCTTACCCTCACTCATGACCACGATGGTATCACTTAACGTCAGAGCTTCCTCCTGGTCATGGGTCACATAGATAAAGGTGATACCCAATGTTTTATGCATTTCTTTCAACTCCATCTGCATATCTTTCCTCATCTTGAGGTCAAGAGCTGCCAATGGTTCATCCAAAAGAAGCACTTCCGGTTCGTTTACAATAGCACGTGCGATAGCCACACGTTGTTGTTGACCTCCCGATAACGAATCAACATCACGATATTCGTAATCAGTCATCCCAACCATCTTCAATGCCTGTTTGACCTTCTTCTCAATCACAGGCTCCGGCAGTTTCTTCAATTTCAAACCAAATGCGATATTATTAAACACATTCAGGTGAGGGAATAAGGCATACTTCTGAAAAACAGTATTGACCGGGCGTTTATGAGGAGGTGTTTGGGTTATTTCCTCTCCCGCTATTGTAATAACTCCCTCTGTTGCGGTCTGAAATCCTGCGATCAGACGTAACAGTGTCGTCTTTCCACAACCTGACGGTCCTAAAATAGTTACAAACTCGCCCTTGCGGACAGACAAATTCACATCATCCAATACGACCTTGTCTCCAAATGACTTAGAAACATGCTTCACACCAATGATGCAATCAGACTTTTGCATAGACAACAATCTCTAAATTCAATACTAATTAAACATACATCTGCTTTTTCTCGTTCAAAGCGGGACAAAGGTATATAATTAATTAAATAATGAAAATTAAAATGACATTTTGATTTTATCTTTTTCCAATAAAATCAACAGTTAGCACTCAATCGAGCCAAACTTTCTCTATATTTGGAGATTATAAACATAAACAGAATGAAAAAAATCGTCATAGCCATTGATTCATTCAAAGGATGCCTGACCTCTTCCGAAGCGGTTCAAGCAGCCTCTGAAGGCATTTTACAGGTACAACCATCATGCAAAGTCATCTCAATTCCTATTTCAGATGGAGGTGAGGGGCTTTTAGAGACACTACCCCCTCTATTAAAGGTTCAAAAAAGAGTCATATCCGTACATGGACCTTTGATGGAACCTATACAAGGAGAATATGGTATCTCTTGTGACGGGAAAACTGCCTTAATCGAAATGGCTAATGTCAGTGGTTTACCTTTGGTACCTATAGAAAAAAGAAATCCAATGCAAACCACAACTTATGGGCTCGGAGAACTAATCGTTGATGCCCTCGAACAGGGTTGCAGGCAATTCATCATCGGTATAGGGGGCAGTGCGACAAACGATGCCGGATTAGGGATGTTACAGGCTTTGGGATTCCGCTTCTTGGACAAAAAAGGAGATCTTTTAGGAAGAGGAGGACAAATCCTCCCTCATGTCGCCTTTATAGATCGTACCAATATACATCGGGCATTATCTACCTCTCATTTCACCATTGCCTGTGACGTACAGAATCCCTTCTGCGGTCCAAACGGGGCAGCCTATGTCTTTGCACCCCAAAAGGGGGCTACGCCGGAGATGGTGGAAAAGTTGGACAAAGGGATGCAAACATTATCCCATGTGATCTTTTCTGAAACAGGGATAGACATAACGGATTATCCCGGAGCCGGAGCCGCCGGTGGCTTGGGAGGAGCATTCCTCGCCTTTTTGAATGCTGAACTAAAATCGGGTATCCAATTGGTTTTAGAAACGGTTCATTTTGACGAACAGATCAAAGGAGCAGATTTCATCCTCACCGGAGAGGGGAAGGTAGATCGACAAACGACCATGGGGAAAGTGGCTTCCGGGATTTTGCAGGCTGCCCGCAGACAGCAGATACCGGTGATGGTCATTGCCGGAAGCGTGGAGGATGTAGAGATATTGAACAAAGCGGGATTCCAAGGTGTATTTTCCATAGCACCGGGTCCCATATCTTTAGAGGAGGCTATGAAGCCGGTTTTCGCCCAAAAGAATATACGCCGGACAGCAAGCCAAATCGCATCGGTATTCCTTTCTGTCAAAAACTTACATCCGACGTAATTGCAAATTAGGTCGGACGTAAAAGAAAATACATCCGACCTAATCTCCTTATGTTTCAAAGTTCTTTTTCTCTTCTATGATATATTCCGGCCGCTCCTTCACCTCGTCAAAAAGGATACCGATATATTGCCCCAACACGCCCACCGTCAACAGTTGTACACCACCAAAGAAGATGATAGAGGTCATGATGGAGGTCCATCCTATCTCTGCATGGCTAAACCCATAAATCTTGCCCAATGTAAACCATATCGCCAGCACTATACCGACAAAGACAGCCAAAAAGCCCAGACTTGTTGCCAAATAGAGCGGTTTTTTCGAGAAATAGAGCATTGCTGTAGAGGCAAACTTCCACATCTTGCTCAGCGGATATTTAGTCTCCCCGGCAATACGTGATTCCCGCTCGTAATAAAAAGGAACCTGCTTAAAGCCGACCCAACTGATTAACCCTCGGATATATTTTCCCCGCTCTTTAAACCGGTTGAATTGTTCAATCACCTTACGGTTAATCAAACGAAAATCCCCCGTATCTACCGGGAAATCGACATCACTCATGTAGTTCAATGTCCGATAAAACATCTTGGCCGTCCATTTTTTGAACAGGCTCTCCCCTTCACGTGACCTACGCACGCAATAAACCACATCAGCCTGCTCTTTTTCCTGCAACGCCACAATTTCCGGAATCAGTTCGGGAGGATCCTGCATGTCTGCATCCAAAATAACAGCCAGGTCTGCATCACAATGATTGATACCAGCCGTCACAGCTGGCTGATGCCCGAAATTCCGGGAGAAATGAATCACCTTCACATTCGGATTAGAGGCAGCTATCTCATCCAACAAGAGATGTGTCCGATCCTGACTTCCATCGTTTACATAAATAATTTCTGCCGGTATAGGGAGCTTGTCCAAAACCTCCCTCGTCCGCCTATATGATTCCGCAATGACCAATTCCTCATTATAGCAAGGAACAATAACTGCCAGTTTTTTCATTTATACTTAAGCCTTAAAGGTATAAAATTTATTCATTACAAAATTGATCGCCGTATAGAATACCATTGCAATCAACTGATTGTAATAGGGATCTATTGGCAGGAATGGATTCAAGACAAACACCAACAACCCCAATTGCATCAGATAACAGACCGCAAAAACAAAACCGAAACGGATGGCGCTCCCCATCCATTTCTCCGCACTCTTGAATGTCCACTTTTTGTTCCAAATAAAACTGTTCAACACTCCGGCCAAGTAACCTACTACGTTAGACAGCACATCCGAACATCCCAACAGTTTCATCATGATCCAGATAACGGCTGCCGTTATCAGCGTATTGAGAATTCCTACCACACCATACTTAATGGCCTGTTTGATCGTTTTTTTCATGCTTTTTTAAAATATCCTGTATCTCTTCCTCCGATAATTCCTTCACGTTTGTAACCGTATAGACAGACGAAATAAAATCTCCATACTGGTTACATTCACGAATCACATGATCTAAATTTTTCTTGATATCATCCCGTACCGGAACAAGGAACAATAACTCGATATACTTTTCCTCTATAGTCAACCGTTCTATATCACAATTCAAGTTCGATAGCAAATAGGGTAATTCCTTTTCAATAATACCACGCTGGTAATCTTTGAAAGGGAGCAGTTTGTTTGCTACCATCAACGCATAAAAACGCAACTTCTCTCCCTTTCCTCCCAAACCGGTCGAAATAAAAATCTGCTTCTCGTCCGACAGGTCAGCCTCCAATGCTATCCGGGCTTCCATCAATGCCAAATGAGCCCACTCCATCACCTCAGGTGCAGGAGCTTGAGCATATGCTTCCAGCATACGGTAGGCCTTTATCTCGTTAGAGGTTGCCAATATGGATAAAACATGTTTCTTTTGCCCAGCATCCATTTCCGGATCAGACAAAACATCTTGTATCACCTCATAGTTAAGTTTGTTTTTATCCGGATCCTTCCTTATTCGTTCGGAATATCTGAAATATTCCATTTGTAACTTTACCGGTACACGTTGTTCCAATATATAGAAACGCCCATTTGTATTAATAAAGGTATCCTGAAACTTCTTTAAAGCATTGTAATCTTCTTTCATAACTTACATTTTAGCTTTGTCTATATTCAATAAACAAGAAACCAAGACAAATGTAAGGTTTTTTCCTATATATTACTTTTCTTTTTTATTTATTTTTTTGGATAAGATAAACCCAAAAGCTATCTTTGCAAGAATCACATCCAAAACGGAGCTCATATTCAAATCTGTAGTATCATGAAACAGGCCACTAAAATAGATCAAATCATCTTATTGATCCAATCACTTTCCAAAGCTGAAAAAAGATATATCAGACTCTATACGAACCTCCAAAGCGGAGATAAAAATTACATGCTCATTTACAATTATGCCAGCGAAGGTTTATCAGCCGAACAGATTTATGCCAAGTTTAGCGAGGAGGTAAACGAGAAGAGTTTTGAAATGGCAGCCAAACATCTTTACCAGGTTCTGTTAGATTGTTTGGTCCAACTTCGGGACAAACAGGATATCCAAACCTCCATATTCAACTATATCACCAAATCAAACATCTTGTTTGAACGTGAATTGTATGACAATGCCTTTTCGGAATTAGAAAAGGCTCGCAAATTAGCAAGCATGTATGAAAAAGACCTTCTACTTTTATTGATAGGCCGAACCGAACTTAAATACATGAGAACAATCCATTTCAACGGTATCAATGAGAAGATATTGGTTAATAAACAGATGCAGATCAATGACACCATGAAATACACCCGTAATATCAACCAACATCTACAACTATATGATATATTAAAGCATCGGATTGCCTACAGAGGGTATGCCCGTTCCAATAAACAAAAAGAGGATTTGAATGATTTGGTTTTAAGCGAACTGAACCTAATAGCCAACCATTCGTATAAAGGTTTTGAAGCACGCAAGCTGCATCTCCTTTTCCAAGCAACCTATTACTTGAATGCCGGGAACTATAAATCCGCCATCCGCTTCTACAAAGAGCTGATCGCACTGTTTGAAGCCAATCGGCATTTAATTTTGAATCCTCCAATCTATTACCTTAGTGCCATCGAAGGGGCTTTGGACAGCTTGCACATTACCGGTTTATATCAAGAGATGCCTTTCTTCATCTCCAAATTGAAAGACATAAGTAACGGGAACTATCCTACCGAATTCGTTGTGGAGGTACAAGCCCATATCCATCTTTATGAACTATCCGGGATCCTCAATACCGGTAAGTTTGACAAAGCAGAGCTTTATGCTACGGAATACAATGATTTCCTATCCAAAAAAGCGACCATTGCCGGGCCTGAGACACAGGTCAAGTTGTATCTTCAAGCAGCTATCCTGCACCTCTGTTTAGGAAACATATCCAAAGCACGCAAAAGCATGAAAAAGATTTTGGAATCAGGAAAATCTTTCCACACACTACCCTCCTACAAAACTGCCCGATTGATAAACTTAGTCATACAGGCAGAGTCCGGCAATTATGATTTTTTCCTCAATGAAATTAATTCCATCAAAAGAATGATCCGGTATGAAAAGCAAATCTATATCACCGAGAAGCTGCTATTCCGCTTTTTGATGGCATATCCGCTTCCTGTTTTCAAAAAAGACAAGGAAAAACTTTGGTCGCAATACCAAAAAGAGGTCTCTTTGATCAGACAAGACAAATATGAAAAACAACTGCTTAAGACGTTTGATTTCGTTGCTTGGATTGAAAGCAGACTGACCTCTTCCGGTTTCCAAGAAATATTGAGGCGTATCCAAAAAGAGAGCGAATAAAGGGAGGTTATTATTGACCTTTTTTCAAGCGCCTAAAAGAAACTATGCTATAAAACATGTTTAACTAATGTTTGAATACTAAATAAGAGAGTAATTTTACACACAATTTTAGAAATTATATTTTACATGAAAAACGAAAGTACTAAGTCTGGATTAAATACAGCTAATTTCTATAAGCTAATAGAGGGGAAGGAAACATCTTTATGTATCCTGACAAACGAAAAAGGAGCTGAGTTAACTATCACAAATTATGGAGCTAAAATCGTTTCGCTCATGGTTCCTGACAGAGAAGGCAAGTTGGTTGATGTCGTAACCGGCCATAATTCCATTGATGAATATCTGACATCCGAAGAACCTTATTTCGGAGCGATTTGCGGACGATATGGGAATCGCATCGCCAAAGGGAAATTCATTTTAGATGGCGTTGTTTACGATCAATTGGCTATCAATAATGGTCCTAACAACCTGCACGGAGGTATCAAAGGCTTTAATGCTGTTGTCTGGGATTGGAACCAATTGGATACCCAAACTATAGAATTGACTTACACCTCCAAAGATGGCGAAGAGGGGTTCCCTGGGACTTTGGAAACCAAGGTGACTTATCAGTTGACTGACGACAATGAAGTCATGATTACCTATCAAGCCACAACCAACAAACCGACCGTCTTAAACTTGACCAACCACTCCTATTTTAATCTATCCGGACAAGGTGATCCTTCTGTATATGACCATTTGCTTACCATTAATGCCGATTATTATCTACCGACAGACGAAACAGCTATCCCGTATGGCCCTAAAGAAAAGGTAGAAGGGACACCGATGGATTTCCGTACACCACATGAAGTGGGTGAACGTATAGATGAAGATTTTGAAGCATTGAATTTTGGTAAAGGATATGACCACACTTACATATTGAATAAAGAAAATACAAACGAGATGTCTTTATGCGCCCGTTGCATATCTCCTAAAACTGGTATTGTGATGGAATGTTTTACAACCGAACCGGGTGTACAACTTTATACAGGCAACTGGATGACCGGTAACTTCATCGGGAAAAATGGTCAACGTTACCCGGCTCGTGCCGCTCTCTGCTTAGAGACCCAGCACTATCCGGATAGCCCAAACAAACCGGAATATCCGTCAACGGTATTGCGTCCGGGAGAGACATTCAACAGCAAGACTGTTTATAAATTCTCTGTAGAATAACAAATTATTTAATAACATTTAAAAATATCAATCAATGGCTCAACAAACTAAACAATGGGGTGCTATTCTTGTAATGATTGCACTCTTCGCAATGATTGCCTTTGTGACAAATTTATGCTCACCAATGGCAAACATCATCAAAGCTCAGGGAGAAATTTCTGAAGTATTGGCTCAAATTGGCAACTATGGTAACTTCGTTGCTTACTTGCTAATGGGTATTCCAGCCGGTATGCTTATCGCTAAGTATGGCTACAAAAAGACTGCTTTAATCGGTCTTGCAATCGGTATCACTGGTATCATCGTTCAATGGATGAGTGGTCAGTTCGATGCCAAAGAAAACTTAGGTCTTGTATTTACTATCTACTTGGTAGGTGCATTCATTACAGGTTTCTGTATGTGTATCCTTAACTGTGTAGTAAACCCAATGTTGAACCTTCTTGGTGGCGGTGGTAATGCCGGAAACCAGCTAATCCAAACAGGTGGTGTATTCAACTCTGCTGCTGCAGTAGCTGTTTATATCATCATGGGTGCTTTGATCGGTGAAATCACTCCTGAAACAAAGATTGCGGATGCTACTCCGGCTTTGATGATTGCTTTGGCTATTTTCATCATCGCTTTTGTTGTTATTATCTTCACTAAAATTGAAGAGCCAGAACAGGCTCCGGTTGACACAAGCTTAATCAAAGGTGCGTTGAAATATCGCCACTTTGCATTGGGTGCTCTTGCTATTTTCCTTTATATGAGTGTAGAAGTAGGTACTCCTACTTACATCAATATGTATTTGGTTAACACTCCGGAATTAGGAATCTCTGCTGCTACTGCCGGTTTGATCGTGGCTGTTTACTGGTTCATGATGCTTATCGGTCGTTTCATCGGTGCAAGTATCGGTGGTAAAGTTTCCAGCCGTGTCATGATTACGACTGTATCTATCGCAACATTGCTTCTTGTTTCATTCGGTATGTTTGCTCCGACTGACATCAAAGTAAATGTTCCAGGTATTGACTGGGGTACTTTGACATTGATTTGGGCTGAAGTTCCTATCGGTATCTTCGCATTCTTATTGGTAGGTCTTTGTACTTCTGTCATGTGGGGTGGTATCTTCAACATGGCTGTAGAAGGTTTGGGTAAATACACTGCTGTTGCTTCTGGTATCTTCATGACTATGGTATTTGGTTGTGCAGTGATGTTGGCTATCCAGGCTCAAGTAGCAGAAATGACAGATTATATGACCAGCTACTGGGTTGTTCTTTTCAGTGCAGCTTATATCCTATTCTATGCACTTATAGGTTCTAAAAATGTAAATAAAGAATCTGCAAAATAAATCAACAATAATAAAAAAAGGCGTGCCAAGAAATCAAGTGACACGCCTTTATCTAACTTATAAATAATACAATCATGCAAACAAGAATCAGAAATAAATTTCAAGAGTTATTCGCAACAGAAGGTAGCGTATATGCATCTCCGGGACGTATCAATTTGATCGGTGAACATACTGACTACAATGGAGGTTTTGTTTTCCCGGGTGCTATTGACAAAGGGATGATTGCTGAAATCAAACCTAACGGATTAGATAAAGTACGTGCATTTTCTGTTGACTTGAACGACTATGCTGAATTCGGTTTGAAAGAAGAAGACGCTCCCAAAGCTAGCTGGGCAAGATACATCTTTGGTGTATGCCGCGAAATCATCAAACGTGGCGGAGAGGTAAAAGGTTTCGATACTGTATTCGCAGGTGATGTACCTTTAGGTGCAGGTATGTCCTCTTCTGCTGCATTGGAAAGTACGTATGCTTTCGCATTGAACGACCTTTATAACTTGAATATCGACAAGTTTGAATTGGCTAAAATCGGTCAGTCTACCGAACATAACTACTGCGGTGTAAACTGTGGTATCATGGACCAGTTTGCATCTGTATTTGGTGCAAAGGGTAGCTTGATCCGTCTGGACTGCCGTTCTCTTGAATACAAATACTTCCCGTTCAATCCGGTTGGCTACAAATTGGTATTACTTGACTCTGTCGTAAAACATGAGTTGGCCTCTTCAGCTTATAACAAACGCCGTCAGTCTTGTGAAAATGCAGCTGCAGCTATCCGCCGTAATCATCCGGAAGTAGAATTCTTACGTGATGCGACTATGGATATGTTGGACGAAGTTAAGAACGACATCAGTGCAGAAGACTACATGCGTGCAGAATATGTCATCGGTGAAGTTCAACGAGTACTTGATGTTTGTGACGCATTAGAAAAAGGCGATTACGAAACTGTTGGCCAGAAAATGTACGAAACTCATTACGGCATGAGCAAACAATATGAAGTTAGCTGCGAAGAGCTTGACTTTTTAAATGACGTTGCTAAGAAATGTGGCGTAACAGGATCTCGTGTAATGGGTGGTGGTTTCGGTGGATGTACTATCAACTTGGTAAAAGAAGAAAAATTTGATGCATTCGTGAAAGAAGCATTCAAATCTTACACTGAAAAGTTCGGTCACGAACCTAAATTATACGAAGTTGTGATTAGCGATGGCGCTCGCAAATTAGCATAACAGTAATCTTTTTAATAATGCAACGAAGATTTTCAAAACAGCGAATCTCTTCGTTGCATTTTCTTTTTATCAAAAGCCATAGAACAAAGATACCATGACTGACAAAAAATATGTAATAGGTTTAGATTTCGGTAGTGATTCCGGACGTGCCATTGTTGTAAATGCCACAACAGGAGAAGTCATTGCTTCTGCTGTCAAGTATTATCCCCGATGGAAAGAAGGCAAGTATTGTAATCCCTCCATCAACCAATACAGGCATCATCCCCTTGATTACATCGAGACAATGGAACAAACGATCCTAAATGCTTTAGCTCAATGTCCACAAGAGATAACGGCTGACATTGCCGGTATAGCCTTCGATACGACAGGAAGTACACCCGTATTAACCGATGAGACAGGACTTCCACTGGCTCTCTTACCTGAATATGCAGAAAATCCCAATGCAATGTTTGTCTTATGGAAAGACCATACTGCCATCCAAGAGGCAGCAGAAGTCAACCGTCTTGCCAAACAATGGGATATAGATTACACAGCATACGAGGGAGGCATCTATGACTCGGAATGGGTATGGGCAAAAATGGCTCATTTATTAAGGATAGATACTGACATCCGAAAAAAAGCTTATGCTTGGATTGAGTTATGCGATTGGTTACCCGCACTTCTTACCGGAAAAACCAAACCGGAAGAGGCCTACCGAAACCGTTGTGCAGCCGGACATAAAGCCATGTGGATGGCTGAATGGGGAGGTCTTCCCCCTGAAACATTCTTAACAAAGATCGAACCCTCTTTGGCAGGATTCCGAGAACACCTTTACAAAGAGACCCATACAGGAGGAACTAAAATAGGTGAACTTTCTAAAGATTGGGCTGAACGGTTAGGTCTCAACACCTCTGTATCCATCTCTGTGGGAGCGCTGGATTGTCATACCGGAGCTGTCGGAGCAGGGATCAAACCTCGTACATTAGTTCGCGTTATCGGAACTTCAACATGCGACATCATGGTTTCTTCATACGAAGAGATGCAAAACAAATTGATACCTGGCATCTGTGGACAGGTAGACGGTTCTGTCCTCCCCGGCATGATTGGTATGGAAGCCGGCCAATCCAGTTTTGGAGACATCTATGCTTGGTTCAAAAGAGTGTTGGCATGGCCAATAGAAAACATCTTAGCTCAAAGTACACTAATCGATAATGAGACCAAAAACAAACTCATAGAAGAGACTATAGACAAGATCATTCCAGCCTTGACCAAAGAGGCTGAACAAATCCCGATTAGCCAAAGTTCAATTTTAGCGGTAGACTGGATGAACGGACGCCGTACTCCAGATGCCAATCCTTTAGTAAAGGGGACTATCACCGGACTTAACTTGGCAAGTTCAGCTCCTCTTATCTTCAAGGCTTTGGTTGAGGCTACAGCATTTGGCTCAAAAGCGATCATCGACCGCTTCTTGAAAAACGGTCTAACCATCGAAAGTGTCATCGGTATTGGAGGTATTGCTCTCAAATCACCATTCATCATGCAAACATTAGCCGATGTATTGAACATGCCAATCAAGGTATCCAAAGCCGAACAAGCATGTGCACTGGGTAGTGCCATGTTTGCCGCTGTCGGAGCCGGCATTTATCAAACCGTAGAGGAGGCACAGGATAAAATGAACCAAGGATTTGCAAAAGAATATTTCCCAAATCCCGAAAACCATCAGGTTTATCTGACTATTTATGAGAAATATCTTCAATTAGGAGCTTTTACAGATAAGGAATTATTTAATAAATAGAATCCAATACGAGGAGATTCACTATCTTTGCAAAAAAACAACAAAACTTCATACAATGAACGATATCAATTTAATGAACAAAGCAGCAGATAACGTCCGTATTCTTGCTGCATCCATGGTCGAAAAGGCTAAATCTGGTCACCCAGGTGGCGCAATGGGAGGAGCCGATTTTATCAATGTACTGTTCTCTGAATTTCTTGTTTACGATCCACAAAATCCGACATGGGAAGGAAGAGACCGTTACTTCCAAGATCCGGGACACATGTCACCCATGCTTTATGCCATCTTAGCACTGACCGGTAAATTCACAATGGATGAATTGAAAGAATTCCGCCAGTGGGGAAGCGTAACACCGGGACATCCAGAAATCGACGTAATGCGTGGTATCGAAAACACATCCGGTCCATTGGGACAAGGACATACATTTGCAGTCGGTGCTGCCATCGCTGCCAAATTCTTAAAGGCCCGCCTTGGTGATGTGATGGATCAAACCATTTATGCTTACATTTCTGACGGTGGTATCCAAGAAGAGATTTCCCAAGGAGCCGGCCGTATTGCCGGAACATTAGGTTTGGACAACCTTATCATGTTCTATGATTCTAACAATATCCAGCTTTCAACGACTGTAGATGAAGTTTCTACTGAAAACGTAGCGATGAAATATGAAGCTTGGGGTTGGAAAGTAATCTCCATCAATGGAAATGATGTGGCAGAAATCCGCCAAGCTCTTACTGAAGCAAAAGCTGAAAAGAGCCGTCCTACCCTTATCATTGGCCAGACCATCATGGGTAAAGGGGCTGTAGGTGCAGATAACAGCAGCTATGAAAACAAAGTTTCCACACATGGCCAACCAATCTCTGCTGCTGGTGCATCCATCGCAGAAACCATTAAGAATTTAGGAGGTAACCCGGAAGATCCATTCCAGATTTTCCCGGAAGTAGCCGAACTATATGCAAACCGTGCAAAAGAATTAGCTGCTATCGTAGCCGAACGTAACCAAGCAAAAGAGGCATGGGCTAACGCTAATCCAGAATTGGCAGCCAAGATGAAAACATGGTTCTCAGGAGCAGCTCCGGTTGTTGATTGGAAAGCAATCGAACAAAAACCGAACCAGGCAACCCGTGCTGCATCAGCAACTGTTTTAAGCGCTTTGGCTACCCAAGTGGAAAACATGATTGTTGCTTCAGCCGACCTATCTAACTCTGATAAGACAGACGGTTTCTTAAAAAAGACACATGCATTCACAAAAGGAGACTTCAGCGGAGCCTTTTTCCAAGCCGGTGTAGCTGAATTAACTATGGCATGTATCTGTATCGGTATGTCATTGCATGGTGGTGTCATTGCTGCTTGCGGTACATTCTTTGTATTCTCTGATTATATGAAACCGGCTGTTCGTATGGCCGCTTTGATGGAACAACCAGTTAAATTCATCTGGACACACGATGCATTCCGTGTAGGTGAAGATGGTCCTACCCACGAACCGGTTGAACAAGAAGCTCAAATCCGTTTGATGGAAAAACTAAAGAACCACAAGGGACATAACTCCATGTTGGTATTACGTCCGGCAGATGCAGTCGAAACAACAGTGGCATGGAAGATGGCAATGGAAAACACCTCTACTCCTACTGCTTTGATCCTCTCCCGCCAGAACATCACTGACCTACCGGCTAAAGAATGCCGTTACGAAGAGGCTTTACAGGCTGGTAAAGGTGCTTACATCGTAGAGGGAGATGAAAACCCAGATGTAACCATGGTCGCTTCCGGTTCTGAAGTATCAACTTTAGTAGAAGGAGCTGCTTTGCTTCGTGCAGACGGAATCAAGGTTCGCATCGTATCTGTTCCTTCTGAAGGATTGTTCCGCAGCCAAAGCAAAGAATATCAAGAATCTGTCATTCCGACAGGAAGCAAAATATTCGGACTAACTGCCGGTTTGCCTGTCAACTTAGAAGGTTTGGTAGGTGCAAACGGTAAAGTATGGGGACTTGAATCATTCGGTTTCTCTGCTCCATACAAAGTCTTGGATGAAAAGTTAGGCTTCACCGGACAGAATGTTTATAACCAAGTAAAAGAATTATTAGCATAATAACCCCAAAGGAGTACGCTTAGTCGTACTCCTTTTATTTTTACCAGAAATATGAAAACAATAGGTTTATGTAGCGACCATGCAGGGTTTGAGTTAAAAGAGTATATCAAACAAATACTTGACTCAAAAGGGATTGTATATAAAGATTTCGGTACACATTCAACTGACAGTTGTGATTATCCGGATTTCGCCCATCCGCTTGCTAATGCCATTGAGTCAGGAGAAGTATATCCCGGCATTGCAATATGTGGAACCGGAAACGGAATCGCCATTACTCTAAACAAACATCAAGGAATACGTGCTGCCCTCTGTTGGGAAAAAGAGTTAGCCTCTTTTGCTCGTTCTCATAACGATGCGAACATACTTGTCATGCCAGGCCGTTTTATTAGCCAAGAAGAGGCTACACGCGTGGTTGAAGCATTTCTCTCTACCCCATTTGAAGGAGGTCGTCACCAACGCAGAATCGACAAAATACCTCTATAATTTCAACATATACCCTAAAGAAACAAGCCTCTTAATCTCTTAGGAAAGGAGATTAGGAGGCTTGTTTGATTCACCCGTCTCACCTCTTGGGCTATATATCATAATATTCTGGAGCTTCAGCCGGATTCACCTGCAATTCCACCCACTCTATCTGTTGCAGAGTCGGCCATGTTCCCACTTCTACCTCATTCTTTCCCTCTTTCAATACATCCATCGGGAAAATATATTGGATAAACCGAGCTGCCCGTGAACTAAAATACTCGATATTTCCGGCATACGTAAACTGTCGTATCGCAGGAACACCATTTAACGTAGCAGGCAACATCACTTGTCCTACATCTTCTGATTTCTGCAAACCGATCAACAAAGAGACATATCCCTTTTCAGCATAACGCTTACCCGTATAAATCGTAAATTTATTCACCTGATTAGTTGTACATGGTAACCGGCAAGTAAAACGATCATCTGGTGTTCGCCAATCCGGATAGGTTACCGGATGACGACGACGTACAGACTTCATCTGTTCCGGAGTAAAACCACTACATAACATCGTATAAAGCGGAGATTGAGGATTCAGCGGATTCGAATAGGCCATATTAAAAAAGTAAAGCCCATCCACCCCACGTTCAATCAAATCAGCCGCCCATCCATAATAAACGGCTGCTGGAATTTCGATTCTCGGAGCTCCCTCATAAGCTGCCATGTGATAATCTGTACCCGGAAGCAAAGCTACCGGCTTGGAAGCCTTACTAAGCAACTCACGCCAAGCCTCAATCGGCATTTTTGTATCAATACTATTATAAAATGCGGTTGGAACCAACATATCAATAAGCCCCTCTTCAGCCCATTGACCGACCTTGAACCCCCAAGCATCGGTAATCTCAAGGGTTGTCGGCACACGTACCGATATACCCAAAACATGCCCCCTCTCCTTTTGGCAAGAATCAACCATCGCACGTACATCCCGCATAAATTGCGTCAAGACACCACTCTGTTCCTGTTCCTTTCCGGGAGAAAGCAAATAAGGATTACGCATCCAATCCAATTCGATGCCGTCCACATCATAACGAGTAAGCAATTCACGAACCAAATCCAAATGATGCTGATAAGCAACCGGTTTGGAATAATCATACACCATCAACTGAGCCGTCTTCCAACCATTGTCACAAACCGTTTCCGGCACTCGGCGAAGTTCCGGATGTTCATGCCAATATTGGGTATTACGGTAATTCTTTCGTGTAGAAGAAAGCCCATGCCCATCATTCATACGAACCGTAATCCAAGGAGAAATTCCCCGTTTCCGACACTGCTTAGTCCATACCGCATAAGGATCTATCCCTTTCCGATATAGAATACCGGCATTGATACACCAACTATGTGCCACCGGATCATCATTGACACCTGCCCAAATCGGTTCATCCACTTGTGAATCATAACTTGTACGCTGACCATTCGGACACATAAAAAAGTGAGTAACCTTCGTTGTTGCCAACCGATCGATATATCCCTCCAATGCATCCTGCGTCATCAACGTCGAATCCAATTTAAAATAATGGTCATTGTCCTCGTTGAAAACAATCATCAACGAACGGCCGGACGGCTTTTCCTGTACACAAGCCATCCCCACAAACAAAAGGGAAACCAACGTAATCCATTTAAACCCATGTTTTTTCATAATACATAATATTAAGTCATGCACAAAAATAAAACTTTTTATCAATGCCATTTACCTCCGATGTAATTAAAAATAGGTCGGATGTAAGTGAAGATTACATCCGACCTATCTTTAACCAGGGACACTGCAAATACATCAAGATCAGTAAGTATGTACCACTATCCCCTTTCTTAATACCAAAGTGTTTACCTTATAAGCTTTCACCAAAGTCTTTGCGGAACTTTTCAGCAAGTTGTTCCTGCCAATAGCCTTTCTCTTTCAAACGGCCGAAGAAGAAACGGAGAATAGACGGTTCTTCCACCCATTCAAGTCCGCCGATAAGTTCACGGTTATCCCAAAGCCACTTCACACGGTCAGCCACATACTTCAACTGTGACAAGGTGTAAACACGGCGTGGCACAGCAAGACGCATCAGTTCTAGTTCGGAAAAAGGCTCAGTACCATCCGGATTACGTTGTTCGGAAAGTGTACCTCGCTCCATACCTCTGATACCTCCGGCAATGTACAGAGCCGCCGCTACAGCACCCGCCGGATACTCATTGTGCGGCATGTCAGGAACAAAAGCACCTGCATTAAGGTGACATCCCAATCCTCCGGCGGGAAGGATTACAGGTACTCCATAATCGTCAAGTTCCTTAGCAAGATAGTTAATGAACTCCGGCCCTTGGTTGATATATTCCATGTCAAGACTTTCATAAAGTCCTTGTGCCATAGCTTCCATTGTACGCACATCAATACCTCCGTAAGTAAGGAATCCTTCATAAAGCGGAATGTATTCCATCATCATCTTAGTATACTTCGAATCCTTGCTTGTGATGATACCACCCTTGGCAAACCCAAGTTTACGAGCAGAGAAGTAGATGATATCGAAGTGGTCGGCAAGCAGATGGTAAATAGATTTAATATCCATATATTTACAACGTGCCTCACGAGTCTTCATGAAATAGATATTATCTTGAAGCAACGATGCGTCAAGTACACTGACTATTTTGTTTTCATGGCAAATGTCAGTCACAGCAAGCATATTTTCAAGTGATACAGGTTGACCTCCAATAAGATTTGTTCCAGCCTCAACACGCACGAACGCCACATTTTCAGCTCCTTTTTCCTTAATTGTCGCACGTAGTTTCTTTAGATCGAAATCTCCTTTAAACGGATCATTTGATTGCGGTTTGAGTCCCTTCTCTGCCACCAACTCCTCAACTGTTCCACCCATACGTGTCACATGTGCCTTCGTTGTTGTGAAATGGAAATTCATCAGTGCCACCTGTCCCGGCTTTACCAATGCAGAAGCAAGAATATTTTCACAGGCGCGTCCCTGATGAGCCGGCAAAACGTTATCTGTACCAAAAACCTCCTTTACTGCATCTTTCACTCGGTTGAATGTTTCAGAACCTGCATAAGAATCATCGGCGCGCATAGCTGCTGCCATCTGCAAATCAGTCATGCCGTTCACACCTGAATCTGTGAGCATATCCAAATAGATATCACGGTTCTGTAAAAGGAATGTATTGTTACCTGCCGCTTGTATTTTCTTCAAACGTTCTTCCACTGGAAGAAGCGAAATTTTCTGAACCATACGTACCTTGTGCATCTCAAGTGGCACTTGGTTTTCTGTCTGATAAAATTTTACTGCCATAATCTTATGCCTTTTATATTTTTTATTTATTAGTTTATCATCATTGTTCTACGACTGGGCGCAAAAGTATTATTAATCAACAACAAGATAAGTACTTATTTTACGGATAAAAATACCTTTTTTACTTTTATAAGCAAAAACTACCAATTTATAATACCATTATTACTGATAAAATCAAATAATATCATATCTTTATACCAAAATTACCGACAAATATGACAAGAGTAATAGAAAATATAGATCAATTCAACCGTTTTTTTGGTCAACCGACATACCATCCTCAAGTCAGTGTGTGTAATCTTGCAGATGCAGATCTCTCGCTTTTTGAGCCTACGGATTTCGGTATGTATTGTGTCGTTTTAATGGATGCAGATTTTGGAGAATTGCGCCTTCGTAATTCGTGCATACGCTATAAGGCAGGAACTGCTTTCACGATGAAACCCGGCCATGTAGTAAGCGTAGACCTTAACCACAACATACGTCCAAGGGGCTGGATGCTCACTTTCCGTCCGGAATTGATTATAAACACAGGTCTTGGACGTGACTTTTACATGTTTAACTTTTTCGACTATGAAGTATTTGAGGCGTTAGAACTTTACGAGGGAGAGCGTAGTATCATGCTTAATTGCTTTAACACTATACTAACAGAACTGCGTGCACCCAACGATGAATTTACTGGACACATGCTGCGTCTTGGCATAGGACAATTACTCAGTTATTGCCGAAGATTTTATGATCGCCAATTCGACACCAAAAAAGCGAAAGCGTCAGAACTCGTGTGTCAGTTAGACTCTATGCTTGACAGTTATTTGGCTGATGGTAGCGAACTACCTCGGCGTTTCGGGCCACCTCATGTGGCATGGTGCAGCGAACAATTCCACCTATCGGCAAACTACTTTGGTGATGTTGTTAAACATGAACTTGGAATCACGGCAAAAGAATATATTCGCAACAAAATTATAGAGAAAGCTAAGTCATTACTTGCCAACCCTCAACTACCTATTAACACTGTAGCCTCGCGACTTGGATTTAATTATCCTAACCATTTCACCCGCTTCTTTCGTAATGCTACAGGCATGTCTCCTTCTGAATTCCGTCACGATTTATAAATCATAAAGTGACAGCCTTTTTGTTTTTAAGTATAGATTTCTTATTTTGTTAATACTTTATGTTGTTTCCGAGGATACTTTCTAAATAGGCTCCACCACTTCAATTTCAATACACCAAAAAGGGCTTCTCCGAAGATAGAAGAATTCATCTTGGATGTTCCCAATACACGGTTGATAAAGATGATGGGGACTTCGATTATCTTAAAACCACATTGGTAAGCGGTAAATTTCATTTCTATCTGAAATGCATATCCTTTAAAGTGAATCTTATCTAATTCAATTGTTTCAAGCACCTCTCTACGATAGCATTTGAAACCGGCAGTTGTATCTTGTACCTGCATGCCTGTTACCAATCGAACATACACAGAGGCAAAATAGGACATCAGAACTCGTCCCAATGGCCAGTTCACCACATTCACCCCATTACAATACCGAGAACCGACTGCGACATCGCCTACCTGTTCCGTACAAGCGGCATATAATTTGGGCAGGTCATTCGGATTATGGCTAAAGTCGGCATCCATCTCAAAAATAAAATCATATTTATGTTCAATCGCCCACTTGAAACCACAGATATAAGCTGTACCCAATCCCAATTTACCTTTCCATTCCACCATGAACAGACGCTCCGGAAACTCTTTTTGCATACGTTTCACTATATCCGCTGTTCCATCAGGTGAACCAGACATATACAGCCATTTTTAGATATGGGTGTCTTGGAAATGACAAATCCTGAGAATCCTACAGCCAATAATCAAAAATATCGAAGAACTTCCAAGAAATAGGAGTTTGCACAAAACAAAAAACAACAGAACCCGTCAGCGTCCCGTAGAACTGCTGGCGAGTCACTTTTTTTGTTATAAACTCTTGCCTACACACTATTTTGGTTTAAAATCAAGCATATTATACTAAAACACATCCTAAAGCGTAATAATTCGCCCGTAGAGTTTCTATTGTTACGACTTTTTGTGATTTTGCAGTTAGATTGAGGCAACTCTATTCAAAACATATGAGAAAAAGAAGAAGCGTTATGCTTATCTCGAAGTCGGGAACGTAGGAAATTCAAGACTATTCAGAGAGACTAAGCGTAATGGTTTCTCACGCACATAGCGTGGGCTGCTATTACCATACCTCTGAATAAAGGTTATTCCTACGACCTCCGACTTAGAATGTGGCTTTGCAGTGCCACGCTTCTTTGTATAAAGGTATAAACGGAATAAAATTATTATAAAAATATGATGAATAGATTGGTATTGCAACTTCAAGCGAACAATATTTTTAACTCCAAACAAGTAGCTACGGTTTATAGTGGTATCAGAGTGCTTCCAAACACACAAGAACGGACGGTTTATTTTTCTCAGAACAACCAAAGTGAAGTAATGGGAGAACTTGAAATCAACATGGATGGCTTCAAACCCGAAGCTTGTTATTTCGACCCTAACGGTGGCATATATTGATCATACGCTTCACATACTCCCGACCAAATCATCTTAAACGGATGTGCAGGAGATACATATTACATCAATAGAAGAAAGGCAGACGATAAAAACATGTTTGAATGGATAAAATATAATGATAGATAAATTGAGAGTCTATCAGTCAGGTCATTTAACACCATTGTCGTATTCGCGCATTAAAGATTGATAACTATCGCATTTTTTGTTGAAGTATGAACGAGAGAAACGAGCGTCCATAGGAATCATCATAGCCATTACCACGCCTGCCATCGTTGCGTGAATACCTGCATAGTAGAACAAAAATCATACGATAACGGCTGGGACAATATAAAACGCCATTCGTTTTTCACCAAAGCGATTGATAAGCCAAACTCCAAGCAACACTACGGCAGCTATTGTAAGTAGTGTAAAATTGATGCTACCTCCATAGAAGAATGCCACCACGAGTATTGCAC